>JAFLUW010000032.1:4977-17950 GCA_022508615.1 Prevotellaceae bacterium | reverse complement strand
CAGAATTACTCCCTGCAAGTTGAGTTATCAACAACTTATCAACAGGGTTTTCCACTAACTTACGCCCTGTAAGTTTGGAAAACGACGGGTGAAACGGACGGGCTTTGCCGCTTTGCGGTCAGTGGTCGGAGTGGCTCTTGGCCGGGCGTTGGCTGCGCAATTGCCAGAAAGCGACGGCAGCAGCGGCGGCCACGTTGAGCGAATCGATGCCGTGGGACATGGGAATGCGGACGACGTAGTCGGCGGCAGCAATGGTGGACGGCGGAAGCCCGTCGCCCTCGGTGCCGAGGATGAGGGCCAAACGCGGTTCTGCCGTGAGCGCCGGCGCATCGAGCGGCACGGAGCGCTCGGTGAGGGCCATGGCGGCGGTGCGGAAGCCTTGCGAGGCGGGATCGCGCACGGGGTGGGCAATCCACGTCCACGGAATGAGAAAAACGGAGCCCATCGAGACGCGAACGGAGCGTCGGTTCAGCGGGTCGCACGAAGTGGTGGTGAGCAGCACGCCGTCGACGCCTAATGCGGCGGCCGAGCGAAAGATGGCGCCGATATTGGTCGTGTCGGTCACGCTGTCGATGACGGCCAGACGGCGGGCGTCTTTGCAAATCTCGGCGAGGCTGAGCGGCGGCCGGCGGCGCATGGCGCAAAGCACGCCGCGGGTGAGCGTGTAGCCGGTGAGTGCGGCTAGCAGGTCGCGGCTTCCGGTATAAATGGGGATGTGGCTGCAACGGGCCGCAATGTCGGCCGCATCGCCGGCAATATGGCGTTCTTCGCAAAGCAGCGAAAGTGGCTCGTATCCGGCATCGAGGGCCACGCGAATGACTTTGGGACTTTCGGCAATGAACACGCCTTTCTGCGGCTCGAGGCGATTGCGCAACTGGGGCTCGGTGAGGGTGCTGAAAACTTCGATGCCGGGGTGGGAGAGCGAGTCGATGTGGATGACTGGCATGTTGGCTTATTCTTCGAGGAGAGAAAGAAAGGCGTCTTCGTCTACGAGCGGAACTCCTAAGGCCGCTGCTTTTTCGCGTTTGGCCGGCCCCATGTCGCTTCCGGCCAGCACGAATGAGGTTTTTTTGGAAATGCTGCCGACGTTCTTGCCGCCGTGGCGCTCGATGAGCTGTTTGTATTCGTCGCGCGAGTGATGTTCGAAAGTTCCGCTGATGACGATGGTTTTTCCCGCAAGTCGCGACGAGAGAGGAGCGGTCTCGGCTTCGGTCACGGCCATTTGCAGGCCGGCCTGACGCAGACGTTCGACGAGTGTGCCGTTTATGGTGTCTGCGAAATAGGCCGTTACGCTCTGTGCAATGACTTTTCCCACGCCGGGAACGGCTGCCAGTTCTTCGGCTGTGGCGGCTTGCAGACGCTCGATGCTCCGGAATGCGCGAGCTATCGTCTTGGCTGTGGCTTTTCCCACGAAACGGATGCCAAGAGCAAAGAGTACATTCTCGAAAGGGGTTTCGGCTGCCGAGCGCCGCAGGCCTTCGATGACTTTGCGCGCCGACTTTTCGCGCGAACGGTCGGGACCGGCCAAATCGGCAAGCGTCAGGCCGTAGAGGTCGGCTGCGTCGCGTATCAGTCCGCGGTCGAAGTAGTCGCCGATGGTCTCGGGGCCGAGCGATTCGATGTTCATGCAGTCGCGCGAGATGAAATGCTCGATGCGCCCTTTGAGTTGCGGCGGGCAGTTTTCGCCGGGACAATAGTGGGCTGCTTCGTCGTCGTAGCGCACGAGCGGCGTGCCGCATTCGGGGCAGGTTTTGATAAATTCTACGTGCGGCCCGGTCGAGGCGTCGCGTTTCGAGGTTTCGACGCCGACTATTTGAGGAATGATTTCGCCGGCTTTTTCGACGTAGACATAGTCGCCGAGGCGCAGATCGAGCCCGCGGATGATGTCTTCGTTGTGAAGCGAAGCCCGGCGCACTACGGTGCCGGCCAGTTGCACCGGCTGCATGTTGGCCACTGGCGTCACGGCTCCGGTGCGTCCCACTTGATAGGTGACAGCTTCGAGACGGGTCAGCACACGTTCGGCGGGAAACTTATAGGCAATGGCCCAGCGCGGCGACTTGGCCGTGTAGCCCAATTGCTCCTGCTGTCGCAGGCTGTCGACTTTGAGCACGATGCCGTCGGTGGCTACGGGGAGCCGGTGGCGCTCTTCATTCCAACGGTCGATGTAGGTGTAAATGTCGTCGAGCGACCGGGCCAGCGCCGTGGCTTCGCTCACCTTGAACCCCCAATGGCGGGCGGCTTGCATGTTGGCGTAGTGCGAGTCGGCGGGCAGGCCGTTTCCCGGCAGATAGTAGAGATAAGCGTCGAGGCCGCGCTCGGCTACGACGTTCGACGATTTCGATTTGAGGGTGCCCGAAGCGGCGTTGCGTGGATTGGCAAACAGCGGTTCTCCCCGTTGTTCCCGCAAACGGTTCAGTCGGTCGAAGCGCTCCCACGGCATGAGTACTTCGCCGCGTATTTCCAAATATTCCGGCGCTTCGGCGGGCAAGGTGAGCGGGATGGTGCGGATGGTGCGGATGCCGCGCGTTACGTCGTCGCCGCGCAGGCCGTCGCCTCGTGTCACGGCGTGAAGCAGCCGTCGATTTTCGTAGACGAGCGAGATGCCGAGTCCGTCGAATTTCAACTCGCAGCAGACCTCAAAAGGTGCATGTCCGAGCAAATCGGCTACACGGCTGTACCATGCGCCTACTTCTTCCCGACTGTACGTATTTCCGAGCGAGAGCATGGGGTAGGTGTGGTCGATTTGTGTGAATTCTTCACTGATGTCACTGCCGACGCGCTGCGTGGGCGAGTTGGGGTCGTAAAGTTCGGGATGTTCGGCTTCGAGGCGGACGAGTTCGGCCAGCAGTTCGTCGAATTCGCGGTCCGAAATGATGGGCGCGTTCTTTACATAATATCGGTGGTTGTGTGCATGCAGCTCGTTGCGCAGCTGCAGGATACGTTCTTGCGAGGTCATGCTTGGAGTGGTTTTGCGACACAGATTGTGCAGCAAAATTAAGGAAAAAATGATAATTTTGCGCAGGATTAGAAACAAGAGAAAACGTTATGCGCATAGACATAATCACTGTATTGCCCGAGATGCTCGACGGTTTTGTGAACATGTCCATCCTGGCCCGCGCGCAGAAAAAAGGCCTCGTGGAGATACATGTGCACAACCTGCGCGACTATACGACGGACAAGCACCGCCGCGTGGACGACTATCCTTTTGGCGGCTTTGCCGGCATGGTTATGCAGTGTCAGCCGATAGATGCCTGTATCAGCGCCTTGAAAGCCGAGCGCGACTACGACGAAGTCATCTTTACCACGCCCGACGGCCAGCAGTTCGACCAGCCGATGGCCAATGCGCTTTCGATGAAAGAAAACATCATTATCCTCTGCGGCCATTACAAAGGCATAGACTACCGTATACGCGAACATTTGATTACGAAAGAGGTGTCGATTGGCGATTTTGTGCTCACGGGCGGCGAATTGGCTGCAGCCGTGATGGCCGATGCCGTGGTGCGGCTCGTTCCCGGCGTATTGAGCGATGAGCAGAGCGCGCTGAGCGATTCGTTTCAGGACAATCTGCTCGCCGCCCCTGTCTATACGCGTCCGGCTGACTACAAAGGCTGGCGTGTGCCCGACGTTTTGCTTTCCGGCCATGAGCGCAAAATCAAAGAGTGGGAGCTGGCCCAGTCTATGGAGCGTACACGTCGTCTGCGTCCCGATTTGCTTGATAAATGAACCGGGATTTTAACGATTGCACACAAAATAGTATTAACCTGTAAAAAAGGAGGACGAACACAGAAATAGTGAAGAATAAGCATTTTAACGTGAGTGTGTAGCTCCCAAGAGCTGCGCTCCGAAGGGATTCAACCCTTCATCCGGCTGCAATATGAAGTTGCGCCTAACTCAAACAAAAACGAAAAGATGCGACGTTCTTTCTCTGCTTGAACAAATACATAATAAATTATTGAGCTTTCAGCTCTTGTTCTTTCTTGCAGAAATACCGCCATTCTTCTACACACAAGAACAAGCGTCCGGGAGTTCATGCCGTTTAGGCGTGAACTATTCTTGGCTTGTTGTGTGTGAAGGTCACTTGGCGGTAACCTCAGTAAGAAGCAAGCGGGGAATGGTTACACGCCTTGTTTTCAACAACTTAAAACAAATGAGCAAAATCAATTTTAGCGGAGTAAGACACACGCTTCGCATGACAGTCATTTCGCTTTGCCTCGCTTCGTTCTGCATGCAGGCCGTGGCGCAGAAACAAATTGCGTCGCGCTACTGGCATGTACTCCCCCAAAAGTTTTCCTATACCGAGAAACCGCAAATCTACACGGAAGGCGACGACAATGCCCCCACCACGGTGGCCATCTACGACGAAACACTCGCGCAAGTTAAGACATTCGATGCGATAGAATACGTTTCCGGCCGCGAAATCGTCGAAGAGCGTCGCTTCATGCCGGGAGAATATACTGACATTGAGAAAGAAACGAGTACAGCCTACGTCAGTAATCTCGAGGAAGCCACGGTATGGGCAAAGGATTATTATGGAGCCGAGTCGCACACAAAGAATGGCGATCTGCACACGTATCTTCCTTTGGAACTTCGTGTCCCGGAAAATGGTTACGACATGATCGAATACGTGAAGTGCACCTATCGCGAGGGCTCGACCATGTTGACGATACACTACATGATTCGGCTGCCCAAATATTCCGACTGGACGGTCATTTACGACGAGACGTGGACAAACAACAGCCTCGATTGGGCTCCTTCGGTAGTCAATTGCGATGCCGACGTCATCAACGACGATGTGGAGTGCGGACTTACGCAAACCTTGTTTAACACGGACGAGAAATACGAATACTTGTGCCCGATTACCGAGTTGTCAGCCGAACCTTACGTGAGTACATGGGACGAAGTCTACTTGTACAACGAGTCGTTCCCCACGAAACGCAGCAAACGCTATTTCGTCGAGGCGAAAGGCTGGAAAGTAGTGAACGAAGACGGCACGACAGTCTGCACTTTCCCGGCTACAGCTTCTGAATGCAACATCGTTCTGCTCGGTGGAAAAACGTATTTGGCTTTCTGCGAAGAGAACGGCATAACTTTTTACGAGATCAACGCACAGACCAACTCCGTCCAAAAAGTTCTGACGGCCCCCGTGCGTATTTATCCGCGCATGGTTCGCGGGCGTTCGAATGATTTCGTCACGATAGAGGCGGGCGGCGAACTCTCGAACAGCCGCCGCGAAGTAGTCGTCACCGATATGAACGGCCGCCGGCTTGTTTCCCGTGCGATTCCTGCCGGCGAAAGCCGTGTGCAGGTCGAAACGGGACAACTTTCGGCCGGTGTCTATAACTTTACGGTCTATGCCAATGGCCAGCGCGTGGACAATGGCAAAATCATCGTGCGCTGAAAATCTTTCGACTCCCTGAATGCTGCGAAACGGGAGTCTCTGTCTGACAAAGATTCCCGTTTCGCAACCGAAAAACGCGAATTGTGCGTTCCATATGTAAGGAGAAACGAGAAACATCCCGGCTTCTCGGAAAGAGAGACCGGGATGTTTGCTTGCGCAAACGCAATCCTGCGTTATTTGCCGTGACGCTCGTCGCTTACGGTGAGCTTCTTGCGGCCCTTGGCGCGACGGGCGGCGAGGACGCGGCGGCCGTTTGCGGTGAGCATACGCTGGCGGAAGCCATGCTTGTTGTTACGTTTGCGGTTGTGGGGTTGGAATGTACGTTTCATTTTATATGGTTCTTTTAGTTATTCTGCTTCAAGCGGCTGCAAAGTTATAAACAATTTCTGAGCGGAACAAGTCCGATGCGAGGTTTTTTGTGCGAAAAGAATGTCTGAGATAGTTTCAACTTACACAAAGATATTTTGAAATTACGCAGGGATAATTTACAACAGCAAGGAGATATTTTTGTCCGATTTGTTCGCTATTCGGCGGCGAATTGTTAATTTTGCGACTCGAAAAGAAATACCAAAGCCAATCAGCAATGAATATCAAATTCGAAAAAACCGGCGACGTGAGCGCACGCCTCGCGCTCGAAATCGAGAAGGCAGACTATGCCGACGCCGTGAAGAAGCAGCTCAAAAACATCTCCGGCCGCGCACAGATGCCCGGTTTCCGGCCCGGACACGTGCCTTTCGGACTCATACAGAAGCGCTACGGCACTGAGGTCAAGGCCGAGGAGGTCAATAAACTTCTGCAGAAACACTTGACAGAGTATATTCGCGAAAACCACGTCAACATGCTCGGAGAGCCGCTCGCAGCCGAGGACCAGCAGCCCGTGGACATCGAAAAGGACGAGACCATGACCTTCGTGTTCGACATCGCACTGGCGCCTGAGTTTGACGCACAGATGACGGGACATGACAAACTGCCCTATTATCGTGTAGAAGTGTCGGCCGAAGATGTGGAACAGCAGGTTACGCAACTGCGCCAGAGCATGGGACACCCCGAAAGCGTCGACACCTACGCCGACCGCGACATCGTACGCGGTACGCTTGCCGAGCTCGACGCCGAAGGCAAGCCTGCAGAGGGGGGTATCGTGATCGAGACGGCCAGCGTGATGCCCACGTACTTCAAGAACGACGACGAAAAGACGCTGTTTGCCAACGCAGCGAAGGGCGGACTCGTCATCTTCAACCCCTCGAAAGCCTATGAGGGCAGCGATGCGGAAATCGCTTCGCTGCTGAAAATCTCGAAAGAAGATGTCGCTGCCCATACCGGAAACTTCTCGCTGCAGATCAGCGAAATCTCGCGGTTCGTCCCCGCCGAACTCAACCAGGAACTTTTCGACAAGGCTTTCGGTGAAGGCAATGTGAAGAGCGAGGAAGAACTGCGCGCCCGAATCAGCGAAAATCTGGCCAAGGCGCACGAAGCCGACTCCGACTACAAGTTCCTTTTGGACGTTCGGGCGCACATGGAGAAAAAAGTGGGCAAGCTGACTTTCCCCGACGCATTGTTGCGCAAAATCATGCTGGCCAACAACAAGGACAAGGGCGAAGCCTTCGTCGACGAGAACTATGCCAAGAGCATCGAGGAGCTGAAATGGCACCTTATCAAGGAAAAACTCGTGAAAGCCGCTGACATCAAGGTCGACGACAGCGACGTGAAAACGCAGGCCGTGGCCGCTGCCCGCTATCAGTTCGCCCAATACGGCATCAACAACATCCCCGACGAATATCTGGAGAACTACGCCCAGGAAATGCTGAAGAAGCAGGAACAGGTCAATATGCTCGTAGAACGGGCCATCGACAGCAAACTCGTCCGGGCTTTGAAGGACAAAGTGAAACTCGACGAAAAGACCCTTTCGAAAGAAGATTTCGGAAAACTTTTCGAATAAACGCGACTAAACTTGAACTTTGGGGCTATATCCGGTCGCAAGTCCGGCATAGCCCCTTATTTATATTACGATTATGAACGACTTTCAGAAATTCGCCCTTTCCCGGGGCATCAGTTCGCTGGCCCTCGACGGCGTAGTCAAGAGTCAGGCGCAATACCTGAACCCCTATATCCTCGAAGAACGCCAGCTCAACGTCACGCAGATGGACGTATTTTCGCGTCTTATGATGGACAGAATCATCTTTCTGGGCACGGCCATCGACGACTACACGGCTAATACGCTGCAAGCCCAGCTGCTCTACCTCGACTCCTGCGATCCCGGAAAAGACATCAGCATTTATGTAAATTCTCCGGGCGGAAGCGTCTATGCCGGTCTCGGTATCTATGACACGATGCAGTTCATTCAGAGCGATGTGGCTACGATTTGCACCGGCATGGCCGCTTCGATGGCCGCCGTGCTGCTTGTGGCCGGCGCCGAAGGCAAGCGTTCGGCTTTGCCCCACAGTCGCGTCATGATACACCAGCCCATGGGCGGCGCACAAGGCCAGGCTTCCGACATTGAGATTACGGCGCGCGAAATACAAAAGCTCAAAAAAGAACTTTATACCATCATCGCCGACCATTCCCATACGGATTTCGACAAAGTCTGGGCCGACAGCGACCGCGACTACTGGATGACGGCTGAGGAAGCCCGTCAGTACGGAATGATAGACCACGTGTTGCAGCGTAAGCCGGCTGAAGACTGAAAATCACTGACCGACATGACAAAAAAACGCGAAGACCATTGTTCATTCTGCGGACGAAAAGAAAGCGACGTGCCCCGGCTGTTCGCAGGCATGGACGGATTCATTTGCAGCGATTGTGTGGAGACGGCCCACAGCCTCGTACTCGAAGCCAACGGCACGGTGCGCCACGCCAGCCTTGAACGCATCGACATGGACAAAGTCCCCCGGCCGCAGGCGATAAAGGAATATCTCGACCAATACATCATCGGGCAGGACATCGCCAAGCGACAACTGGCCGTGGCCGTATACAACCACTACAAGCGCCTGTATCTCGGCGCTGCGGCTGACGAAGACGGCGTGGAAATCGAGAAATCGAACATCATCATGGTCGGCCCCACCGGCACCGGCAAGACACTGTTGGCCCGCACCATTGCCCGGTTGCTCGACGTGCCGTTCACAATCGTCGACGCCACAGTATTCACCGAAGCCGGCTACGTAGGCGAGGATGTCGAAAGCATACTCTCCCGTCTCCTTCAGGCAGCCGACTATGACCTTGAACGAGCCGAACGCGGCATTGTTTTCATCGACGAAGTCGACAAGATAGCCCGAAAATCCGACAACCCGAGCATCACACGCGACGTGAGCGGAGAAGGGGTCCAGCAAGCAATGCTCAAACTGCTTGAGGGAACCATTGTCAACGTGCCGCCCAAAGGCGGCCGCAAACACCCCGACCAGGATTACATACACGTAGACACGCGCAACATCCTTTTTATCTGCGGCGGCGCTTTCGACGGCATCGAACGCAAAATCGCGCAGCGGCTCAATACGCACACCGTCGGCTATAACAACGTGCGCGCCACGCGTCATCTTAAACCCGAGGAACTCGTCCGCCACATCGCGCCGCAAGACCTGAAGAGTTTCGGTCTCATCCCCGAGATAATCGGCCGTCTGCCCGTGCTGACCTATCTCTGTCCGCTCGATCGTTCCGCCTTGCGCAACATTCTGACCGAGCCGAAGAACTCAATTATCCGCCAATATAGGAAACTTTTCGAAATGGACGGCGTAACGCTCGAATTCGAACCCGATGCGCTCGAATTCATCGTCGACAAGGCTGTCGAATTCAAGCTCGGCGCGCGCGGCCTGCGGTCGATTGTCGAGAAAGTCATGGCCGGTCCGATGTTCGACGTGCCGGGAAGCGGCACGGACCGTTATACCGTGACGCGCGCGTTTTGTGCATCCGTGCTTTCCGGTGAAATGTGATGCCACCGGCGTTTTCCGGAAAGGCCGGTCGGCCGAATTTTCGCGAAAGCGGGAGAAAGGAAAAACTAACGCCCTATAAGTTGAAACTAACGCCTTGTAAGTTCAAACTTACAGGGCGTTAGTTTTTGCTCGTGAAACGTCCGGTGAAAACAGGGCTGGCAGGAGTCAGTCAGTCCGGCTGAATGGTGAAAGTCAGCGTGTCGGCATAAGTCGTTCCCACGCCGTTTGTGGCAAAAGCTGCATAGAAATAGGTTCCGGCGCCCAAACTGTCGGTCGTAAGGCTGTAAAGGGCTTGCGGATTTCCGGTTTCCTCGATGCTCAACCGCAGGGTGTCATTGCCATAGACAAAACCGACTTTGCGCAATTCGCTGTTGAGCGAACGGGTGACGCAGCCATTGAGTGTGGCCTGCGGCCCGTTGACCACGGCTCCGAGCGTATTCACCTCGGGGGCAAAGGGTTGTTCGCCCGAACGGTCTTCCGGATGACATGCGGCAAGGCCGGCAAGCGGCAGGAGGGAGAATAGGAGTTTTTTCATTGAGTTGGCTGGGTGTTTGGGGCTGTGTTTGCGTACGACGGAGGAAGCGGACAACTTTCTTTGTGGCAGCGCCGGTAGAGTTCGTGATAGAACTTGTGGCGGGTCAGCGTACTGCTGTCGCCGAGGATGATAAGTTTGGCCCGGGCCCGGGTCATGGCTACGTTCATGCGGCGCAAGTCGCGCAGGAAGCCGATTTGTCCCTCGGCATTGGCGCGCACCATGCTGACCAGAACGATGTCGCGCTCCTGGCCTTGAAAGGCGTCGACCGTATTGACCGAGAGATGACGTCGGAAGGGGCGGAGTTCGTCGTCACGGCCGATAAGTTGCCGCAGATACTGCACTTGTGCGCGATAGGGCGAGATGACGCCGATGTCGCAGCGTTCGTCGAGCAGGCGCTGGCTGCCTATGCGGCGGATGTAGGCTTTCAGCGCTTCGAGCGTCAGTTGTGCCTCCGCTTTGTTCAGACGTCCGAAGCCGTTGCCGACGAAAGTTTCTCCTTCGTCCAGTCCGCCGGTTTCCACCCACACGAGCGGATAGTCCATATCCTGTACAAGCGACCGCCGCCTCACGCTCTCGGCGGCGACAAGCTGTCCGCCGTAGAACCAGTCGCTCGAAAAGCGCATCAATTCCTCGTTCATGCGGTACTGCACCGTGAGCAGACGCACGCATTCGGGCTTTGTTTCGGCCAAATGCTCCATCAGTGTCCGCCCAAGTCCGCCGCGGAGCGCTTCGGGGCTTTTGACGGTGGGCGGAAGCTGGCAGTGATCGCCGGCGAAGACCACACGGTCGGCCCGTCGCAGCGCTATCCAGCAGGCCGCCTCGAGTGCTTGGGCAGCTTCGTCGATAAAGAGCGTGTGGAAGCGTTGTCCGGCGAGCAAAGGCGAGGCTGCTCCCGTCAGGGTGCAGGCCACGACGCGGCATTGGTCGAAAAGCGACGTGCGAATGCGCAGTTCGAGCTCGTCGGCCCGTTCGCGCAGTCGCGCTATCTTTTGGTGGAGTTTTTCGCTGCGGCTTTTTCGCGGTTGTGCACGCAATGTGCGCAAATCGCGGCGCACGGACCATAGGGCAGGGTAGTCCGGATGGTCGGCAAAGCGGCGTTCGTAGGTGCAGGCCAGCATATAGTCGGTGACGCGTGAGGGGTTGCCGATGCGCAACACGGGTATGCCGCGGTCAGACAGCCCTTTGCAGAACCAGTCGACAGCCATGTTGCTCTGCGCGCAGACGAGCACTTGCGTTTCACGCCTGAGTACTTCGTCGACGGCTTCGATAAGCGTTGTCGTTTTGCCCGTTCCGGGAGGGCCATGCACGATGAGTACGTCTTTTGTGCGGAGTATGTCGACAACGGCAGCCTCTTGAGACGCATTGAGCCAGGGCAGGCGGAGCGTGGCGCCGATGTGGGTGGAAAATTGCGGGCGTCCCGGGCCGTGAAACAAGTCGCGCAGGGAGGCAAGCCGGTCGTTGCGGGCTGTAATGACCTTGCCGAGCGCTTCGAACATGGTGCGGTAGCTCGTTTCGTCGAACGAAAGCGCCACGCCGGGCCGTTCGAGCGCCAGAAGCCGCGACAATTGCTGCTCTCCGCTGAGCGTGACGACCATTCTCAGTTCTTCGGCGTAACTGATGCAGCAGGAAAAGTCTTCGAAACGGAGACTTCCGTCTTCCCGCCGGCCGAAGAAAGCGACGGAACGCCCGTATTCGAAATTATGTTCGATTTCGTCGTCGTTTTCCTTGTGAATTTCGACCACGAGGCGGTCCAGCGAATTATAATAGCTTCGTCCGAAGCGGATGTCTGCCCACACGTCGCCCCTGCGCCGCCTGCGGTCGATGCCTGCGGCGTCGAGTTCTTCGCGAAAGGCGGCCCGCTCGAATTCATACTCCTTGCGGAGCAGCGCACGTTGCTGTTCTAAGTTCATGCAACAGGGCGAAAGGGGTTACCAGAGCGGCGAGCCGTAGTCTTTCAGGCCGGTTCCGCGGGGAAAGACGGGCATTCGCAGGTTTTCGTACTTTTCGACGCTGACGGAAAAGCCGATGTCGAATTTCTCGCTCAACTTGTAATTCATGCCGGCGCCGGCAGAAAAGTCGGGTGTCCTTACATAGGGAAGGCAGACCGGCAGAAAATCGTTCTGTCCGGCTATCCGTTTGGACAGAAAGGCATAGAGCGTGAGCCTTTCGCCGATGTCGTGGGCATAGAGGGCCGAAAGTCCCACGTCAGTGTATTTTCGGCCGCCCCAATCGAGGTTGGCGGCCGTTGCGCCGGCCGCCAGCAAGCCGTTTTTCCCGACGGGGAGCACGTAGGCAAAGGCTGCCTGTTCGCCGAAGCCCGCCCCTTTGGGCGCATGACGGCCCCATGCGCCCGAAACGCTGAGTCCGAACTGGGCATTGAAGCCTTCGTGGAGCATCCACGGCGCATAGCCGGGGAAAAGGACCGGCACGGACAGCATGCGTGCAGGCTGGAGCGCTTCGGCGCGGAGCAGGGCAGAGTCGGCGCCGTTATCGCGGAAAACGGGCCGCAGTTTCGGGATGTGGCAGCTGAGGCTGTCGGTCTCCGGAGCGGCGTATTGCCGTGTCGTGTCGTCGGTCTGCGCCTTTACGGCTTCGCAGCAGAGCAGAAGTGCCGCAGTCAGAAAAATGATTTTGTGCATGTTTGCAAAGTTAGTCGCTTTCGGGCGGTCGGGCCAGCGTCAGTCTTATAAAAAAACTTAACGGAGACCGGCAGGCCCGTCCTGCCGGCGTTCAGCGGGCGTTGGTGTAGCCGTCTTTCTGAAGAAGCGGCAGCAGTTTGGCGCGAACGTCGCCTTGTATCACGATTTCGCCGTCCTTGACCGCTCCGCCGCAGCCGAGCCGCTGTTTCAGCATTTTGGCCAAGGCTTTCAGGTCGGCCTCGCGGCCTGTGAAGCCGCCGACCACCGTGACGGTTTTTCCGCCGCGGCCGGCACGCTCCATGCGCAGGCGCAGCCGTTGCGCGTGTTTGGCCGGTGTTTCGGGCTCTTCCTCCTCTGTGGCGAGGCGAAAGGCAGGATTTGTGGAATATACCAGTCCCATGGGCTGAATGTTTGTAGGTTGTCGTGTCGAAAAGCGTGGGCTGCAAAACAAACGCCGTGTCGGTGCAAACTTAGTCTGAGT
>JAFLUW010000032.1:0-4877 GCA_022508615.1 Prevotellaceae bacterium | reverse complement strand
CAAACTTAGTCTGAGTAAGTTTTGCCTGACGCAAACGCTTGATTCCCAGTTGCAGGATAAAGGGCGTTTCAGACGGCTCTGCCGGAGCGAAGAAAAGACCTCCGGCCTACTCGTCGAGCTTGCGGTAGCGAATGCGCTTGGGTTCCTCCGTGCCGAGCCGCTTGGCTTTGTTGATTTCGTAGTCGGAGTAGCTTCCTTCGAAGAAGAAGACGTTGCCTTCGCCCTCGAAAGCGAGGATGTGCGTACAGATGCGGTCGAGGAACCAGCGGTCGTGGCTGATGACGACGGCGCAACCGGCAAAGGCTTCGAGGCCTTCTTCGAGTGCGCGCAACGTGTTGACGTCGATGTCGTTGGTCGGCTCGTCGAGCAGCAGCACGTTGCCTTCCTGTTTCAGAGCTAAGGCCAGATGCAGGCGGTTTCGCTCGCCGCCCGAGAGCACGCCGCACTTTTTCTCTTGGTCGGCGCCCGAGAAGTTGAAGCGGCTCAGGTAGGCGCGGGCGTTGATGTCGCGGCCGCCCATGCGCATGAGTTCGTTGCCCTGGCTGACTACTTCGTAGACCGTCTTTGCCGGGTCGATGTCCTTGTGCTGTTGGTCGACATAGGCCAATTTTACGGTTTCGCCCACGTCGAACGTGCCGGCGTCGGCCGTTTCCAATTGCATAATCAGGCGGAACAGCGTCGTCTTGCCCGCTCCGTTCGGGCCGATCACGCCAATGATGCCGCCGGGGGGCAGCATGAAGTTCAAATCGCTGAAAAGCGTCTTCTCGCCGAAAGCTTTGGCCACGTGGACGGCCTCGACCACCTTGTTGCCGAGACGCGGGCCGTTAGGAATGAAGATTTCGAGTTTCTGCTCCTTTTCCTTCTGGTCTTCGCCGAGCAATTTATCGTAGGAGTTCAAGCGGGCTTTTCCCTTGGCCTGACGCGCTTTCGGCGCCATACGCACCCATTCCAACTCGCGCTCCAACGTTTTGCGGCGTTTGCTGGCCACTTTCTCCTCTTGCTCCATGCGCTTCGTCTTTTGTTCGAGCCACGAGGAATAATTGCCCTTCCACGGGATACCTTCGCCGCGGTCGAGTTCGAGAATCCAGCCGGCCACGTCGTCGAGAAAGTATCGGTCGTGCGTAACGGCGATGACCGTGCCCTCGTATTGGTTCAAGTGTTGTTCAAGCCAGTCTATGCTCTCGGCGTCGAGGTGGTTGGTCGGCTCGTCGAGCAGCAAGACGTCGGGTTTCTGCAGCAACAACCGGCAAAGAGCCACGCGGCGCCGCTCGCCGCCGCTCAAATGCTCGGCAGTGCGGTCGGAAGGCGGACAACGCAAGGCCGACATGGCGCGTTCGAGCCGGCTGTCCAGATTCCACGCGTCGTTGGCGTCGAGAATATCCTGCAATTCAGCCTGTCGGGCAAACAAAGCGTTCATTTTCTCCTCGTCTTCGTAGTATTCGGGCAGGCCGAATTTGTTGTTCACTTCTTCATATTCGGCCAATGCGTCCACAATCGGCTGCACGCCCTCTTTCACGATTTCGAGCACCGTTTTGTTGTCGTCGAGATAGGGCTCCTGCGGCAAATAGCCCACGCTGTATCCGGGCGACCAGACCACATCTCCCTGATATTCCTGGTCGAGTCCGGCGATAATCTTCATCAGTGTGGACTTACCGGCGCCGTTGAGGCCGATAATGCCGATTTTTGCGCCGTAGAAGAAACTCAAATAAATGTCTTTGAGTATCGTTTTGTTCGTTTGTTTGATGGTCTTCGAAAGTCCGACCATCGAGAAAATGATTTTTTTGTCGTCAACTGTTGCCATAAGCGTATTGGAGAAATAAGTCCGGTGGTATGCCGGCGTTTTGTTTATTTTTTTCGAAGATTCCTTTGTGCCTGTTTCAGCAGGCCGTATGCGCCGTAAAGTCCCAGTTCGCCGGCGCGGCTCAAGTCAGGTATGGCGTCTTCCGGCCGGCCCGCTTTGAGCAAAAGCACGCCCTTGTTGTAGAAAGCCTCTGCCAGCCGGTCGTCCATTTCGGCCGCTGCCGCGAAATCTTCCAGTGCAGCTTCGGTGCGATTCATCTTTGCGCGGAGCACGCCGCGGTTATATCGTATGTAGGCGGCCTTCGGGAAAGCCTCCGTCAATGCGTCGAGCTCATGCAGAGCCATTTCACGGGACGAAGGCTCGCCTTCCACCGTATTTTGGGCGGCATGTATGGCTGCTATCTGCATTTTTGCCGGCAGTGAGGCCGTGTCGGTCTGCAAGGCAGCCCGGGCGTCGGCCAATGCGGCTTCATAGTCGTAAATACTGCGGTATAACGCACTGCGTACAAGCAGTTCGGCCGTCGTGTGTGCAACGTTCAGTGCGGCGATGTCTGCCTCAGTCGCAGCGAGCGACTGCGGTTTGTTCTCGAGCATCAGGCAAAGCGTGAATGAAAAGCCATTCTCCTTTTCCATCGCTGTCAGTTCGGGCATATGCAGGCTCGCCGTGTAGCCGTATGCGGCGGTTGTGGCCGTATGCGGCCTTGCAGTCAGCACGAACATGGGGAGAATTTCGCCTTCCACCTTGTTGTTCTGCACTTTGCCGAACCAGCCGTCGCCGATGAGCCGTGCCGTGTCAGCCCGTTCCTCTACAAACATGTCGTAGTGCTCGAAAAGATGGTCATCACGCTTTCTCACTTTGTTTACAGGCTGCCGTGAGCGTTTGCCGAACGTGATGTCGAGTCCGGCACGCGCCACGACAGTCTCGTCGTCGAGCGCTCCGCGACGATCTCCCGTGCGCCGGCGCAACTGCGCCCGTGCTGCGTATCCGGCCATGAAGTTCGGATAAAGTTCGATGAGTTTCGTGTAGTCGGCAACAGCGCCTTTCAGGTCGCCCGTCTGTTCGCGCAACAGCGCCCGGTTGTAAAGGGCGAGCGTATTGTCGGGTTCGAGCGAAATAACGAAGTCGAAATCCTCGATGGCGCGGTTGTTTTCGCCGACTAAGGCGCGCAACAGGCCGCGGTTGTAGTGTGCGACGAAATGTTCGGGCACAAGTGCGATGGCTTCGTCGTAGTCGGCCATGGCGGCCGCAAATCGTTTCATCGCATGGCGGGCTTGTGCGCGGGCCACGTAGTTGTCGTAGGCCTGCGGAGCCAGCGCGATGGCGCGCGACAGACATGAGTCGGCCTCGGCATAGTTGTTTTTCTGCAAAGCGTAGCGGCCTTTGAATTCCCAGGCATTCCGGTCGCGGTCGTTCCTTGCCAGCAGCCGGTCTATCCAGTCGACGGCAGCGAGCGTATCGCCACGTTCTAAGCAGATTTGGGCTTTTGCCGAATAGGCGTGAAGCATCGCAGGCTGATGATGGAGAAGGAGGTCGAGATCCTGGTCAGCGGCGTCGAGATTCTTATTTTCGATGCAGCAGATGGCGCGGTTGAAGCGCGAAGTGGCGTCGTCGGCCGCCTCGGTGAGCACATGGCCGTAGTCGTCGGCCGCTCCGGTGTAGTCGGCCTGATTCAGCCGCGTGAGCGCACGCAACCGGTAGACGTCGGTGAGGAACGGATTCAGCCGGATGGCTTCCGTGCAGTCTGTTTCGGCGCCGTGAAAGTCCTCGAGCGTGAATTTGGCGTAAGCCCGGTAGTAATAGGCTTTTGCGAGCGAGGGTCGGGCCTCGATGGCCAAGTTGAAATAATGTATAGCCGCCAGATTGTCGTCGAAACTCAGGGCGTTGCGGCCCATCAGCAGCACGTTGTCCACGTCCGTCTGGGCGCGGAGTGTCCCCGGCAGCAGCAGTCCGGCCGCGCAGACCAGCGCGGTGAGCCACGTCTGCAAGCTTTGCGTGCCGCAAGTCGGAACCAGACGCGAAAAACGCCGGCCGGCAGCCTCTGCCGGCGCTGTGCGGCGGCGGACGCCAGCCTTCGGGCGCGAGCCGGTCCGACCGTGTTTCATCGGGCAGTCTTTACCTTGTAGCTGCAATGCACCTTTCCTTTCGCAATGGTCTGTAATTTCTTCTTGACCATCTGTTTGCGAAGCGGAGAAAGCCTGTCCGTGAAAACCTTTCCGTCCAAATGGTCGAACTCGTGCTGCATGACGCGCGCCAGATAGCCTTCGACCCATTCGTCGTGGGCCTTTCCCTCCTCGTCAAGGTATTGCACGCGGATGCGTGCGGGACGCGTCACGGGTTCGTGGATGCCGGGCAGCGAGAGGCAGCCTTCCTCCATCGTCTCCGTCGTGCTGTTGTCCACTTCCACGATGTGCGGGTTGATATAGGCCCGGTTGAAGTCCGCGTATTCGGGATAGTCCTCTTTCAGCGGGTCGAGCGTGATGACGGCGAGGCGTATGCTCCGCCCGATTTGCGGTGCGGCCAGCCCGACGCCCTCGCTGCGATACATCGTCTCGAACATGTCGGCAATGAGTTCCTTCAAGCCTTCTAACTGAGCGGGATCGATGTCCTCGGCCTCTTTTCGCAACGTGGCGAGTCCGTATGTGTAAATCGGTAATATCATGTAGGATAAGTGATGTTTGCTGAATGGTTTCTTTAATCTTGTTTTCAGGCTTTCAAGTCTCTCATCGCCGGCTCTCCATCCACGATTGCAGGATGATGGTGGCTGCGACTTCGTCCACGAGCGCCTTATTCTGCCGGTCTTTCCGTTTCAGTCCGGCGTCGAGCATGGTGCGGTGGGCAAGGGTCGAGGTGAAACGCTCGTCCCAGAGCGTCACCGGCTTTTCGGGGAACGTCCGTTCGAGCCAGGCGGCGAATTGGCGAACGCGGGCCTGATTTTCCGACGCCTCGCCGTTCGTTTGCACCGGCAGCCCGAGCACGAAGCGCTCCACTTCCTCGCGGGCGGCATAGTTCCGCAGGAAGTCGCGCAATTCGTGCGTAGCGACGGTACACAGGCCGGTCGCAATGATTTGCATAGGGT
>JAFLUW010000031.1:8337-19187 GCA_022508615.1 Prevotellaceae bacterium | reverse complement strand
AGTAAGTTGAAACCTGCGCCGGGTCGGTTTCGACTCGCCCAGACCCGCGGCGGACGAACGCCGGCAGACCTTCGGACAAAAGGGCGGCAGACGAAACGATAAGAGATGCCAACGAAAGCTAAAACGGGGCAAAACTTTTGTCCTTCGGCCGTCAAGGCGTAAATTTGTCGGGCAGAAGGGCGCAACCCGCACGCCCCGCAAAACAGACACCGAACGTAACACTCTCCCCGCATGAAAGACATAACGAAACGGGCGCGAAGCCTCGGCCGCGCCGCCTTGCGCCCCTGGCGCTGGTATGTATCGCAATACAAGGGCCACCCCTGGTGGCGCCGGGCGCTCACAGCGGCGCTGACGACGGTCGTGGCCGTGCCTTTGCTCTGCGTGGCCATACAGTTGAACTTTCTATGGCTCTTCGGCAAGAGCCCCTCGCTGGCCGAAATCCGCAACCCGCGGACGATGCAGGCTTCGGAAATATACAGTGCCGACGGAACGCTGCTCGGCAAGTTCTTCACGCAAAACCGCTCGCCCGTAAGCTACGAGGAGGTCAATCCTGTCTTCTGGAAGGCGCTCGTCTCGGTCGAGGACGAGCGTTTCTACTCCCACCACGGCGTCGACCTGCAAGGCATAGCCGCGGCCGCGAAAGACGCCTTCAAGGGCGAGGCCCGCGGAGCGAGCACCATCACGCAGCAACTGGTCAAAAATATGTTTCGCATGCGCACGGACTACTCCTCGGGGCTGCTCGGGCGCATTCCGGGCATGCGCATGGCCGTGACGAAGGCCAAAGAGATGATTTTGGCCGTAGAGCTAGAAATGACGTGCTCGAAAAAGGACATCTTGCGCATGTATGCCAACACGGTGGACTTCGGTTCGAACGCTTTCGGCATCAAAACGGCGGCCAAAACCTATTTCAACACCACGCCGGCAAGGCTCAAGCCCGAGGAGGCGGCCGTGCTTGTAGGCATGCTCAAGGCCACGACCACCTACAACCCGCGCATCAACCCGCGCAACGCGCTGGCGCGGCGCAATCTCGTGCTCGACCGCATGTATCAGCACGGCCATCTCACCGAAGCCGAGGCCGAGGCGCTCAAACAGCGGCCCATCGAGTTGCATTTCAGCGTCGAAAACGCCTACGACGGCCAGGCGCTCTACTTCCGCGACGCCGTGGCCGACTACATCCGCGAACACTGCCCGGAACTCGACCCTTACAGCGACGGACTCAAAATCTACACCACGCTCGACTCGCGCATGCAGCGCTATGCCGAGGAAGCCGTGGCCGAACAGATGCGCACGCTGCAAAAAACGTTCGACGCCCACTGGCGCGGGCTCGGCGAGCCGTGGCGCGACGAGCGGGGCAACATCATTCCCGGCTTTATCGAAAAAATAGCCCGGCGCTCGGACTACTATCGCCAGCTTACAGCCAAATTTCCCGAACAGCCCGACTCGGTAGACCACTATATGAACCTGCCGCACAAAGTGCATCTCTTCGACTACGACGGCGGGCACGACGAAATCATTTCGACGATGGACTCCATACGCTACATGGTGCGCTTTCTGCACACGGGCTTCGTGGCCATGGAGCCGCAGACGGGACATGTCAAAGCCTGGGTGGGCGACGTCGACTTCAAAACGTGGAAATACGACAAAGTGCGCGCCATGCGTCAGCCCGGCTCGACCTTCAAGCTCTTTGTCTACGCCACAGCCATGAAGCAGGGGCTTACACCCTCGGACACGCGTAAAGACGGCTACATCGAAATGAAAGTCTACGACAAGCGCAAGCAAGAGGAAGTCGTCTGGCGGCCGCACAACGCCAACGGAAACTATTCGAACGCGCTGTTGCCGCTTCGTTCGGCCTTTTCGCAGAGCGTCAACACGATAGCCGTCACGCTCGGGCAGGAGTGCGGCATCGACAACGTGGTGGAAACGGCCCGCGACATGGGCATACGCTCGCCGCTCGAAGCGACACCCTCGCTTCCGCTCGGGTCGAGCGACGTCAACCTGCTGGAACTCGTCAATGCCTACGCCACGGTGGCCGCCGACGGAGAATACACGGAACCCGTCCTCGTCACCCGCATCGAGGACGCCCGCGGCCGCACCGTCTACGAAGCCCGGCCCGAACGGCGCAAGGCGCTGCCTTACGTTTCGGCCTTCTACATGCAGAAAATGCTTGAAGCAGCCACCGCCGACGCCGGCGCCACGGCCCAGTCGCTGCGCGCACAGATATATATGGGGCCGTGGGCGCGCACAATCGACATGGGCGGCAAGACAGGCACGTCGAACAATCACTCCGACGCGTGGTTCGTGGGCGTTACGCCCGCATTAGTGGGCGGCGCATGGGTGGGCGGCGAATATCGCAGCATACATTTCCGCACCGGGCGCCTCGGACAAGGCTCGAAGACGGCGTTGCCCATCTTCGGGCTGTTCATGCACAAAGTTCTCTCCGACCCCGCTTTCCGCAAATACCTCCTCCGCTATCAGCCCAAGCAGGATATTCCCGCTTCGAGCTATTCGAGCACGCTCTATCTGGCCGAACCCGTCGACTCCTTCGCCGCCGACTCGGCCGGAATAGGTGCCGAAGGACTCATGGACGAGGCCGGCGCCCCGCCCGGAGCCGGCGAAGCGGACGCCACGCTGTCGGAAGAAGAAAATCTGCTCGAATAATTTGCTTATGAAACGGATGTTTTTTGTCCTCGGCCTGCTGCTGGCTTTTTCAGCAGCCGACGCCGGGGCTCAGGTGCTTATCGACCTGAAACGCGGAGGCGGCGTGCGGGCCAAAACGGCCGACGACTACGCCGCCCAACAACAAACTGTGCGCCGAACCGAAGCCGACTCGACGCAATGGAGCGACTGCGTGCGCCGGGCGCTGAATGCGCTGGCCGTCGACTCGCTCGACGAAGCACAGACGCTGTTGGAACGAGCACTTGCGCTGCGTCCCGAGGCCGAAGCCAACTGCGTGGTGCTCGACAATCTGGGCCGCATCGCCCTGGCCCGCGGCAACTACCGGGAAGCCGACAGCTATCTGACGCGGGCCCTGCGGCTTTCGCCCGCCTATCAGCCTGCCCGGCTGACACGCGCCGCCGTGCGGCTCGAAGCCGGCCGGCCGCGCGAAACGCTCGAAGATGTCGAGGCACTCGAACGCTTGCAGCTCGACTCCGTCGCCCGAAGGCAGACACTTTGTCTGCGTTTCGGCGCCCACATGCAGCAACGGCTCTACGCCCAGGCTCGTCAGGACGCCGCAAGCTTGCTGGCACGCTCGGCCGACGACGCCGGCGCGGCATTAATGCTGATTCTGGCCTGCGAAGCCGAGGGACGCTCGGCCGAAGCGCTCGAACGCGCCAATCTTTTCGTGGAGCGCTATCCCGACATGGCCGACGGCCTGACCCTTCGCGCCCGTTTGTTGCAGGCTGCGGGCCTGTACGACGCCGCGCTCGACGATCTCGAGCGCGCCATACGCCTCAATCCGCGCGAAGCCGACTTGCACACGGCGCGGGCCGAGGCGCTGCTCGAACTGGGCCGCACTACGGCCGCCCGCGCCGCGCTCGACGAGGCTGTCCGTCTCGGTACGCCGCGCGCACATCTCAATACGCTTTACCGGCGCGCCCGCCGTTAATTTTTTTCCATGAACCGCACACTCTTTACTCTGTTGTTCGCGCTCACCGCAACTTTCGGCGGCCGTCTCAGCGCCCAGTATGCTTATCTTACGCCCGGCGGCGCCTGCACAACGCCGCGCTACGAAGTGCGCGCCGCCTGGCTCACCACTCTTTCGGGCCTCGACTGGCCCCGCACCCGCGGCGAAGCGGCACAGAAGGCCGAACTTTGCCGCATGCTCGACGCTTTGCAGGAAACGGGCATCAATGTCGTGCTGCTGCAAACCCGTGTGCGCGGCACAGTCGTCTATCCCTCGACCCTCGAGCCTTGGGACGCCTGCCTGTCCGGCTCCGCCGGGAAACCAGGCTGGGACGCGCTGGCCTTTGCCGTCGACGAGTGTCACCGCCGCGGCATGGAGCTGCACGCATGGGTCGTCTGTTTCCCGATAGGCAAGGCACGTGCCGTCGCGGCTTTGGGCAAGCAGTCGCTTCCGGCCCGCCGGCCCGAACTCTGCGTGCGTGCCGGCGATGAATGGCTGATGGACCCGGGCGTGCCCGCCACAGCCGACTATTTGGCCGCACTCTGCCGCGAAATGGCCGAGCGCTACGACATCGACGGCGTACATCTCGACTACATTCGCTACCCCGAGCGCACCATACCTTTCAACGACGCCGCTACCTTCCGCCGTTACGGCCGCGGCAATCTGCGAGCGTGGCGCACGGCCAACGTCACGCGCTGCGTGGAGCAGATCTATTCGGCCGTGAAGCGCGTAAAGCCATGGATAAAGCTGAGCTGTTCGCCCGTAGGCAAGTATGCCGACCTGCCGCGCCAAAGCAGCATGGGCTGGAACGCCCGCGACGCCGTCTTTCAAGAGGCGCAGGAGTGGCTGCGCCGCGGACAGATGGACTGGCTACTGCCGATGATGTACTTCGACGGGCAACACTTCTACCCCTTTGCCGCCGACTGGCAGGCCGAAGCCTCCGGCCGCATCGTAGCGCCCGGATTGGGCATATATTTATTGGATAAGCGCGAAAAAAACTGGTCGCTCGCGCAAGTGACGCGCCAGTTGTCCTACCTCCGCCAGTTAGGCTGCGGCGGTGCAGGCTTCTTTCGCACCCGTTTTCTGCTGGACAACCATAAAGGTCTGCGCGACTTTCTCGCCGACGAGTTCTACGCCCGCCGATGCCTCACTCCGCCCATGACGTGGCAGGACAGCGTGCCGCCGGCGCGCCCCGCGCTGCGCCTTACGCCCGGCGAAAAGTCCGTCCGCCTCAGCTGGACGCCGTCGACCGACGACAGCGGCCTTCCCGTGCGCTACAACGTCTACCACCACCCGACAGATACAGCATTCGACGCCCGGCGCGCCCGCCTTGTGGCTGTTCGTCTCGACACCACGGCCTACGAACACCGTCCGGCCCTGCCTTCGGCCCGCTACGGTCTGTTTGCCGTCACAGCCGTCGACCGTTACGGCAACGAGAGCGCCCCCGCCGTCGGCGTGCGTCGGCCTTCGGCGCGAGTCCTTCCGCATGGCACGAAAAAAACTCCCCGTTAAAGGTCGAGGAGCAAACCTGATGTTTTCACAACGGATAGTCCTTATTGTGAAATGCTTCAAATCAGTGATGCAAAGGACGGTATTTCTGTGTGAACAGCCAAAGAAAATCGAAAAAATCTAACACCATATATATAAATATGAAACGTATCTTAGGCCTCGACCTCGGAACAACCTCTATCGGTTGGGCACTTGTGAACGAAGCAGAAGCCAACGGCGAAATTTCATCGATTGTCGCCACCGGCGTAAGGGTCAATCCGCTGACAACGGACGAGACAGAGAACTTTTCCGAAGGAAAAAGCATCGAAACCAACGCCAAACGCAGGCAGAAACGCGGCATGCGGCGCAACTTGGAGCGATATAAGCAACGACGCGAGGCGCTGCGCAAATGTTTGATGCGTCACGGGCTTTTCGATGACCGACCTTTGTCTGCTTGCTCAACGCTTGAAATATGGCGTCTTCGAGCCAAGGCCGCCGTCGAGCCCGTTACACTCGACGAATTGGTGCGCGTTCTCTTCTTGCTCAACAAAAAACGCGGTTATAAAAGTAACCGCAAAATGCAAAACAACGGAAAAGAAGGCAAAACCATCGACGGCATGAACGTAGCGCTTGAAATGGCTGAACGCGGGCTTACTCCGGGACAATATGCCCTCGGAATGCTTCGCGAAGGTAAAAAGCGGCTTCCCGATTTCTATCCTTCGGACTTGCAAACCGAGTTCGACCGTATCTATGCGGTGCAACAGGCCTACTATCCCGAAATGCTGACGCCGCAACTGCACGATGAACTGCGGGGGAAGAATGAAAAACAGACATGGGCCATTTGTGCGAAGCATTTAGGTATTTCCGGCATGAAGCGCGAGGGCAAAAAGGGTGAGCAAACCCTTGAAAACTACCATTGGCGCGCTGTTGCGCTCAACGAACAGCTCGGATTGGAGGAACTGGTCATCGTCTTTCAGCAGATAAACAAGCAAATTGCCTCGGCGAGCGGCTATTTGGGTGCGATAAGCGACCGCAGCAAGACGCTTCGCTTCAACAATCAGACCGTAGGCCAATATCTGCTCGGTCGCCTTGAAGCCAATGTACACAATGGCGTCAGGGGAGAAGTTTTTTATCGCCAGGACTATCTCGACGAGTTCAATCGCATCTGGCAAGTGCAGGCCTCGCATCACGCCGAACTTACCGACGAGTTGCGCGACGAGCTTCGCGATGACATTATTTTCTATCAGCGGCCGCTACGTTCGCAGAAAAAACTTGTCGGCCTCTGCGAATTCGAACAAAAAGAGATAGACGTCGAAAAAGACGGGAAAACCTGCCGCAAAATCGTCGGTTTGCGCGCCTGCCCTAAGGCATCTCCGCTGTTTCAAGCGTTCAAAGTGTGGCAAACGTTGGGTAACGTGAAAGTCTCCGCGACCGACGAGCGTGAAAGACGCCCGCTTACGTTGGAAGAAAAACAATTGTTGTACGAAGAACTGAGTTTGCGCGAAAAATTGTCGAAGACCGCTGCTCTGAAACTGCTTTTCGCCACACCTGCGGCCTGCGACATGAATTTCGACGAGATAGAAGGCAACCGAACCGATGCCGTATTGTTCAAAGCGTTCTGCGAAATAGCCGAAATTAGCGGTCACGACGCTGCAAGTATAGCCAAAATGCCTGCTGCACAAGCCCGTGAAACGCTTGCAGCCATTTTCGAAACATTAGGCATCGACCCGCGGATTCTTACCTTCAATCCGTTGTTGCCGGGCAAGGATTTCGAGCAACAGCCGGCCTATAAGTTATGGCATTTGCTCTATTCCTACGAAGGCGACAAGTCAATTAGCGGAAACGACGCCCTTTACAAGAAACTTGAAACCCGTTTCGGCCTTGTTCGCGAGTATGCCGAGCCGCTTATCGGCCTCGTCTTTCCATCGGACTACGGTAGTCTCAGCGCAAAAGCCCTTCGCAAAATTCTGTCCGGACTGATGGAAGGACTTCGCTATGACGAAGCCTGTACAAAAGCAGACTATCGCCATTCCGACAGCCTCACGGCCGAAGAAAACGCTTCGCGTGTGTTGGCCGACCGGCTCTCCGTGTTGCCTCGCGGCGCGTTGCGCAATCCTGTGGTCGAGAAAATCTTGAATCAGATGGTGCATGTGGTCAATGGCGTGCTCGATGCCTACGGTTCTATCGACGAAGTGCGCATTGAGTTGGCCCGCGAACTGAAAAAGAATGCTCGCGAGCGCGAGCAGATGACAAAAGCCATCAACGCGCAGAGTAGAAAGAACGAAGAAATCCGACAAATTATAGTAAAAGATAAAAAATTTCATAATGTCGCACCCACCAAGAAGGATATTCTCCGATACCGTTTATATAAAGAACTTGAAGCCAATGCCTATAAGTCGCTCTATTCTCATCGATACATACCGGCCGAAGCCATCTTCTCTCCCGAAATCGAGATAGAACATATCATTCCGAAGGCTCGGTTGTTCAACGATTCTTTCTCCAACAAAACGCTCGAATGGAGCGATGTCAATAAACGGAAAGGGAATGCCACGGCCCTCGACTTCGTGTCCGAAGCCTATGGAGAAGAAGGCTTGGCCCGCTACTGCCATACGGTCGAGGAACTATATAAACAAGGTGTCATCTCGACCGCGAAGCGCAAGAATTTGCTCACATCCGAGAACAACATTCCCAAGGAGTTCCTCAATCGCGACCTGAGCCAATCGCAATACATTACCAGCAAGGCTCGCGAGATGCTGTCCGGCCTCGTGCGCAGCGTCGTGTCGACCACGGGAAGCATAACAGCCCGTCTGCGCGAGGATTGGGGTATCGTCGACGTGATGAAAGAGTTGAATTGGGCTAAATACGCCCGTTTAGGCCTGACAGAAGAGACTGTCGGGCGCGACAATCAGAGGAAGCGTACCATACAAGGCTGGACAAAGCGCAACGACCACCGCCATCATGCCATGGACGCACTGACTATCGCTTTCACCAAGCCTGCACTCATACAATATCTGAACAATCTGAACGCCCGCAGCGACAAAAACGGCGTTATCTACGCCATCGAGCGGCGCGAACTGCTGCGCGACGAGCGCGGCGAACTATTTTTCCGTCCGCCTTTCGGCACACGCAGCGATTTCCGCGCCGCCGTAAAGCAGCATCTCGAACAAACGCTCGTCTCCATCAAGGCCAAAAACAAAGTAGTGACCGTTAATGTCAACTTGTCGCGCAAACGTGGCGGCGTGAACCGACACGAGCAACTCACGCCGCGCGGTCAGCTTCACAAGAAGACCATCTACGGCTCCATTCGCCGATATGCTACGAAAGAAGAGAGGGTCAATGGCTCGTTCACGCTCGAAAAAATAGCCACCGTGGCCGACCGGCGCTATCGCGAAGCCCTCATCGCCCGGCTCGCCGCTTTCGACGGCGACGCAAAGAAGGCTTTTACGGGAAAGAACACTTTGGATAAACAGCCTCTGCTGCTTCCCGACGGTTCGGCCTGCGTTCCCGTGCGCGTCAAAACCGTTGCGTTCGAGCAACAATACGTCGTGCGCAAAAATGTCAACTCGGATTTGAACGTAGACAAAGTCATCGACGCCGGCATTCGCCGCATTCTGCAAGAACGGCTCGACCGCTTCGGCGGCGACGCGAAAAAGGCGTTCGTCAACCTCGACGAAGACCCTATCTATCAGAATCGCGAGCGGGGCATCGTCGTGCGAAGCGTGCGCATTCGCGGCGTGAACAACGCCATAGCCCTCCACGACAAACACGACCACATGGGTCAGCCCCTGCTCGACGCCGAGGGCCGCGTGCAGCCCAATGATTTCGTCGTTCCCGGCAACAACCACCACATAGCCATCTATACGGACGCCGAGGGCGAGTTGCACGACCGCACCGTCTCGTTCTTCGAAGCCGTAGAGCGCGCCCGTCAGGGCCTTCCCGTCGTCGACCGCCATTTGAATGCCGACCAAGGCTGGCAGTTGCGCTTCACGCTCAAACAAAACGAATACTTCGTCTTCCCCAACCCTGAAACGGGCTTCGATCCGCAACAGATAGACCTCACCTCGCCCGACAATTACGCCCTCATCAGTCCAAATATCTATCGCGTGCAGAAGATAACCGATATGTATTACGTCTTCCGACATCATTTGGAGACAACTATCGATGAAGAAAAGGAATTATTGGGAACGACATTCAAACGAATTACAAGTCTTCCGCATTTACAAGGCATTGTCAAAGTGCGAATAAACCATATTGGCCGCATCGTGGCCGTCGGCGAATACTGATTATGATTAAGAAGACCCTTTATTTCGGCCATCCTGCCCGCCTGTCGCTGCGACTCGGGCAGATAGTCATCAAGTTGCCCGAGGTAGAAGACAACGAAACGCTCTCCGAGAGGCTGAAACGCGAAAGCGTCGTGACGCGGCCCGTCGAAGACATCGGTCTTGTCGTGCTCGACCACCGCCAAATCACGCTTACGCAAGGCTTGCTCGCAGCATTGCTCGAGAACAACGTGGCCGTCGTCACCTGCGACGGCCGCAGCATGCCCGCCGGGCTGATGCTGCCGCTCGAAGGCAACACCGTGCAGAGCGAACGCTTTCGGCGGCAAATCGACGCCTCGCTCCCGCTGCGCAAACAGTTGTGGCAACAGACCGTGCGCCAAAAGATTCTGAATCAGGCCGCCGTGCTCGAAGCCGTCGCCGCCGTCGAAACCGGCTGCATGCACGCATGGGCCGAGGGCGTGCGCAGCGGCGACCCCGATAACCTCGAAGGCCGTGCGGCAGCCTACTACTGGCGTCACCTTTTCGGCCGCACACACCCCGACTTTACGCGCGACCGCGAAGGCCCGGCCCCTAACGCCCTGCTCAACTACGGCTACGCCATCTTGCGCGCCACCATGGCCCGCGCTCTTGTGGGCAGCGGCCTGCTGCCCACCCTCGGCATTCACCATCATAACCGTTACAACACCTACTGCTTAGCCGACGACATGATGGAACCCTATCGTCCTTATGTCGATGAACTCGTGGCTGAAATAGTCGACCGATATGACGACACGTCCACACTGACGCGCGAACTCAAAGCCGAGTTGCTGGGCATTCCTGCGCTCGATGTCGTCGTCGACGGCCGTCGCAGTCCGCTCATGGTGGCCGTTTCGGCCACTTCGGCCTCGCTCTGTCGCTGCTATTCGGGCGAAAGCCGCCGTCTTTCACTCCCCTGCCGCTGATGACGTCGAATCGTCTGAGCCAATATCGCGTCATGTGGGTATTCGTGCTGTTCGACCTCCCGACCGAGACCAAGAAAGAGCGCCACGCGGCGGCCGATTTTCGCAAACAGTTGCTTTCGGACGGTTTCGCCATGTTCCAGTTCTCCATCTACATCCGCCATTGCGCCAGCATGGAGAACGCCATGGTCCACGTGCGCCGCGTAAAAGCCATACTGCCCGAAAGCGGAAAAGTCTGTACGTTTTGTCTGACCGACAAACAGTTTGCCGCGATGGAATTGTTTTACGGACGAAAAGCTCACCGTCAACGTTCGGCTCCAGTTCAATTAGAACTTTTTTGAGCCGCGCGCCATTCGCGTACAGAAACAAAATAACTCACCTCGTCGAGGTGAGTTATTTTCTTAAACATCCGTTTTTTTGTTTTCTATTGTCTTTTGCAATGCTTTGCTGCTCAACACTATATGAAAGATATGGTGTTTAAGATATTGCAAAGATACTGATTTGAAAGCAATTCACAAC
>JAFLUW010000031.1:0-8237 GCA_022508615.1 Prevotellaceae bacterium | reverse complement strand
AGTTTAAACTAACTCAGACTAAGTTTGAACTTTCTCAGACTAAGTTCCGCCCTGCTGCGGACGGGATGCCGGCAGCAGGGCGGAATTGTCTTGTAAGGTTGTGGGTCAGAAGATTATCTTTTTGCCGTCAGCGACGTAGATGCCGCCTTTCTGCGGATGGTCCACGCGGCGGCCAGCGAGGTCGTAGATGTTCGCGGCGGAGGCGGGGCCGGCGGAGGCGACGCCGGCGATGCCGGTTTCGATGTCTTTCTGATAGACGCGCACCCAGTCGAAACGGGTTTCGTAGGTGTGGCTGGTGTCGGCGTTGGCGGCCCAGGAGCCGTTGCCTACGGACTGGTTGAGGATGATGTAGTAGGGTTTGTCGTAAGGCCACGAGCGGGGGTCGCTGTTGGAGGACTTGGCGTAGCGGCCGACTTGTTTGCCGTCGAGATACCATATCATCTGCTCTTCGTCCCACTCGAAGCCGAACGTGTGGTAGCGGTCGGTCGCGCAGGCCTCGTTGACGGAGTACATGGACTGGGCGTAGCCGGTGTGGAGCGTGTGGTAGGCTTTCGCCTGGTTGTCGATTTGTTCCCAGATGTCGATTTCGCCGCACGCGGGCCAGCCGCCGGTTTGGTCTTCGGGCATGAGCCAGAAGGCGGGGAAGTTGCCGGTGTGGGGGTTGGTGAGGATGCGGGCTTCGATCTTGCCGTAGCGGAAGCTGAATTTGCCGCGCGTTTGTATGGCGCCGGTAATCATGTCGCCGCTGTAAAGCGACGGGTCGGGATTAGGTATGGCGCGGGCCACGAATTGGCCGCCTTCCTGGAAGGCTACGCGGACGTCGTCGGCTATCCAGCGGTTCCACGTGGCGTTTTGACGCGGGCCGCAGCTCCAGAAGGTGGGGTCGGGGCGCGTTCCGTCGGGGGCGTCGAACTCATCGCTGAACACGAGGCGGTATTCGGCGTCGGCACCGGGCGTGAAGTCGACGCTGATGACGACGTCGCCGTTCACGCTGTCGGCGGGTATGGCATAGGCGGCGGCGGGCACGTCGAACTGGCTCCACTGGCGGTTGCCGCGGATGTATTGCGGGCCGTCGAGGTTGTGTCCGTGGCGGATGGTCATTTTTTCGGCCGTGTAGCCGGCAGCTGCGGGCAGGGGAACGACGGTGAGTTTCGCGAATACGGGCACTTCGCAGGGCAGCGCCGTATAGGAAACGCCGTTCACGCTGCCGTTCGTGGTGAGCAGCGAGAGTTTTTGCGTCGGGGCGTGCACGTTGAGCAGGAAGTCGACGATTTGTCCGCCGTTCTGGTCTATTTGGTTCGTGCCGCCTTCGCTCCACTGGCCGGCGGGGTCGAGGTTGTTCCAGTCGGTTTTGAACCGGGCGCGATAGACGCCGGCGGGCAGGCCGTCCGGTATCGTGAAGGAGGGCATCGCGGTGGTCGAAACGGTGCCGGGGGCGGCGGTAATACTTTCGCCGAGGCTGTTGTGCTGGTTGAAATAGGAGTAGGAGAGCAGCTCGCTGCTGAAAGCGGGCGTGCCGTCGGCTTGCAGCGTGGTGTCGAACTTGCCGTCCTGATTAAAGTCGACGTAGAGGTAGTGGTGCATGGCGTTGCCCGTGTAGCCGACGGCCACAGCGACTTCATCGCCCGGCACGACGGAGACTTCGCGCGACGTAAGATCGCGATAGACGTAGTTCGTGCCCGAGGGAATCGTCACGGTCGAGGTTCCGCCCTGCGTAGCCGTGAAGGTGAAGCTGTTGAGATGGCGGTCGGTGCGCGTAACGGCCAGATCGTCGGAAAAGTTGCGTGCATAGTCGTTGCCGGAAGCCATGCCAAGGTCCACGAAGTAGGGCTCGATGACGACGTCGCCGTCGATACATTCGGCGGGAATCGTGATTCGTCCGTCTTCGAACATATACGAGGGGAAGTATTCGTCGACATACTGCGGCGTGCCGTGCACGAGGCTGTCGCCTTCGAGGTTGTAGCCGTGGCGCACTTTGATATAGGAGATGCTGAAGTTGTCCGAAGCGGGACGAGCCACGACCACGACGGGCTTTCCGAAGGGTACTTTCTTCGTTACGAGTTCCTTGCCGTCTTCCGTAAGGATATCGCCGTTCAGGCCGCCCGAACGCGAGAGCGTAACTTCGTCTTCGTGCACGTTCATGCGGACGTCGACGATCACGCCGCCGTTCGACACGATGTCGTTGGTCGCCGTGTTGCGGCCGGCGGGGTCTACGCTGCCCCAGTCTACCTTGAAGCGCATGCGATAGTAGCCCGGCGTGAGTTCGGCAGGCAGCGTGAAGGCAGGAGGATTGAGCGTGTTGCGCGCATTGCCGCTTACCTTCGTGCCGTTGCCCAGATAGCCTTCGGTGTTCTCCACCGTTTCGACATAGGCAAAGCTCATCAGGTCGCTTCCTTCGGGAATCGTGAAATCATCGCTGAGTTCGGCCGTGAAGCGTCCGTCGTTGCCGCGGTCGAGATAGACATAGCCGTTCATCCAGTTGCCCGTGTAGGAAAAATTGGGCGTCAAGCGCTCGCCGGCTTTGGCCGTGAACGATTTTTCGAGCATCGGGCGGTAAATCAGCTGCGGATCGCGGCTGCCCACGGCTATGGTCTGGTTGCCGTCGGCCGAGCCGTTCAGCGCGATGCTGTTGAGGTAGTAATTTGTCTTGCCCGAAGTCTGCGATTCGTCGTAGTTGAGCGGATAGTCCGAGTAGACGACGCGCGGCGTGGGCGTGTCGTTCATCACGATTTCGTCGATATAGGCGGCGAAGTCGGCCGTGCGGGCGTGGGGCGACTCGCATTCGGGCACCACCACGAGGCTGTGTATCTCGATTCCGCCGGCGCCTTTTATGGCAAAGACGGCATCGCTCCATTTGTTCGCCACGGCGCTGCTGCGCGACACTTCCCAAAACTGTTCCGTCTCGGCCGATTGTCCGGGACGGTCCGTTCGTTTGCCCAGACCGATGAGCATCATGCGCCCCGTCGTGGGTTTGTTGATGAAGACGTGGATATATTTGGTCGTCGTGGTGAGTTCGAAGGGTTCTTTCAGGTCGATGCGGGCGCCGAACGTGTTGCTGCCCCAGCGCGAGCACTGCACGGCGAGCATTTTCTGCGTGCCGTTGACGACTTGTCCGAGGATTTCGTCCTCTTCGTTGAGTTCGTTGGCGATTACCTTCACGTTGCCTTCGAGTGTTCCCTTGCGAAAGGGCGATTCCTCCCATGCGTCGTAGACGCCGAGGCCCTTGTAGCCGGCTTCGTCCTCGAAACCTACGCTCAACTGGGCCGCAGCCGAGAGCGGCAGCGCCAAAGCGATGAGTCCTATGATTTTTCGCGTATTCATGTCTGTGTCGTTTTTCGTTTGGTGGTTAATACACGCTGACCGTGTGGAGCAAGGGGCAGGCCTTGCTGTCTTCAATCACGATTCGCAGATATTTGGCTTTCACGCCGCTGCCGTAACTGGCCGAGGTCGAGCCGTTGAGCGGAATGATTCGCTTGTAGCCGACGGTCGTCGTGGCGATGTTGCCGCCTTGGCGCGTCCAATTCGTGCCGTCCTGGCTCGTTTCGATGCGGAAAGCGCGTATGCGCTGGCCTTTGCGTATATATTCCATGAGGCTGACGTAGCGCAACGTCTGCACTTCGGGCCATTCGAAGGTGAGCGTGGCCTGCACGCTGCCGTCGTTCGTGGCCCAGTAGGTGTTTTTGTCGCCGTCGGTCAGATTCTTGGCCGCATAGTTGCGCGCGGCGCCGGCCGTGCGCTCCTCGCTGGCCGTGACGGTGGCCTTCGGCGCGAGGTCGGTGCCCAAACGCTGGGTCAGCGTGCCTCCCAGTTCCTTCAGGCGCTGCACGGTGGCCGCCGGCAGGCTGCCCGACTTGTCGGGCGGGCAGTTAAGTATGAGTGTCGCGTTGCGGCCCACCGTTTCGAGATACATCTGAAAGAGTCGTTCCGTCGAGAGCACCGTTTCGCCGCTGTGCCAGAACCAACCCGCGCTCGTAGCCTTGGCATCGCTTTCGCCGGGGAACCATTTCCATTCGTTTTCGTTGCCCGACGTGCCCGTGCCCATGCTCCAGCAGGTCTCGCCGGCCCAACCGGCCTCGTTGCCTATCCATCGGGCTTCGCCGCCTACGCCCCACATCACGCAGTCGGGGCACACCTTGTGCACCGAGTCGCGCAAGTTCGGAATGTCGTAGTACGTCGAGGCGTCGATCGAGCGTGTGCCGCCCTCGCCGCCGTAGTATCCGCTGCCGCCGTTGGCGCCGTCGAACCACATTTCGAACTGGTCGGTGCCGTATTGGGCCAATTCGGCGCACTGGCGCAGGAAGACCTCCTTGACGTAGGTATCCTTGCCGTAGTGGGCCGAGTTGCGGTCCCACGGCGAAACGTAGAAGCCGTATTTCATGTCCAACTCCTTGGCCGCGGCCGCAAAGTCGCGCGGAATGTTCGTATTGCGGGCGAAGTCGTTGCCTCCGTTCGTCACGTTGTGCGTCGTGCTCGACGTGGGCCAGAGACAGAAGCCGTCATGGTGCTTCACCACGGCAATGCCGCCCTTCATGCCGGCCGCCTTGACCGCTTCGAGCCACTGTTTCGGGTTGGGCACGGCCGTCGGCGCGAAGATGGTCTCCTCCTCGTCGCCGTTGCCCCATTCGCGGCCCGTGTACGTGTTCATGCCGTAGTGGAAAAAGGCGTAAAACTCCGTCTCGTTCCACTTCATCTGCCTTTCGTGCGGCACGGGGTGCACCTCGGCCGGCTCGTTGTCCGGGTTGCTCAGCGTCTGGCTTTTCAGCGCGAACTCGCTCTGCGCCCAAGCGCCCGACGCGAGCCCGGCCGCAGCGGCGCAGACGCACAATTTTCTTGCAAAATCTTTCATAAGTATGCGTGCTAAATCTTTTTGTTGTGTTTTTCGGGCCAAATATAGCGACTTTTTTTCAATCGCACACACCGCATCCCCATTTTTTTGCATTTTCGCGCCGTTCGTGCGCCGCATGTCCGCGGCGGGACGGGTTTACGTCGGGCCCGTGCGCACTTCGTCGGCGTCAGTTTGAACTATGTCCGAGATAGTTCAAACTTAGTCTGAGAAAGTTCAAACTTACTCAGACTAATTTTTCGCCCTCCGCGTCCGTCTCGCTCTCAGCGCCTTGCGCGCCCCGTCCGGCGCACGGGTCGTCCGCTCTCCGCAGGCGGTCCGTCCGAAAGTCGCCGACAGTCGGAACGCTGCGCCGACGGCACGAAAAAGCGCGGCGCACACTTTCCCTTTCGGGCCGTGTGCGCCGCGCGCTTGGCGGGCGAAGCCGTTATTTCACTTTCTTGAACGACATCTGTTCCCAGTACTCCCAACCGTCGTCGTCTTTCTCATACATCTCCACAACAAGCGTGTTCGAGGTCAACGTTGTTATGGTGACTTCATCTCCATCGATAAACAGTTTATTGCCTTTCAGTTTCCAGTCATAATACTCGTAAGACGAGCCGCCTTCCCATTCTATGAACGTGCCGTCCTGCTTAAACGTCCACGTATAGTCGTCCGTGTCATCGTCTATCCATTCATTCTTGTGTCCGTCGTAGCCTTCCCAGCCTTTTCCTCCGGTATACTGCCAGGTGCCGATGAGATTAGAGGAACTTACCTCCTCGTCGTCGTCGCTGCACGAGGAAAAAGGAATCATCGAAAGCAGCAACAGGAAAATTGTCAAGGGGAAAGAGAATTTTGTTTTCATACGATCTGTCTTATTTGATAAGTTAGTAAAAGCGTTCTCCCGAATTTTCTCCGGGAGAACAAGAAAAAGTTAAATGATCTCAGCCCTTAGAAGTTGAAACCCATGGTGAGCGAGAGGTTGCGGTTGCGACTGCTGGTCTCGTCGTCGTCATAGAGGTTCAGGTTCGTCAGGCCGAAGGCATAGTGCAGACCCACGTAGATTTTGTTGAAAGTCACGCCGGCGCCGACTTTCAGGCCGCAGTCGAAACGGTTTGCGCCGTATTCGCCGCCGAAAATCTTTTCGCTTTCGCTCTCGCCGTCATCCTTAAACTTCCATTTACCGCCGACACCTACGGCAAAGTAGGGGCCGAAGTCGACTTCCACGCGGCTGGTCTCGCCGAAGTTGAAGCGATAGGAGGCCAGCACGGGGATTTCGAGGTACATCGGGTTGAAAGTCACGGTCTCGCCGTCCCAAGAATCTTTGTAGCCCTTGGAAACGGCGAAAATACCCGTGTTGAGGCCGAAACTCTGCATGAACGCTACGTCGACGTTCAGACCTACGAGGAAGCCCGACTTGCTATCATAGCTTTCAGACTTGCCGTCCCACTTATCCAACACGTTCGAGAGCGTGTAGCCGGCACGCAGGCCGAGGTTCACCGTCTTTTCGGGGCGTTCGGCCGAGAAGAACGACGTCGAAGTACTGCTGGCTCGCTGAGCCGAGAGCGTTGCGGCCGAAAGGACGCAAACAGCTGCAATTAAAAACTTTTTCATAATGAAAATGGTATTAAGTTAATAAAAAAGGGTTGCTCAGAGGTTGAAGTCCATGCGCCACACGTTGTACTTACGCAGACTGCTGCCGCGCTGCGAAAGGAAATAGATGCTCTTTCCGTCGGGACTCCACACGGACGAAAGGTCGTTTCCGGGATGATAGGTCAGCTGTGTGAACTGCGTGCCGTCGGTGCGCACGACGAAGATGTCCGTGTTGGCCGTATTGTCGCCTTCCGAAACGCTGCTGCCCGTCAGCAGCAGCCAGCGGCCGTCGGGCGAGAGCTGAGGCGAGGTGAAACTCTTGTCGGGCACGGCGAGGATGAGTTCCTCGACGCCCGTCTGGAAGTTGACGCGCCATATTTCGCTCTCCTTGCGGTCGGTGAAGCGCGCGCAATAGACGGTGTGCTCCTCGCCGGGGATGAGGCAGACGGTCATGCCGCGCGAATAGTTGGAGAAAAGGTTGTTCGTGCGGTCGTAGCTCCACAGGCTGTAGCTCGAAAGGCCTTCGCCGCGGTGGAAAAAGATTGTGTTGCCGTCGGCGCTGACCACGCCGCCCATGTCGTTTTCATTGCCGCTCGAAATCTGGCGCACTACGGAGCCTTGCACGGCATCGATCAGATAGACGCCGAAGTGGCCGCCGCGCAGCTCGGTGAAGCAGAGCTGCGTGCCGTCGGGGCTCCACGAGAAGCCCTGGATGTTGGTGCGGAACGTGCGCTGCACGCTGGCGCCGCCCTTGCGGGCGTCCTTGATCATGATGTTGTTCATCTTGTTCTTCTCGTTGATGTAGCCGATGCGCTTGCCGTCGGGCGAGACGGCTATCTGCGGGATGACCCACCAGTCGAGCGTGCTCATCTTCTTCGATCCGAAGATGCCCGAACCTTTCGAGACGATGTTTCCGTTGTAGCTGGCCACGTTGTCGGCGTCTTCCGTGATTTTCTCAAAGCGCACGCCGCCCTCTTCGGGGACAAAGGCCAGCGACCAGTCGAACTTCACCTTCTTTTGCGCCACGGCCGGCGCACACAGCAGGGCGGCCGCAGAGAGCAGACAAAACTTGCCGGCCACGCGGCGCGCTGCCTCAAACTGTTTCTTTTTCATAACTGTACGTGTTGTGTTGATGTCGGATGTTTCTTTCTGTCCGACTCCCTCTACACGGGCGGCGCAACGCCCCGACGGCCGATAAACACGAAAAAGGACGTGGGAGTCGCTACTCTCGTCCTACCCGATTGTCAGGCCTTCGCATTGCCCTTACCAAAGATAGGACAACGCAGTCAGCCCACGTCGTGAGTATACCCTCCACGCATCGCCGCCGCAGCCGCAAAAGCAGCTCTGGCAAGCGATCCGAACGTCTTGAAAATATACCCGACGCGGACGTTACGTCGCCGACATCTTCTTGGTAATTGAACAAAGTTGCGAAGTTTGACAACCGAAGAATGTACGTTCGTAAACGTCCTTTTCGACACCGTCCGCTTTGCGGCGCAGCGTCACCATCATGTCGCGATACCCTCCACCCTTTCGGGCTGACTGATATCGCGTGCAAAGGTAAACGGTTTTTGTTTACCGGCAATGCGTGCGTTAAGTTTTTTTTGCTTTTGCCGCACGGCCGCCCCATTTTTCGTGTGAAACGCGCCGAAGCGCAGTTTTCCGCCGCAAAGTCGGCGCCGGAGGGCATCTGTACGCCCCGCTCCGGACTTCTTGCGCCGCACCGACCGGACGCAACCCCAGCCGCCAGCTTCTCCGCCGAACACTCCGGCCGCCGTCGGCCTCCGGCTGCGCCCTCCGCCGCCATTCCCGACAGCAGCCGACG
>JAFLUW010000030.1 GCA_022508615.1 Prevotellaceae bacterium | reverse complement strand
CGCCCTTTTGCCCGAGTTTTTCGGCCAGAAAACGCGCGGTGTGGCCGCGTCCGCGGCGCACGATTTCTTCGGGCGTGCCGACGGCAACGACTTGGCCTCCGGCAGAGCCGCCTTCGGGGCCGAGGTCGATGATGTGGTCGGCACATTTCATCACATCGGGGTTGTGCTCGATGACGAGCACCGTGTGGCCGCGGTCGATGAGCGCGTCGAGCGAGCGGAGCAGGCGGCCGATGTCGCGGGGGTGAAGGCCTGTGGTCGGTTCGTCGAAGATGAAGAGCGTGGGCGCGGACTTTTCCTGCGAAAGGTAGTAGGCGAGCTTCACGCGCTGGTTCTCGCCGCCCGAAAGCGTGGCGCTCGACTGCCCGAGGCGAATGTAGCCGAGGCCTACATCGGCCAAAGGCTGCAATCGGCGCACGATGCGCCGCTGTCCGTGGTCGGCAAAAAATTGCAAGGCGGCGTCGACGGTCATTTCCAAAAGGTCGTGCACGTTTTTCCCTTCGTAGCGCACTTCGAGCACGTCGCGCTTGAAGCGAAGACCGTGGCAATCGTCGCATTCCAGTTCGAGATCGGCCATAAACTGCATCGGAATCTTCACGCGGCCCTCGCCTTTGCACGTTTCGCAGCGGCCGCCGTCGGCGTTAAAGGAGAAATGCGCCGGCGTCAGCTCCATTTGCTGCGCCAAGGGCTGGTTGGCCATGAGTCGGCGAATCTCGTCGTAGGCTTTCACATAGGTGACGGGATTCGAACGCGAAGAACGGCCGATTGGGTTTTGGTCGACGAACTCTACGGCGCCCACGGCGTCGACATCGCCTTCGAGCGTGCGGTATTCGGCAGGGCGGTCGGCCGCTTCGTCGAGGTTGCGTTTGAGCGCGCGGTAGAGAATGTCGCGCACGAGCGTCGATTTGCCGCTTCCGCTCACGCCCGTGACGACGGTCAGCACGTTGAGCGGAAATTCCACGTCGATGCCTTGCAGATTGTTGCCGCGGCAGCCTGTCAGACGCAGGCTTCGGTTCCACGGACGCCGCGATGCGGGCACTTCTATCCGTTCGCGTCCCGAGAGATAGGCCAGCGTGTGCGAGCGTCCGGCCTCGACGGCCGCTCCGGCCGCGGGCGGAGCCCCTTCGTAGACCACTTCGCCGCCCTCGCGCCCGGCTTCGGGCCCGATGTCGACGAGATGGTCGGCGCTGCGCATGATTTCTTCGTCGTGTTCGACGACAACGATCGTGTTGCCCGCGTCGCGCAGCCGGCAAAGCACGCCGATGAGCCGTTTGGTGTCGCGCGGGTGAAGTCCTATCGAGGGTTCGTCGAGAATGTAGAGCGAACCGACGAGCGAAGAGCCTATCGAGGTAGCCAAATTGATGCGCTGGCTTTCGCCGCCCGAGAGTGAGGACGACAAACGGTCGAGTGTGAGATAGCCCAAGCCCACTTCTTGCAGGAAACCTAGACGCGAGCGGATTTCGTCGAGCAGCCGGCGCGCCACGCGGGCGTCGGTTTCGCCGAGTTCGAGGCTTTCGAACCACTTTGCGGCCGCATCGACGGGCATGCGCACGATTTCGGACAAACAACGGCCGCCCACTTTCACATAGTCGGCCTCGGGGCGCAGGCGCGAGCCGCGACATGCGGGGCAAAGCGTCTTTCCGCGATAGCGGGCCAGCATGACGCGATACTGTATCTTGTATTGGTTCTCGCGCACCATGTCGAAGAAGGCGTCGATGGAGACTTGCTCGCTGCGGGGCCGCTGTCGTTCGGCCGTATCGCCGTGCCAGAGCACGTTTTTCTGCGCTTCGGTCAGTTTGTAATAGGGTTGGAAAATCGGGAAGCCCGACTTTTCGGCCCTCCGGCAGAATTCTTCGCGCCAAAGTCCCATCTTTTCGCCCCGCCAGCAGACTACCGCGCCCTCGTAGACGCTCAGCGACGTGTCGGGCACGACCAAACTTTCGTCGATGCCCACCACGCGGCCGAAGCCTTCGCATTCGGGGCAAGCGCCGGCCGGCGAGTTGAACGAAAACATCAGGTCGTCGGGCTCGCGAAAGGTCAAGCCGTCGGCTTCGAAGCGTGTGGAAAATTCGTGCGTCACTCCCGAGGGCAGCACGCGGACATAGCAGCGCCCGTCGCCCTCGTAGAACGCCGTTTCGGCCGAGTCGGCCAGTCGGCCGCGGGCTTCGGGCGAATTTCCCGCCACAAGGCGGTCGACAACGAGCAGCCATTCGTCGGCATCGGCCGCCTCGCCGCTTGCGTCGAGCCGTTCGGCGAGCTGGTCGATGCGACACATTTCCGTTCCTTTGGCCACGCGCGCAAAGCCTTCGGCCGCCGCGGCGCGAAGGGCCTCGCCGAACGTTTTTCCCCCGCGTCGCAGCGGCGCGAGCAGCAGCAAGCGCGTGCCTTCGGCGTAACGGGCGATGCAGTCGACTACATCGGCCACCGTGTGCCGCCGCACTTCCTGTCCGCTCACGGGCGAAAACGTGCGGCCCACGCGGGCAAAGAGCATGCGCAGGTAGTCGTAGATTTCGGTCGAAGTCCCGACGGTCGAGCGCGGGTTGCGAGTGGTCACTTTCTGCTCGATAGCGATGGCCGGCGGCAGTCCGTGTATGAAATCGCATTCGGGTTTGTGCATTCGGCCCAAGAATTGGCGAGCGTAGGCCGAGAGACTTTCCACATAGCGTCGCTGACCTTCGGCATAGAGCGTGTCGAAGGCCAGCGACGACTTGCCCGAGCCCGAAAGGCCCGTGACGACGACCAACCGGTCGCGCGGAATGTCGAGACTTACGTTTTTGAGGTTGTTCACGCGGGCGCCGCGCACCACTATCGCCTTGTCTTCCATAATTTGTCGCCTTATGCGTTTACGTTTTGCGCCGCCAAATTTACGATTTTCGCCCGAAACGGCCATTTTTCCGTCCGGCTTAGCGTGGGGTCAGGCCGCCCGATTTCGAGCCGTCTGCACGGGGCGAAAACTTAGTCTGAGTAAGTTCGAACTTTCTCAGACTAAATTTGAACTTACTCAGACTAATTTTTTGCTAACGCCGCGCAAGTTTTTTCCGCTCCCCGAACGTGCCCTCAACGCCGCCCCGAAAGGCGCCGGCCGAGGGCATTGCGCAGCGGAATGTCGTAGAAACGCAGCGCCGTCCACGCCAACGCGGGGATAACGACGAGCATCGCCGCGCAGACGGGCAGGGCTTCGCGCGGCGAGACGCCGTTCTGCCACACCCAAGCGTAGAAGAGATACATCAAAGGGTAGTGCAGGATATAAATGGGGTAGGAGAGTTGGCCCAGCGTCGCGCAAAGGCGCGTGGAGAAGGCATCGGTCGTCGCGCCGCAGGCGCCGAGCCAGACGATGGCGGGAAAGACGACGAGCGTGCAGACGAGGTCGAAGACAGCATTGCGCACATCGCCGGCACTGTCGCCCACATAGGGCATGGAAAGCATGGCGACGAGCGCTGCGCTGCACAGCCAGAAGGCGCCGCGCACCCGCATGGGGCGGAAACTCCGCGCCATGAGCAGCCCGGCCGGGAAGGAAAACGACAGACGGGCCAGTCCGCCCCAAAAACCGCCGTCGGCCAGCGACCAACCTACGCCGATATTATAGAAACCCGAGGCGTTGCCGAGCGCTGTCGCCGCCAGAGCGGCCGCTCCGGCCGACACGATGAGCCGCAGCGTGCGTTTTCCGACGCTATGCAGGAACAAAGCGTAGGCCAGACTGCCGATATATTCGAAAAACAGCGACCAAGCCGGCCCGTTGAGCGGAAACATTTCGCCGTGGCCGCGCACTTCGCAGGCCGTGCCGGGCCATGCGGGCAGCAGAAAGAGGCTCAGCGCGAGGCAAAGCAGCAGGCGCGGCGCGGCGACGGGCGTGCCGTCCCACTGCACGCTGCCTTGCAGGACGAAGGCGGCGGCGCCGAGCAACATGCTCAGCACGACCATGGGGTGGAGCCGCACGACGCGCCGCCACATGAAGTGTCGGGCCGTCATGCCGCGCGTCCAGCGGTCGTCGTAGGCGTAGCCGATGACGAAACCCGAGAGAATGAAGAAGAAGTCGACGGCCAGATAGCCGTGGTTAATCCATTGGTCGGCGGGCGTCGTGGCAAAACCCTCGCCGAAGTGGAAGAGTATGACCAACAGGGCCGCCACGCCGCGCAATCCGTCGAGCAATTCGTATCGCGGCTTGATGTTTTGGCCTGCGGAGGCGGCAAGTGCGGCGTTTCCGGCCGAAAGATGGCGGGAGGGTGGGGTTGCAGACATTTGTCGGGGGCTTTCGGGGTGATGAATCGGGAATAAAAGAAAGTGTAGGGCCGAACGTCGGCCCCTTGCGCAACGATGTCGGCTCCTTGCGCGGAGAATATCGAAAAAAACGAAGCCCCGGAGGTTTATGGCCGGGGCTTCGTCGGTGTTGTGTGAGGCCTGAGACCGCTTCTTAGAGCTGCGGGCCTGCGGCAACGAGCGCCTTGCCGGCTTCGTTGGTCGTGTATTTGCCGAAGTTCTTGATGAAGCGGGCAGCAAGGTCTTTGGCTTTCTCTTCCCACTGGGCTGCGTCGGCATAAGTGTCGCGCGGGTCGAGGATAGCGGGATCTACGCCTTCGAGGGCCGTGGGCACGGCGAAGTTGAAGAGAGGAATGCTCTTCGTGGGGGCCTTGTCGATGGCGCCGGAGAGGATAGCGTCGATGATGCCGCGCGTATCGCGAATGGAGATGCGCTTGCCGGTGCCGTTCCAGCCGGTGTTTACGAGGTAGGCCTTGGCATTGCTCTTTTCCATCTTCTTAACGAGTTCCTCGGCGTACTTCGTGGGGTGCAGTTCGAGGAAGGCTTGGCCGAAGCAGGCCGAGAAGGTGGGCGTAGGCTCGGTGATGCCGCGCTCGGTGCCGGCAAGTTTGGCCGTGAAGCCCGAGAGGAAGTAGTACTTCGTCTGTTCGGGCGTCAGAATGCTGACGGGGGGCAGCACGCCGAAGGCATCGGCCGAAAGGAAGATGACTTGCTTGGCGGCAGGTGCGGCCGAACCGGGCTGAATGTTGGCAATGTGGTGGATAGGATAGCTTACGCGCGTGTTTTCCGTGACGCTCTTGTCGGCAAAGTCGATTTTGCCGTCGGCGGCTACGGTAACGTTTTCCAGAAGGGCGTCGCGCTTGATGGCGTTATAGATGTCGGGCTCGCTTTCTTTGTCGAGATTGATGACTTTGGCGTAGCAACCGCCTTCGAAGTTGAAGACGCCGTTGTCGTCCCAGCCGTGCTCGTCGTCGCCGATGAGGCGGCGTTTCGGGTCGGTCGAGAGTGTGGTCTTGCCCGTGCCCGAGAGGCCGAAGAAGATGGCGGTGTTTTCGCCGTTCATGTCGCAGTTGGCCGAGCAGTGCATGGAAGCGATGCCTTTGAGCGGGAGATAGTAGTTCATCATCGAGAACATGCCTTTCTTCATCTCGCCGCCGTACCACGTGTTGACAATTACCTGCTCGCGGGTCGTGACGTTGAAGGCTACGCAGGTCTCCGAGTTCAGGCCGAGTTCCTTATAGTTCTCCACTTTGGCCTTCGAGGCGTTGTAGATGACGAAGTTGGGCTCGAACGTGGCGAGTTCTTCTTCCGTCGGACGAATGAACATGTTCGTCACGAAGTGTGCCTGCCAGGCTACTTCGACGATGAAGCGCACGGCCATGCGGGTGTCCTTGTTTGCGCCGCAGAAGGCGTCGACCACGAAGAGGTTTTTGTTCGAAAGTTCGTTCTGGGCGATGCTCTTGACCGTCTTCCATGCTTCTTCGGTCATGGGGTGGTTGTCGTTCTTATACTCATCGCTCGTCCACCATACGGTGTCTTTCGAGTTTTCGTCCATGACGATATATTTGTCCTTGGGCGAGCGGCCGGTGAAGACGCCTGTCATCACGTTGACGGCGCCGAGTTCGGTCTGCTGACCTGCTTCGAAGCCTTCGAGGCCGGCTTTGGTCTCTTCTTCGAACAGACGTTCATAGGAAGGGTTGTGGGCGATTACCGTGGCGCCGGTAATGCCGTACTGGGTGAGATCTAAGTTTGCCATAATGTGTTTTGGGTTTTGTTAGGTTTGTCGTTTTTTCGTGCCGTCGGCCGGTCTTTTGGCTTTGTGGCCGCGGGTGTGAGGTTCTCCGCAACAAAAGTATGAAAAAGATTTGCGTTGTGCAAGGGTTGGACGGGGTTTCGGCGGTTGTTTTTTGCCTGCGGTGCGCTTTTTTCTGCATTGTGCGGCGTGCGGGCTGTGTTTTTGTCAGTCGGGGTTTGCAAACGGGCCGTTTTCGCGTTGTCGGAATGCGGGTGTAACTTGCAGGGAGAAACTAACGCAGACTAAGTTCGAACTTGGTCTGAGTAAGTTTGAACTTAGTCTGCGTTAGTTTTTCGTTTCTCGGCGTTGCGTTTCCGTAGGCTTGCGCCGCCGGCTGCGGCCGGGGGCTCCGGACGGCTTTGTTCTGCCTCGGGCGCGTGTCGGCGCGTGTGCTGACGGTTTACGGGCGCGTGCCGGCCGGTTTCTGGCTGTGGGCCAGGGCGCAGGCGCGGACTTGGCGCACCATGGCCAGCAGGCCGTTGGCGCGTGTGGGCGAGAGGTGTTCTTCGAGGCCGGTGGCGCGGATGAAGCGCAGGTCGGTGCGCAGAATGTCCTCGGGGCGCTGGCCGTCGAAGACGCGCACGAGCAGGCTGACGATGCCTTTGACAATGAGGGCGTCGCTTTCGGCTGCGAGGGCGAGCGTTCCGTCGGCATTGCTGCGGCAGGAGAGCCACACGCGGCTCTGGCAGCCGTCGATGAGGTTTTGTTCGGTTTTCTCGGAGGCGTCGAGGGCGGGGCTTTCGCCGCCCAGGTCGATGAGCAGCTGGTAGCGGTCCATCCAATCGTCGAGCGCGGTGAATTCTTCGATGATTTCGTCTTGTATTTCGTCGATGGTCATGTCGTTTGTCGTCTTTTCGCGGGCTGCGGGGCCGCGCGGGTTCAGCCTTTCTCTTCGAAAAGCATTTGCAGGAGGGTCTGGCCCACGGCGCGAAGCGTGGCAGGCGAGATTTTTTCGGGCGTGTCGGCCACGGTGTGCCACGTCGGGCCGAAGTTGGAGCCTGCTCCGCTCATGCAGGGGATGACGTCGACGGTCGGGATGCCGGCCGTTTCGTTCAGGGGGACGTGGTCGTCGGTGGCATAGCCGCCGTCTTCGTTCAGAAAGAAGTCTGCCGCTCCGGCCGTGCGGGCTGCGGCCCAGAGACGGCCGGCTACGCTCGCTGCATAGCGCATCGAGAAGCCTTCGAGGCGGAACGTGGCGCGTTCGGTGCCGACCATGTCGAGCAATATGCCCCAGCGGGCCACGTAGTCGGCGCGGTGGGGCGTGCGGGCCCAGTATCGCGAACCGAGGCACCAGTCCGTGCCGTCGGCCGGCGCGATGTCGTCTTCCCAATAGGGTGCGCCGCCGTCTTCGAGGTCGAAGCAGATGAAGTCGACGCCGAAGTCGACGCCCAGAGCCGCCAGATGGCGCGCCGCTTCGAGCATCACGGCCACGCCGCTCGCGCCGTCGTTGGCTGCGGGCACGGGTTTGCGGTGATTGGCCGAGTCGGGGTCGGCGTCGGCCCACGGACGGCTGTCCCAATGGGCGCAGATGAGTACGCGTTCGGCTTCGTCGGGCCGCCAGGAGGCGATAATGTTGCGCAAGGGCAGGCGCCGGCCGGCGTAGTCGACGACTTCGGCCCGCTGCTCGCTGACGTCGAGCCCCAGCGAGCGGAATGCCGCCGCGATATAGTCGCCGCAGCGGCGATGGGCCTCGCTTCCGGGCACGCGGGGGCCGAAAGCGCACTGGCGGCGGATGCTTGCCATGGCCGAATCGGCCTCGAATTGCGCGGGAGCGGCCGCTGCCGAGTCGGCACCCTCTCCTGCGGTCGTGCGATAGCCGCCGCAGGCGCCCATAAAGGCTATGGCCGCCGGAATGAACAGGAACAGCAGTCGTTTCATGGCTGTCGGGGCTTAGAGTTTCACACTTCCGGCGTACTGCACCTGACTGACGACGCGCAGGAAGTTCGCTCCCCAGAGTTTGCGCAGGGCGCGGCTGTTGATGCCGGTGGCCAGCAGCGCACGGGTCAGCAGCGTGAACTCGCCGGCGTGGTTACAGCCCGGGACGCCGCCGTCTCCGTCGAAGTCGGAGCCGATGCCGACGTGGTCGATTCCGCAAACGTCGATGGCATGGCGGATATGGGCTACGAAGTCCTGAATCGTGGCCTCACCGCTCTCGCTCAGGAAGCCCGGATAGAGATTGATTTGCACGACGCCGTCTTTTTCTCCCAACGCACGCAGTTGTTCGTCGGTGAGATTGCGGGGATTGTCGCAAAGGGCGCGACATGCCGAATGGCTGCACACGACGGGTTGCGACGAAGTTTCGAGAACTTGGAAGAAAGTCTCTTCGGAGGCGTGCGAAAGGTCGATAACCATGCCCGTGCGGTTCATTTCGGCCACGACTTCGCGGCCGAAGGCGCTCAGACCGCCGTGTTCGCGGCGCGAACCGCGGGCCGAGTCGCAAATATCGTTGTCGCCGTTGTGACAGAGCGTGATGTAGACGACGCCTTCGCGGCGATAGCGCTCGATGTTCGAGAGATCGGTGCCGATGGCATAGCCGTTTTCGATGGCCAACATCACGCTGCGGCGGCGTATCTCCTTATTAAAGTAGACTTGCTTGGGCGTAGCGGCCAGTTCGATGCCGTGCACGCCGCGTGTCTGCCGGCGAATTTCTTCGAGTAGGTAGTCTGCTTTGTTCGTGGCGGCGCGAAGGTCGGCGGCAGCACGGCCTCCCTGCTGTATGTAGGCTGCCATGACGGCTACGTCGAGCCCGCCTTCGCTCATTTTGTGGAAATCTACTTTTATACGGTCGTCGCGCGAAGTGAGTTCCATGCCGAGATCGAAGAACATGGGCGTGTCGCAGTGCGAGTCGAGCGTGAGATTCTGCAGATGGAAGAGTCGGGCGCGGCGCATGGCTTCGCTTTGTTCGACAAGGTAGCGGAAAAGGGGGTTCATTGCAAGGTTGCCGTCGGCAAGGAAGCATTCGGGGTGCCACTGCACGCCGATGACGGGCCGCAGCTCGGTGCTTTCGACGGCTTCGGCCACGCCGTCGGGCGCTGTGGCTGTGATGCGCAGCCGGGGGCCGCTTTCGTCGACGCTCTGGTGGTGGAAGGAGTTGACCAGCAGGTGCTCGCCGAGTAGTTTGGCCATGAGGCTGCCGGCTTCGGCGCGAACGCTGTGCGTGGGCACGTGGCGTTCGGCCTTTTGGGTGTGCTTGATGAGGTATTTGTCGTCGAAGTCGGTGTCGAGATCCTGATGTGCGCTTCCGCCCAGCGCCAGCGTGAGCACTTGCATGCCGCGGCAGATGCCGAGTATGGGCAGACAGCGGTCGTAGGCCAGACGGGTGAGCAGGAGTTCGAAGGAATCGCGCTCGCCGTTGATTTCTCCGAGTTCCATTTCGGGCTCGAGGCCGAAGAGGGCAGGGTTGACGTCGCCGCCGCCCGAGAGCAGGAGGCCGTCGATGCGGTCGACCAGCGAAAGAAGCGTGTTGCGGTTCGTCGTGGGCGGCAGCAAGAGGGGCACGCCGCCGGCTTGTTCGATGCTTTGGTAGTATCCTTTGAGAATTTTGGCGCTTTCGGCGTCGGTGTTGGCCGTGATGCCGATGACGGGCCGCGGCGTAGCGGGGGGATAGGTGGACGTAATGGCGGAGTATTCCGCTTTGGGTTGAATAAACGTCATGTCTTTTCGGGTTGGTTAATAGATTTTTTTTCGGGAGGGTTGTTTCGTTTTTTACGGGAGGGCGTTTCGTAGTGGCGGCGGCGTTTGGGGTTCATGGGAAACCAGCCTTTGCGCACGCGCTCCTCTTGTTCGAAGAGTTCCTTGATGCTCCAGAAGAGCGAGAAGCCGGTTATGCCGCAGAGAGCGCTCCAGAAGAAGCTCGGCAGCGCCACCGAGGCGGCCGTGAGCCCCACGCCGGCGAGGGCGAACAGCGGCCAGGCGCGCGTGCCGCAGTAGTATTCGGTCTTGACCACGAGCGGGTGGAAAAGGCCGATGATGAGAAACGAGAGTGCGCCGAGCAGCAGACCTGCAAACATGTTCATCGGGCGGGTGTGTCGGGTTTCTGTCCGAGCGTGTCAGTTCTCGAGATTCAGGTATATGGGCATTTGCCGTCCGATGCTCTGTTCGAGCGAGATGAGCGTCTCGGTGGAGATGACGCCCTTGATTTCCTGAATGCGGTTGTTGAGCAGGTCCATCAGGTGTTCGTTGTCGCGCGAATAGAGCTTGATGAGCATGGTGTAGGCTCCCGTGGTGAAGTGGCATTCGACGATTTCGGGGATGGCTTTGAACTCTTCGGCGGCAGCTTTGTACATGGAGCCGCGCTCGAGCTTGATGCCCACGTAAGTGCATGTGCTGTAACCGATGGCTTTCGGGCAGACGCAGTAGCCTGAGCCCGTGATGACGCCCTGTTCGATGAGCCGCTGCACGCGTTGGTGGATAGCCGCGCGCGAGACGCCGCACTCCACGGCGACATCCTTAAAGGGGATGCGCGCGTTAGTAGAGATGATTTTCAGGATTTGCAAATCCAGTTTGTCGACTTTTTCCATTTGTCGGTATTCTTTTATATAGTTCGCCGCAAAGGTAGCCATAAAACCTGAAACAAAAAAAGCCCTTCCAGCCTCCCGTCGCCGGCAAGGCTGCGCCGCGCGCCGCCGGGAGGCGGCTTGCGCCGTTTCGGCCGGAACAGACGCCGCATAAGTTCGAACTTACTCAGCGTAAGTTTCTCCCTGCAAGTTGCACCGTTTTTTTTGCACGCCGCCGACGTTTGTCGGGCCCGAAAGACGGCGGGACGAAAAAAACTTTCTATATTTGTAGGCGCTATCCGTAGAAAAAAGCGAAAACAAAACAATAATACTATGAAGATGAAGAGATTAAACGTTTTTCTGCTGGCTCTCTGCGTCGCGCTTGCCGCCGGCGCACAGGCCGTCTTGCCCGAATTTTCCACCGAGAACAATCCCGTGTGGTATAAAATCCAGTTCAAAACCGGCAGCGCCTATCTGACCGACTGCGGCGCCGGAAAGAACGTCCAGACCGCAGCCGCCGCGAGCGCCGAAACCCAAAACTGGCAGTTCATCGGCACGCAAGATGGCTTCCTCTTGCGCAGCAAGCAGGGCAACTATGTCGACTATTCGGGCAGCCGCTTCACGACATCGGCCACAGGCACGAAGCTCAAGCTCGTGCAGAGCACGGCCTCGGGCGCCTCGGGCTGCTGGGAGATACAGCGGCAGAGCTCGTCGAGCAGCATGAACCAATGGGGCGGCGCCGGCGCCGGCAAAGAGCTCGGCGAATGGTCGTCAGGAGACCCGAACAATCCCGTCACCTTCCTTCTGGCCTCGACCGTGCTGCCCGAATTTTCGGGCGAAGGGAGCGAAAAGTGGTATATCCTGCAATTCTGCACCGGCGACATGAGCATGCGTGGCGTGGGCGAGGGCCAGAACGTCGTGCAGGCCGCCGTCGAAAAATCGAATGCCCAGATGTGGAAACTCGTGGGCACGCAGGACAACTTCCAGCTCGTCAACCGCGCCACAGGCCTCTATGCCGTGGTCGAAGGCACGGGCGACGCCGCCCGACTCGTGCTCCGTCCGACGGCCGACGCCTCCGGCTTCTGCCTTGTCGAGACGGGATACGCCGCCCTCCAGCCCAACTGGGAAATACACGTCGCCGGCAAAACCTCGCGCCCCGCTTTCAACCTCTGGCAAGGCGCTATCGCCGGCAATCCCATCGGCTTCTGGGACGCCAACGACAAGAACAACCCCGTCCGCTTCATGGACCCCGACAAAATCCCGTTCGACGACTTCAAAGTCTTCGGCGCCGCCTCGTTTACGCCCGAAAACGCGCTCACACTCTGGTACGACCAGCCCGCAACGCTCACCGGCGTAGCCAATAAGTGGATGGAATACGCCCTTCCCATCGGCAACGGCCGCCTCGGCGCCATGCTCTTCGGCGGCGTGCTGAAAGACGAAATCCAGTTCAACGAAAAAACGCTCTGGACCGGCGGACCCAACGATATGGGCTCCTACGGACAATACAAGAACTTTGGCTCCGTCTTCGTCGAAAACCTCTCCGAAGACTGCGGATACAGCGAAGACGATGCCGTGCGCGACTACGTGCGCTTTCTCGACATACGAACCGGAACAGCCGGCGTGAACTATGCCAACACGGCCGGCACAACTTCCTACACACGCCGCTACATCTCCTCCTTCCCCGACGGCGTCATCGCCATGCATTACAAAGCCGACGGCGCCGACAAGCTCCACCTGCGCTTCTCGGTCGTGCCGGGCGAAGGCATCGGCGACCCGAAGCCCGCGTATTCGAACGGAAGTTGCTCGTTCTACGGCCAACTCACCACGGTCTACTATAACGCCCAATTCCGCGTGGTGCCTGTCGGCGAAAGCGCCGTCATGACCACGGCTTCCGACGGCATCACTGTCGAAAACGCCGACGAAGTGCTCGTCGTTCTGCTGGGTTCGACCAGCTACGACCCCGCCGCTTCGGGCTTCACCCGCGGAACGGCCGCCTCGCTCAACACTTCCATACGCTCGGCCGTCGATGCCGCCGCCGAAAAGGGCTGGGAAGCACTCTATGCCGACCACGTGGCCGACTTTACCTCGCTCACCGACCGCTGCACGCTCGACTTCACGGACGCAGCCAGCACGCTGAACACCGAAGCGCTCATCAAAAACTACAACAACGCCTCGGCCAACGTCAGCGGCACCGAGCCCGACGTGCTTTTCCTCGAAAAACTCTACTTTGCCTACGGTCGCTACCTCGAAATCTCGTCTTCGCGCGGAATCGACGTGCCCAGCAATCTCCAGGGCATCTGGAACGATAAATCCGCCGCCCCCTGGAACTCGGACATCCACTCCAACATCAACATCCAAATGAACTATTGGCCCACTGAGATAACCAATCTCAGCGAGCTCCACCTGCCTTTCTGCAATTACATTATAAATATGGCCTCGCGCGCCAACTGGAAGAAGGTGGCCACCCGCGCCGGGCAGAGCGTAGGCTGGTCTTGCTACACGGAGAACAACATTTTCGGCGGCATGAGCACGTGGGGCAGCAACTATCTCGTGGCCAATGCGTGGTATTGCGCGCATCTCTGGCAGCACTACCTCTATACGCTCGACCGCGACTTCCTTGCCCGCGCCTTCCCCGCCATGTGGAGCGCCGCGCAGTTCTGGATGGAGCGCATGATCGAAGATCGCACCGTGAACGACGGCACCTTTGTCGCCCCTGACGAGTATTCGCCCGAGCAAAACGACCACGCCACCGAAGACGGCACTGCCCACGCACAACAACTCATCTATGCCCTTTTCGAAAGCGTGAAGCAGAGCATCGACATCCTCGGCGCCGAGACACTCGGCCTGACCCAGTCTGACATCGACGGCCTCGACCGCTATCTTGAAAAGACCGACCGCGGACTGCACACTGAGCAGTTCAAGGGCGGGTCGTGGGCTTCGTGGGGCACACAAAACGGAATTTCCACGGGCGACGTGCTGCTGCGCGAATGGAAATACGCCGATTACGACGTGTCGTCCGACAAGGGCCACCGGCACATGTCTCATCTCATGGCGCTCTATCCTCTTTCGCAAATCAGCAAGGATAGCGAATACTTCACGCCGGCTGTCAATTCGTTGAAACTTCGCGGCGACGAAGCCACGGGCTGGTCGATGGGCTGGAAAGTCAATCTCTGGGCCCGCGCCCTCGACGGCGACCACGCTCACGTCATTCTCCACAACGCGCTGCGTCATTCCACCTCCTATTCCACCAACCAGTATGCCGGAGGCGTCTACTACAACCTCTTCGACTCGCATGCGCCCTTCCAGATCGACGGCAACTTCGGCGTATGTGCCGGCATCGCCGAAATGCTCATGCAGAGCCACACCGGCACCATCCACCTGCTGCCCGCCCTGCCTTCCGTGTGGAAATCCGGCCAGGTCAAGGGCCTCCGTGCGCAAGGCGGCTACACGGTCGACATTAAATGGGAGAACGGCGCGCTGACCGTGGCCGACGTTTGTGCCGACCACGACGGCACGCTTCGCATTTCGGGTGCCGGCATCGCCGCAGCCGCCATTTATGTCGACGGTGTGCAGGCCGAAGTTGCGGCCGACGCAGCCGGCGTCCTGGCTTTCGACGTCAAGGCCGGCTCGCGTCTGAGCTTTCGTCTCGACGGCAGCGAACCTACCGGCATCGAAAGTCCCGTCTGTAATAGCAAGAACGAAGCGTCTCAGCGCATCTACGACCTCGCCGGCCGCTCTGCGCAAAAAGCAGAGAAAGGCATCTACATCATCGGCGGCCGGAAAGTAATCGTCAAGTAAATCCGCCCGCCTGGGCTCACCCGCCTGAAACTTACTCAGACTAAGTTCGAACTTACTCAGAGATAGTTCGAACTTAGTCTGAGTAAGTTTTTCGTATCGCGGCGACAGGAAAAACACGGCCCGCGACACTCCGCCCTATCCGCTCCGCTCCGCACCGCACGGCAGAATAGCAGTTCTCGCCGTGAAGTCGGGGCGGTTTTCGTTTTTTTCGCAGAAAAATCGGCCATGAAAGGAAATTTGTTCGTAATTTTGCAAACAACGAAGCAGCCGCCCCGATGAAAGCGAAAGAATATACGCCCGACCAAGAGCGCACCGCCCGCTACGCCAAAGCGTTGGGCCACCCCGCGCGCATTGCCGTGATGTGCTTTCTTGCCCGTCAGGAGCAATGCTATTTCGGCGACATTCACGAAGAACTCCCCATGGCCAAAGCCACCGTTTCGCAGCATCTGAAAGAACTGAAAGCGGCCGGGCTCATACAAGGCGAGGTGGAAAGCCCCAAAGTGCGCTATTGCATCAACCGCGCCGCGTGGGACGAGGCCCGACAGCTCTTCGGCGCGTTCTTCGGTCGCTGTGTTTGCACGAAAGAGACCTGTTGCGAGTAGACCGCCCTTTTTTTGAACCGAATGTTCGTAACTTAACGAACTGTAAAACCCCGAAAAACCGAAATTATGGAAACCTTCCGCCCCGTCAGAGGGAAAGAAATCAAAGTGTTGGGCACAGGCTGCGCCTCGTGCCGCGCCCTCTACGCCACAACCCTGCAAGCCGTCGAACAACTCGGCCTCGAAGCCACCGTCGTCAAGGAAGAAGACTTGATGCGCATCATGGAATACGACGTCATGGCCCTTCCCGCGCTCGTTGTCGAGGGTCGCGTCGTCGCCGCCGGGAAAAAGTTGAATGTCGAAGAGGTTAAAGCGCTGCTGTAATGATACAAACCGCTGCCGACTGGGTGGTCTACGGCCTTTTCGGCCTTGCGCCCGACTCCCGCTGGGGCAGTTCGCTCAGTTTTTTCCTCTACGACACGGCGAAAATCACGCTTTTGCTCTTTCTTATCTCGGCCGTGATGGGCGTGGTCAATGCCTATTTTCCCGTCGACCGCCTGCGCGGCTTCCTTGCCCGCCGCAAGATGTACGGCGCCGAGTATCTGCTCGCCGCGCTCTTCGGTGCCGTCACGCCATTCTGCTCCTGCTCGTCCATTCCCCTGTTCATCGGCTTCGTCAAAGGCGGCATTCCGCTCGGCGTGACCTTTGCGTTTCTCATTACCTCGCCGCTCGTCAACGAAGTGGCCGTGGCCATGTTCGCCGCCGCGTTCGGCTGGAAAATAACGGCCGTCTATGTCGCCGCCGGCGTCTTTATGGGCGCGGCGGGCGGCTGTTTGCTCGGCAAAATGCGGCTCGAAGGGCTGCTTACCCCTTGGGTGCGGCAGATACAAGCCCGTTCGGCCGTCGTCGGCGCGGAGTGGCAGGCCGAAAGCGTCCCCTTCGCCCGCCGTTTGCCCGCCATTTTGCGCGAAGCGTGGGCCATAGTGCGCGGCGTCTTCGCCTATATCCTTGCGGGCATCGCCGTCGGCGCGGCTATCCACGGTTTCGTGCCCGCAGGTCTCTTTGCGCAGTGGCTGAGCGCCGACAACTGGCTCGCCGTGCCCCTCTCCGTCGCCCTTGCCGTGCCCATGTACGCCAACGCCGCCGGCATCGTCCCCATCGTGCAAGTCTTCGTGGCCAAAGGCGTCCCCATCGGCACGGCCATCGCCTTCATGATGGCCGTCGTCGGCCTGTCCGTGCCCGAAGCCACCCTGCTTAAAAAGGTAATGACGTGGCGACTTGTCGGCATCTTCTTCGGTCTGACCGCTTTCCTCATCATTCTTTCCGGCTATCTGTTCAATATCGTTCTGCAAAACCCCTGAATATGCGCCTTTTCGAGAAATACCTCACCCTTTGGGTCGCCCTCTGCATCGCCGCCGGCGTAGCCGTCGGCCAGTTCCTGCCCGCCGTCCCCACCACGCTCGGCCGCTGGACGTATGCCAGCGTCTCCCTTCCCGTTGCCCTGCTCGTCTGGCTCATGATTTACCCGATGATGCTCAAAGTCGACTTCCGCAGCGTGCGCAACGTAGCCCGCGCGCCGCGCGGCATGGTCGTCACTTGCGCCACCAACTGGCTGATAAAACCCTTCACCATGTTCGCCGTCGCGTGGTTCTTTCTCTGCGTCGTCTTCCGCCCGTGGATTTCCGCCCCGCTGGCCGAACAATACCTCGCCGGCGCCGTCTTGCTCGGCGCAGCCCCTTGTACGGCCATGGTCTTCGTGTGGAGCTACCTCACAAAGGGCGATGCCGCCTACACACTCGTGCAAGTCGCCGTGAACGACCTCATCATCCTCGTCGCCTTCGCCCCTATCGTGGCCCTGCTGCTCGGTGTGGGCGGCGTGCGCGTGCCTCTCGACACGCTGCTGCTCTCCGTGCTCCTCTTTGTCGTCGTGCCGCTCGCCGCAGCCGTCGCCACGCGTGCCGTCGTCGTGCGCCGCCGCGGCCTCGACTACTACAACCGCAGCTTTGTCCCCAAGTTCGACCGCATCACCGTCGCCGGACTGCTCCTTACGCTCGTCATGCTCTTCTCCTTTCAGGGCGAAACGCTGCTTGCCCACCCGCTCCACATCGTTCTCATAGCCGTGCCGCTCGTCGTGCAAACTTTCCTCATCTTCTTCGTGGCCTACGGCTGGGCCAAATCGTGGAAACTGCCTCACGACATAGCTGCGCCGGCAGCCCTGATCGGCGCAAGCAACTTCTTCGAGCTCGCTGTGGCCGCCGCCATCTCCATGTTCGGCCTGCAGTCGGGCGCCGCGCTGGCCACAGTGGTCGGCGTGTTGGTCGAAGTCCCCGTGATGCTCGCCCTCGTGCGCATAGCCGTGGCCATGCGCGGCCGTTTTGCGTAAATTAGGGCCGTTTGCCCGTCTACAACAACAGCCATTTCCATACGGGCATCACTTCAATGTCGATGCCCGTATGGGTTATCGTCCGCTCCGTGTCCCATGTGATGATGATGCCGCGATAGTTCTTAAACGCTTTCAGGAACTTGGCGAGCCCTTCCGCCTCTCGTTCACAAGTAGCAACGTCGTCGATGCTGTAAGACACCTGAATGGCAAGTTCCGCTTCGGGTATGCAAAAGTCTACTTCCGCATTCTTGTTGTAATAGAAAAGGCGCAAATCGTCTTGTGTGTTATGAAACCGTCGGTTCAGGTGAACCGCCACGAGGTTTTCCAACAATTTGGTCTCTCCGTCGACGAAAAAGTTGTTCAAAATGCCGTTGTCGGCGAAATAACGCTTGACAAGCGTCTGCTGTTCGGTTATTGGCGACACGAGATTGGGCACGGAAAAGGTGAGATAGGCGTCTTCCATATACCCCAAATAGTCTTTCAGTACGGCAGGGCTGATGCTGTCGCCGGTCGACCTGATAATATGCTCCAACCGCTTCAAGGAAGTAGGCTGCATCACGCTGTCGGCAAGTTTTCTGGCCAGCAGTCGCAACACTCGCGGATTCCGTATCTTGTTGCGTTCCACGATGTCGCCGAGCACGATTTTCTGATACAGCGATGTCAGCCACTCTCGCCGGTTGGTCTGCCCGAACGATTCGGCTATGCCGCCGTAGTAGAAATACGTTTGAAAATGCCGCACCACCGTCAGCCGCAAATCCGGGTTGTAAGCCCAGTTTCTGTCGAGTTCCACACCGTGATACCGAAGATATTCGCCGAACGAAAACGGATAGATGTCGCGCCGTATGTAGCTTCCGCCGAGCGTAGACGAAATCTCCCGGCTCAGCATCTTGGCATTGCTGCCCGTTATCATTACGCGGTATTTCGATTCCGTCAGTCTCCGCGCAAACTTTTCCCAACCCTCCACCGTTTGAATCTCGTCGAGATAAATGTAAGGCCGCTTCTCAATTCCGAACATTTCCCGATAAGCATCGAGAATATCCCCCAACTCTCGGGCTTCGATTGACGCGATGCGCTCGTCCTCGAAGTTGATGTAAAGAAAATCTTCCGTCTGTGCCGCGCCGCTATCCAGTTTCGACAGCATGTCTTGATAGATGGTATACGATTTTCCGGCGCGCCTCATTCCGGTCAGCACGTAGCTGGCGTGTTCGTCAAAGCGTTCCGCCCGTTGCAACAGCCTTATTCGGCCGATTTCCTGCTGCTTCTCGCCGATAACGGTCTTGATGATTTTCTTGTCCATTACGATATTATGAAGTATACTTCGCAAAAATACGCAATTTTGTTAAAGTATACTTGCATAAAATCCAAGATTTTTCGCGCTTTTCGAAGATTTGAAAGCCACGCAGGCAAGAAATCGGCGCTTCGACGCCGCCGCGCGCGGCCCTTTTGCCGGCCTTTCGCCGCCGGGCGAAGGGCCGAAAATCGTCCGCCTCGGGCGCGTTGATTTTCAGCATCTTGCGATAAGCAAAAACTAACGCCGCGTTAGTTTTTTTTCGTTCCATTTTCTTCAAACAAAATTGAAACGAAATTTGCATATATCACATATATGTTTTGCAAATTCACTTTTCAATCGTAAATTTGCAAAAACATTTGCCGAAATGATTAAACGGAGTATAGAACCTAAGTTGTTGGAATTGTCTGAGAAGTTCCCGGTAATAACCCTAACCGGCCCTCGCCAATCGGGTAAATCAACCTTATTGCGACATACTTTCCCCGAATATAATTATGTTTCGCTTGAAAATCCCGATGAACGACTTTTTGCCGAATCCGACCCCAAAGGCTTTCTGGCAACATATTCGGATAAGACAATCATAGACGAAGCACAGAGAGTGCCCCATCTGTTTTCATATATACAAACCCATGTCGACCTTGAAAACCGGGCGGGAATGTATATGCTTGCCGGCTCTCAGAATTTTTTATTGATGCAATCCATAAGCCAGTCATTGGCAGGAAGGGCTGCTATTTTGAAATTATTGCCTTTTTC
>JAFLUW010000003.1:36248-40462 GCA_022508615.1 Prevotellaceae bacterium | reverse complement strand
AACTATCTCAGACTAAGTTTTTCCCATGACGCCGTGCGGCTCGGAAAAGAGGCTCCCGGCACAGCCGGAAGCCCGCCGGAGGGCCGGAACGTGCGGCCCGTCAGCAATAGAGCGCGAAGACGGCCGGCGTTTTCTGCAGGTCGGGCAATTTCGTGTGGCGCCACCGGGCCAAAGTGAGCGTGCGGACGAACTCATCGGCCGTGGTCAGGCCCGCAGCTATGCACAGGCGCGTCGAGGGACGGCAAGCCGCGATGATGTCGGCCAGCAGGCGGGCGTTGCGATAGGGCGTTTCGATGAAAAGCTGCGTCTGGCGCTCGTCGCGGGCCCGCTGTTCGAGCGTGCGGAGCCGTCGGGCGCGCGCAGCGGCGTCGATGGGCAGATAGCCGTTGAAGGCGAAGCTCTGTCCGTTGAAGCCCGAAGCCATGACCGTGAGCAAGATGCTCGAAGGCCCGACCAGCGGCACGACTTCGAGCCCCTCGGCGCGCGCTATGGCCACGAGGTCGGCTCCAGGGTCGGCCACGGCCGGACAGCCGGCCTCGCTGATGACGCCGACGGGCTCGCCGCGGCGCAAAGGCTCGAGATAGGAGGAGAAAAGCGCCGTGTCGGCGTGCTTGCCCATGGGATAGAACGTGAGCGCGCCGATGTCGATGCTTCGCTCCACGCGTTTGAGGAAACGGCGCGCCGTGCGTATTTCTTCCACCACGAAGTGGCGGATGCCGAGCACGACGTCGCGATTGAACGACGGGAGCACACGGTCGAGCGAAGTCTCGCCTATGGGACAGGGAATCAAGTAGAGCGCCGCGGGCAGCGGAGAAAAGGAGGGATAGGTCATGGATACGGATGAATAAAGGATGTCCGGCGTGCAAAATTACACGAAAAAGCGCAGGCCCGAAGCCGGTTTCGGCAAATTTGCGTAAATTTGCGGCGTAACACAATCAAGAAAAACCGCCGATGTCCATCGAGATAAGGAAGGTCGCCTCGAAACGCGACCTTAAGACTTTTATTCGTTTCAATTACGAGCTTTACAAGGACAATCCTTACAGCGTGCCCGACCTTTACGAGGACATGCTCGGCACGTTCGACAAGCGAAAGAACGCTGCGCTCGAATTTTGCGAGGCCGACTACTTTCTCGCTCTGCGCGAAGGCAGACCCGTGGGCCGCGTGGCGGCCATCATCAACCACCGGGCCAACGAAACGTGGAAGAAGAAAGAGGTGCGCTTCGGCTGGATCGACTTCATCGACGACGAAGCGGTGAGCCGCGCGCTCATCGACACCGTTCGCGAGTGGGGAAAGCAGCGCGGAATGGACACAATTGCGGGTCCGCTGGGCTTTACCGACCTCGACGCCGAGGGAATGCTGGTCGAGGGCTTCGACGAGCTCTCCACAATGGCCACTATCTACAACTATCCCTACTATCCGCGCCACATGGAGCGCATGGGCATGGAGAAAGCGGCCGACTGGGTGGAGATGAAAATCACGATACCCGACGAAATTCCCGAAAAACACCGGCGCATCAGCGAAATCATCGCGCGAAAGTACGACTTGCACGTGCGAAAAATCAAGAACAAGCGCGAAATCCGCGAATCGGGCGTGGCTACGCGCATTTTCGAACTGATTAACGACGCCTATGCCCCGCTCTTCGGCTTTTCGCGCATGACAGAGCGCCAGATACAGCAATACGTAGACACCTATGTCCCGCTGCTCGACTTCCGCATGGTGTCGATTGTCGAGAATGCCCAAGGCGAAATCGTGGCCGTGGGCATTTCGATGGCTTCGCTCTCGCGAGCGCTGCAAAAGGCCAAAGGAAAACTCTTCCCGCTGGGCTGGTGGCACCTGCTCAAGGCGCTCAAATGGAAACGTCCCAAGGTTCTCGACCTCCTGCTCGTGGGTGTGCGGCCCGACTATCAGGGCAAGGGCGTCAATGCCCTGCTTTTCACCGACCTCATCCCCGTCTATCAGCACTTAGGCTTCGAATACGCCGAAACCAACCCCGAGCTCGAGCTCAACGAAAAGGTGCAAAATCAGTGGCAGTACTTCGAAACGCGGCAGCACAAGCGCCGCCGCTGCTACAAACAGCCGCTCTGATTTTCCCATCTCCCCGCCGGCGCCCGCTCTCTCCCCGCAGCGCCCGCTTATTTCCCTCATCAAGCCACACGACAGCCAATGTCCGAAAACCAATACAGCGAAGCGAGCATACGACACCTCGACGACATGGAGCATATCCGCCTGCGTCCGGGCATGTACATCGGTCGTCTGGGCAACGGCGAGCATGCCGAAGACGGCATCTACGTTTTGCTCAAAGAAAGCATCGACAACAGCATCGACGAGTTCAACGAAGGCTACGGCCGCCGCATCGACATAGACATCGACGCGGACGGCACGGCCACAGTACGCGACTACGGCCGCGGCATCCCGCTGGGCAGCCTTGTGGACGCCGTCTCGCGGCTCAATACGGGCGGAAAGTACGACAACGACCAATATACCGCCTCCGTAGGCCTTAACGGCGTGGGCCTGAAAGCCGTCAACGCGCTTTCCTCGCACTTCACGGCCTGCACGAGACGCGACGGCCGCATGCGCACGGCCACTTTCGAGCGCGGCCGTCTCGTGAGCGACACGACAACCGAGACCGACGACGAAAACGGCACGTGCATTTCCTTCCGTCCCGACCCCGAACTGTTCAAAGGCTTTCGCTTCCGCGACGAATTCGTGGGCACGATGCTCCGCAACTACACCTATCTGAACACAGGGTTGTCCATATTTCTCGGCGGCCGGCGCATCATCTCGCGCAACGGCCTCGAAGACCTGCTTTCCGACAACATGACGGCTCCCGGACTCTATCCCGTCATTCATTTGAAGGGCGAAGGCATCGACATAGCCTTCACGCACACCTCGCAATACGGCGAAGAGTATTACTCCTTCGTCAACGGGCAGCACACTACGCAGGGCGGCACGCACCAAAGTGCCTTCAAGGAGCACATTGCCAAGACCATTAAGGAGTATTTCGGGAAGAACTACGACGTAGCCGACGTGCGCAACGGACTTGTGGCTGCCATTGCCGTGCGGGTCATCGAACCCACGTTCGAGAGCCAGACCAAAATCAAACTGGGCAGCCTGACGATGGCGCCCGAGAAGGACAAGAACGGCCGTCCCTTCGCCCTGAGCGGCGTGAGCGTGAACAAGTTCGTGGGCGATTTCATTAAAGAGAACGTCGACAACTATCTGCACCGTAATCTCGAGACAGCCGACATCATCAAACAGAAAATCGAGGAAAGCGAACGCGATCGCAAGGCCATTGCCGGCGTGACGAAACTGGCCCGCGAGCGTGCAAAAAAGGCCAATCTGCACAACAAGAAACTGCGCGACTGCCGCATCCACCTCAACGACGCTCCGCCCCGTCAACGCAAGGGCGAGGAGACGCCCGATGCGCGATTGGAAAGTTCCATCTTCATCACCGAGGGCGACTCGGCTTCGGGCTCCATCACCAAGAGCCGCGACGTCAACACGCAGGCCGTCTTCTCGCTGCGCGGCAAGCCTTTCAACACGTTCGGACAGACGAAGCGCGTGGTCTACGAGAACGAGGAGTTCAACCTCCTGCAAGCCGCACTCAACATCGAGGAAGGGCTCGACGGGCTGCGCTACAACAAGGTCATCGTGGCCACCGACGCCGACGTCGACGGCATGCACATCCGCCTGCTCATGCTTACGTTTTTCCTGCAATTCTTTCCCGAACTCATCAAGAAGGGACACGTCTACATTTTGCAGACCCCCCTGTTCCGCGTGCGCAACAAGAAGAAAAAACTGCGCGCCCGCGCCGCCGCCACGCCCGCCGGCGAGCCGCAGGAGGCCGGCGCCGCCGTGCTCAAAAAGGCTCGCACGAGCGAACGTTCGGAGTTCGAGACCGTCTACTGCTACTCGGAGGAAGAACGCCTCGCCGCCGTCGAGCGTCTCGGCCCCGACCCCGAGATTACGCGCTTCAAGGGGCTCGGAGAAATCTCTCCCGACGAATTTCGCGGCTTCATCGGCCCCGAAATGCGCCTCGAAAAGGTCACGCTCCACAAAAGCGACCAAGTGGCCGCCCTGTTGGAATACTACATGGGCAAGAACACGATGGAGCGTCAGCGTTTCATCATCGACAACCTCGTCTTCGAGGAAGACTCCGTCCCCGAAACGCTTTAAGCCGCCTTGCCGAGAGCGTTTTGTAAACAGCTGAAAAA
>JAFLUW010000003.1:0-36148 GCA_022508615.1 Prevotellaceae bacterium | reverse complement strand
GCGTCGCGCGGCGCCGGCTGCGGGAAAAGCGCAAAAAAGTCCGTCGGAACCTTGTTCCAACGGACTTACCATTGCGTTCGTCAGCAATTAGGCGATAGTGTCAGCGGGAATGCTGTCGGCAACTACGCTGTCAGCAGAAATGCTGTCTACAGCAACGCTGTCGCTATCGGCAGTAGCCTCGGTAGCAGCAGTGTTACCACCGCAGGAAGCGAACGAAACAGCGGCGAAAGCTGCGAACACGAAAATCAACTTTTTCATTTTCTTGTTAGGTTTTGAGTAAAACAATCAATTGCTTATTAAAACGGTGCAAAGGTACGGACTTTTTCATACCGCGCAAGAGATTGCATTCTTTTTTTACGTTTTTTCAAGGAAAAAGTGCCGAAAACATTCCAAAATAGGCAAACTGCAAACCGGAGTTTACGAAAACACCGTCGGAAACGTCCCGACAAAGGGGCGGAAGCTGCGAACGAAAAAAAAGTTGTACCTTTGTTTCTCGTTCGGACCGCGACGCGCAACCTCCGGACGCACTCCGAAAAGCATGATGAACGTACTGAAAGGCAAGAGCGTGGCCTATGCCACGCTGGGATGCAAGTTGAATTTCGCCGAAACGGCCTCGATGGCCGACCGTCTGGGCGCACTGGGCGCACACACGGCGCGCGAAAGCGAAAAGGCGGACATCTGCATCGTCAACACGTGCAGCGTGACCGAGACGGCCGACCAAAAGTGCCGCCAGGCCATCAACCGCATGCACCGGCGCCACCCGAAGGCGCTGATAGCCGTCATCGGCTGCTACGCACAGCTGCAACCGCAGAAACTGGCGGCCATGGAGGGCGTCGACCTCGTGCTCGGGCAGGAGGAGAAGGGCGACTTGCCGCAGCATCTGGCGCGTATGCTCGAAGCGAAGGCCGAAAGTGTCGCAAAAGCCGCGGCCGGCGCGCCTTTGTCGGCGAATGGCGGCCCGTTTGCAAAGGATAGTCGAGACTTGGCGGCCGCCGGCGCCTGCCACGAGGCCATGGCTTCGGCCGCAAAGGACATTCGTCGCTTCGTACCCTCGTGTTCGCGGGGCGAACGCACGCGCTATTTCCTGAAAGTGCAGGACGGCTGCAACTACTACTGCACCTATTGCACCATACCCTTCGCCCGCGGCCGCAGCCGCAACGCTTCGGTGGCCGAACTCGTGGAAAGTGCCCGCCAAGTGGCCCGCGAGGGCGGCCGGGAGATTATCATTACGGGCGTAAACATAGGAGATTTCGGCCAGACCACGGGCGAGACGTTCTTCGACCTCGTTCGGGCCCTCGATGGCGTGGAAGGCATCGAGCGTTACCGCATTTCGAGCATCGAACCCAACCTTTTGACCGACGAAATCATAGATTTTTGCGCCGAAAGCCGCGCTTTCATGCCCCATTTCCACATTCCGCTGCAATGCGGCTCGGACAGTGTGCTCCGACTCATGCGCCGGCGCTACGACACGGCGCTTTTTGCCGAAAAAGTGGCCCGCGTGCGCCGCGCCATGCCCGATGCGTTCGTCGGCGTGGACGTTATCGTGGGCACGCGGGGCGAAACGGAGGCGTTGTTCGAGGAAAGTTTCCGTTTTATCCGCGATTTGGACATCGCGCAGCTGCATGTTTTCTCTTACTCCGAACGGCCGGGCACGAAAGCGCTCGACATTCCCCACTCCGTCAGCCCCGCCGAAAAGCACGAGCGCTCGCAGCGGCTGCTGGCGCTGAGCAAGGAGAAACTTCGCGCTTTCTATAATATATATATGGGGACGGAGCGCCCCGTATTGTGGGAGCACGCCGCCCCGGGCCGCCCCTTGCGCGGCTTTACGGACAACTATGTGCGCGTAGAGCTGCCCGCGGGTGCCGTTCGCGCCGACGGCAGCGTGACAAGCGAGCGTCTCGGCCCGTTTACGCCCGACGGCGAGGCGCTGACGGCCCTTGTCTGAACGCCCGGCCGCGGTTGTTTTTCTTTTTCTTCCTGTCATGAAACGCATAGCCCTCGTTATTCTCAACTGGAACGGCGCCGCGATGCTGCAACGCTTTCTTCCGACCGTCATTGCGCGCTCCGGAGAGGCCGAAGTCATCGTGGCCGACAACGGTTCGACCGACCACTCGTGCGCAATGCTGGAAAAGGATTTTCCCGGCGTGCGTCTCGTGCGCCTTGGCCGGAACTACGGCTTCGCCGAAGGCTACAACCGCGCACTTGCGGGCTTGGAGCACGAATTTCTGCTGCTCCTGAACAGCGACGTCGAGCCTTCGGAGGGCTGGCTGCGGCCTTTGCTCGACTTTATGGACGCCCGGGCCGACGTGGCGGCCGTCATGCCGAAAGTGTTGGCCGCCGACGACCGCACGCGCTTCGAACACGCCGGCGCAGCGGGCGGATTTATCGACGCGCTGGGCTATCCCTACTGCCGGGGCCGCGTGTTCGGCTGCGTGGAGCGCGACAAGGGGCAATACGACAGCCCTTGCGACGTGTTTTGGACGACGGGCGCGGCCATGATGGTGCGTCGCGCGGACTGGACGGCCGCCGGCGGATTGGACGGCCGCTTCTTTGCCCATCAGGAGGAGATAGACTTGTGCTGGCGGCTGCGTTCGCGCGGCCGAAGGCTGGCTTGCGTGCCGGCATCGCGGGTGTGGCATGTAGGCGGCGGCTCTTTGGCCTACGAAAGCCCGCGCAAAACGTTTCTTAATTTCCGCAACAATCTGCTGCTGCTCTATAAAAATCTGCCGGAGGCCGAATTGCGCCGTACGCTGCGCCGTCGGCGCTGGCTCGACGCCTTGGCCGCGCTGCAATTTCTGATGAAAGGGCAAGCGGCGAACTTTCTCGCCGTGCGCCGCGCCCGCAGGGCGTTCCGAAAGCTGCGTCCCGACTTCGCCGCACAGCGCGAGGAAAATCTGCGCCTCGCCTGCACGGACACGACGGCCCTGCGGCAGCCCGCATCGCTGCTTTTCGACTACTATTTTCGCGGCCGCCGCACCTTTATGCAACTACACGCTGAAAAAGAACAAAGATGCTGACCATTCTCTTTCTGCACGGCTTCGCTTCGTCGGGCGCGTGCGGCACGGCCGAGCTACTCGGCAAGACTTTCCCCTCGGCGCGCGTCGTTGCGCCCGACATACCGCTCGATCCCGAGGAGGCGCTGCCCTTTTTGCTTGACCTTTGCGCCACGGAGCGGCCCGACATCATCATCGGCACGAGCATGGGCGGCATGTATGCCCAGCAAATGCGCGGCTTTCTGCGCATTTGCGTGAACCCGTCGTTCAACATTTCGACGATGAGCCGCGTGCTGCGCACGGGCACCCATCGTTGGCTCAACGGACGCAAGAACCACGAGAAGGAATTTCGCGTCACGCGCGACACTATCCAGCATTTCAACCAAATGGAGCGTCGGCAGTTCGACGACATCGCGCCCGGGGAGCAGGAACTCTGCCATGCGCTCTTCGGCACGCGCGACGAGCTGAGCCGCACGGGCTATGCCGCCTTCACGCGCCACTATACGCACGCCTATCGCTTCGACGGCGACCACGCGCTCAACGAACGCGCGCTGCACACGGCCGTCATGCCGCTCATGGCCCGACTGCTCGGCGCGCGCTACGACGAAGCGCGGCGCGCGCCCCTGCCCGACTACCTGCGCTACTGATTTTTCCACCCTTTGCAAAGCGCTGACAGCCAACTGCACAGCCAAACGAAAAACTTACTCAGAGATAGTTTCAACTTACTCAGACTAAATTCAAACTTAGTCTGAGTAAGTTTTCGCTTACGGCCCGTTTGTTCTCCTGTTGCAGCCCGCAAGGCGGCCGCAGCAGGGAGCAAGCTGTTAAATTCGCCGGCAAGGTTTGCTTTTCGTGAAGAAAAGCGTATTTTTGTGGCTCACTGAAAGACACGGCTCCATGGATGCCATCACGATACGGCCCGTCAGGGCGGACGACGCTGCCGCGCTGGCCGCGATATACAACCCCTACGTCGCGGAAACGGACATTTCCTTCGAAACCGAGCCGCTGACGGCCGGCGACATGCGGCAGCGCATCGCGCAGACGGCGGCAAGCTGCCCCTACCTCGTGGCCGAAGCCGGAGGAACGCCCGTAGGCTACTGCTACGCCCACCCGTGGAAAGAGCGGGCGGCCTATGCGCTCACGTTGGAGACGACCGTCTACATCGACCGCCGGCATTGCGGCCGCGGCATCGGGCGAAGGCTGATGGAACGGCTCATCGACGACTGCCGGCAGCGCGGCGCGCACGCCTTAGTGGCCTGCATCACGGGCGGAAACGCACGCAGCACGGCCTTGCACGAAGCGCTGGGCTTCCGGCGCGTGTCGCGCTTCCGCCAGGTGGGGCGCAAAGGCGGCCGCTGGCTCGACGTGGAAGACTACGAACTGCTGCTCGCAGAATAGACAACGAACAAGAAAACCCCATACACACCATGCGCAAGACATTACTCGCCATCCTCGGCCTGCTCGCCGCGCAGCTGCTCGCAGCCGCCGGCATCGAGAGCGGCAAAAAGTATTACCTCGTCTCGGCAGCCTACAACACCGGCTCGATGGGCCTCGGCGCCTATCACGACGCCCTGCCGCTCATCTACTATAACCTTTCGTCCGCCCTTTCGGACGACAGCTACTGGATCTTCGAGCAGAAAGACGGCGGATACGCCATACGCAACGCCGCCAGCGGACTCTACCTGCAATACACCACCGAGCGCGACGAAGTAACCTGCAAATACATGAACCTTTCCGCCACAGCCGACAGCCCTGAAACGACATGGGCCCTCTCGGCTAGCGAGGACGGCGAGCAATATGCCTTCCAGAACACAGGCAAGCCCGCGGCGTGGATCAACGTGCGCTTGGACGGCTCCTGTCTCGTGGGCACATACAGCGCCCACACCACGTCGAGTGCCAACGAATACTTCTTCATCTACGACGACGAGGGCAATCTCGTCACCGAAAACGGCGCAACGGGCGAATCGCCGGAAAATTGCGGCATGAACGAGGCCGGCGAATACTGGGCCAACAGCGCACGGCTGGCCGCACAGCCCGTCGTGCTGACCGAAAACGTGGCCGACCCCGTGCTCTACACGATAACGAACGTGCGCTCGGGACTGAGCGTGAGCCTGGCGAACAGCTATCTGCGCCAGCGCGACCTGAAAGACGCCACGCGCTTCTATTTCACCCAGGCCACAGGCGGCGTGAACATCTACACCGAAGACAACCAGTACGTAGCCACATCGTGGTACAGCACGACCACACCCATTTACACCGGAGGCAGCTCGAGCGACAAGAGCAAGAACCGCTGGTCGTTCGGCTACTACGCCGACGCCGACTATCCGGGCTACACCATCGAACGGCAGACCGACCGCAGCACATGGGGCTGGGGTTGGGGCTACGAAACGGACAATTACCACTTCTGGAACTCCTACGAAGGAGGTTCCGATCCCTATATCGGCCTTTACAGCAACCGGGACTCAGGCAATACCTTTCTCTTTGCCTCGGCCGACGTCCGCCACTTGGAATACCTGACGGATGCAGGCTTCGAATTCGAAAACGTCCAGATTACGGCCAGCAGCGTGAAAAGCTGCGTAGACAGCCTCACCTTCGACGGAAAAGACATCATCTACGACCAGACAGCCCGTAAATACTACATGCCGCTATCCGAAGAACTGCGCGGCGGCAAGGACTACACGGCAAACGTGCGGCTGAAGATGCGCAAGGCCTATGCCGAAGAATACTATCTGACTATCAACGGCCAGCGCGTTGACGAAGCGACGAAAATCTACTTCAGCGAAGTGTCCTGCCTGACACCCTATCTCATGGAAATCCGTCGCAGCGACAATGACGAAGTGGCCGCCTCCACAACGCTCAACTTCACGTTCCTGCCCATCGTGGAGATTTCCTACGGCTCGTGCAATTACACTACCTACACCACGGGCAGCATCCGCGTGACCGACGCAAACTATGCAGGCTACGACAGCACTTTCGTGGCCGCTTATCGCTACCGCGGCGCCACGGCGTCGGGCAAACCCAAGAAAGCCTACGCCATCAAGTTGCGCGACGAATGGGGAAACAGCGTGGACCGCGAATTCCTCGGCCTGCGTGAAGACAACAACTGGATACTCGATGCGGCTTACATCGACCCGACTTGCATACGCAACCGCGTGAGCACCGACCTTTGGAACGACTTTTCGCACGATCCCTACCACAAGAGCGAGGAGAAGAAAGCCCGCACGGGCACCCGCGGCGCCTTTGTCGAAGTATTCCTCAACGGCACCTATCACGGCCTCTACTGCATGACCGAGAAGATGGACCGCAAACAGTTGAAATTAAAGAAATTCGTCGAGGAGACCGACTCTACGAAGGCCTATGTCCGCGGTTCGCTCTACAAGTCGACCGATTGGAGTTACGAAGTGTTCTTCGGTCACGAAATGGACCGCGCGGCTTACTATTACAAAGGCACTACCGGTACCATACCCGATTCAAGTTATCCCTACTACACGAAAAGGGAAACTTGGCGCGGCTACGAGGGAAAATATCCCGACTACGAAGAGGAGTTCCTCGACTGGGGGCCGCTCTATGAGGCCATCAATCTTGTGGCTACCGGCTCGGACGACGACTTCATCAACAATTATTACACACTTTTCGACTATCCTGTGGTCAATGACTACTATTTGTTCATCGAACTCCTGCTGGCCACGGACAATCACGGAAAGAACATGTACTACTTCAACTATGACCAGACGGCACAAAAGAATGCGCGCAAACTGGGCATAGCCGTGTGGGACCTTGACGGCGTGTGGGGCATACGTTGGGACGGCAGCAAGCAGTGGAGCGGCGGAAATGCGTCGGCCGACCAAGACTTTACAACTTTCCTTTGGCAAAACGAGCACGGACAGCTGACCTACTTCACCCGACTGCGCGAAATTCTTTACATGAACTGGGAAAACCAGCTCAAAGACCGCTACAACAAGCTGCGTGAAACCTATTTCGACCGCGAAGCGCTGAAAAAACGCTTCCGCGATTACGCCGAACTTTTCGCCGAAAGCGGCGCCGATACGCGCGAAGGCAGCAAGTGGGCCTCGGCACACGGAAAAATACAAAGCAGCGTGGATTATGCCTGCGAATGGATAGACCAGCGCATCGCTACGCTCGACGCCCAGTACGGATACATTGAGCCGACGGGAATAGGAGCCGTGAAAGCCGAAGATAGCCGGACCTATTTCGGCGTATCGGGCGGAAAAGGACAAATTGCCATCCATTCGCCCCAACCGCAGACGCTCCCCATATATAATATGAGCGGCCGGCTCGTACGTACCGTGCGCACGGTGCAAAGTCTCACAGTCGTAGATGGCTTCCAGCCGGGTATTTACGTCGTGGGCGGCAAAAAAGTCATTGTTCAGTAAGCGTTGACAAAAAATTCGCATGACCCGCAAAAAACATAGCGGCACAATCCGAACCGTAAAGCCCTCATCGGCCCACGGTTCGGGCGCCGATGCAGGAAAAAGCCTGAATAACGGGAAAAGGAAACGCACACTGACGCCCGCAACAATCTACACAGTCGGATTTCTGCTGACCTACTGGTTTTGCGCGCTGACGATGGGCGACGTCTTCGCCCGCGCCGAGCAGGAAAGCTTCTTCACGTTCGACGCAATGCCCATGAAGTATGTACTCGACCAACCGTTGGGGCATTACTGGTGGGGCTCGCGTTTCCTGTTGCTCGCCTACAAAAGCAAATGGGCCGGCGCCCTCTGCCTGAGCCTTTTGCTGACGCTCACGGCGTGGCTTTTCGACCGCGCGCTGCGCATGCCGCGGCTCGCAGGTCTGGGCTTCTTGTTCGTCGTGGCCCAACTCGGCTGGTTTGCCTTTCTCGGCACGAATGTTTACCACAAGAACGAGCCCGGCATCGTCTTCGGTTTGCCCGTAGCCGTGCTTTTCGCGGTAGTTTTCGCGGCTTGTCTCTCGGCGTTGGCCCGTCGGGGGCAATCTACGCCCGCCGGCAAGCCCTTTGCCCCGCTGTGCGGCGGGCTTGCCGCGCTTTTCGTGGCCCTGATTGCCGTCACCGCACATTTCGACCGCAACCAAATCCTCACGGCGCGCCTGCAACTGATGATGCAGGAGGGACGCTGGGAAGAAATGGCCGACGAAGCCGTCGCCGCAAAGCGCCCCACGCGCGCCGTGGCGGCTTATGGCGCTATCGGCATGCTGCAACGCGGCGAACTTGCGGCCCGTATTTTCGACATTACTTTCGACTACCCTGACCCCCGGCTTTTCAAGTCCGACGGGAACGAGGAACAAGCCATTTTTACGGCCGATTGCAATTTCCATGCCGGCCTCGTACAAGCCGCCTACCACCACGATTTGGAACAAACCGTGATGAACGGCCCCTCGGTCTACCGCTACAAACGCATGGCCCTGAGCGCCGTACTCATGGGCGAGACAAAACTGGCCGAACGCTACTTCAACTTGCTTGCCAAGGTGCCTTTCGAAAAAGTGTTCGTCGAAAAATACCGCCCTATGAACGGCAATCCCGAACTTGCCTCCGAGGACAGCGAACTTGCCACCGTCATGTCGCTACGCCCCGCAGAAACGGGGACATTTGAACAGAACTACCGCCAACCAGCCTTCCTCGGCTACAACATCGGACTGATGCAGGGCACCGACGCCACGTTACTCACTTCAGCCGTGGCCTGTCTCTACTCCAAAGATCTGCCCCGCTTCGCCCAGCGTGCGGAAATCATGACACAGAAAGGCATGTCCATGCCTGCAATCTTCAGCCAAGCGTTGCAGATTCTGGCCATGAAAGACCCTCAGGCCAAACAGTTTTTCGCCCCGTACATTTCGCAGTTCACGGCTGCCGAACTTTCGCGTTTTGTCCAGGAAGCCCGCCCCGTAATGCACGACAAAGCAAAAATGCGCCGCCAGCTGAAGAAAAATTGGCTGGGCACCTACTACTATTATTACTACTGCGAGAACAACGAACAGCACCAGACGCGCCAAACCGAGAGCGATGGCGTCAACTGACCGCAGACGCCGCGCATTACACCGACCGAACCTCCACCCTATGAGACTTTCCCTCACGCAAGCCCTTATTCTCGTCCTTTCCGCCCTGCTTGCCGCGTGCCGACCCGAGGCCGTGGTGCCCGCACAGAGTGTCGCCACCGACGAGGAGGCCCGCATTTATCCCGACTACCGCAACGTCACGATACCGCCCAACATCGCGCCGCTCAATCTCCGCGTGCGCGACTCGTTGGCCACGGCCTTTGTGGCCGAAGTCTCCGGCCGCGGCGGCAGCGTCACGGCTGCGGCCCGCGCCGACGAAGCCCTGCGCTTCGACAGCCTCGAATGGCGCCGCTTGCTGCTCGCTTCGAAAGGCAGCGACCTTTCTGTTACCCTCTACGCCCGACACGGCGACGCGTGGTTCAGACATCCGGACTACACCATGCACGTAGCCGAAGAGGAAGTCGACCCTTATCTGGCCTACCGCCTCATCGAGCCGAGTTATGAACTTTATCGGCAGCTCGGACTCTACCAGCGCAACCTCGAGAACTTCGACGAGCGCGTCATCTACGAAAACAACCGCACATATAGCGACGACGACAACCACTGCGTCAACTGCCACAATTTCCAGTCCCATTCGGCCGGGCGCATGCTCTTTCATGTGCGCGCCCGTCACGGCGGCACTGTCTTCATACACGACGGAAAGGCCGAAAAGGTCGACCTTCGCAACGACAGCATCCTTTCGGGCGCCGTCTATCCGGCCTGGCATCCCGTGAAGCCCTGGGTAGTTTTCTCGAGCAACCAGACAGGACAGGCCTTCCACCTCACCGATCCGCAGAAAATCGAAGTCATCGACTACGGCAGCGACCTTATCTTCTACGATGTCGAGAAAAACGTCGTGCGCAACGTGCTTCGCACCGACGACACCTTCGAAACTTTCCCCGCCTTCGCTCCCGACGGCCGGCGGCTCTTCTACTGTTCCGCCCCGGCGCCCTATGGCGCGGGCCTCACCAACGCCGAGGCCCGCATCGACAGCACGCTGGCCGCCTGGGACAACGTGCGCTACGACATACTCTCCATGCCTTTCGACCCCGAAACGCTCACTTTCGGGCCGCCCAGCGTAGAGGTCGACTGCCGCTCGGTGAACAAGAGCGCCTCCCTACCTCGCGTCAGCCCCGACGGACGCTGGCTGCTCTTCACGCTCGGCGATTTCGGCCAGTTCCACATCTGGCACCGCTCTTCCGACCTTTGGCTCAAAGACCTCCGCAGCGGCGAGTTGCGCCCCCTTTCCGAAGTCAACAGCCCCGACGTCGACAGCTACCATGCCTGGAGTTCGAACGGCCGCTGGATTGTCGTGGCCACCCGACGCGACGACGGCAGCTACACACGGCTCTATCTGGCCTACTTCGACCGCGACGGCCGCGCCCGCAAGCCCTTTCTGCTCCCGCAGGCCGACCCCGAGCACAACCTGCTGCGCATGAAGAGCTACAACGTGCCCGAATTCTCGCGCGACGCCGTGAATGTCGACCCCGAAACGCTGCGCAAAGTCATCTATGACGACGGCGCGGCGCGCGCCGTCACCCTCGGACCGGCCGTTTCCACAACGCCGGCAGCCGGCAGCGCCCGCCCCGTAAGCGTCAAAAAAGACGCGAAATAATTCTTGTTTCTCAAAACTTTCCGTATTTTTGCACGTCGCAAGTTATATGCCCGACTCAGAATAAAACAAAATACATAAAGAAACTATGATCGTAGTACCCGTACAGCAGGGCGAGAACATCGAACGCGCCCTCAAGAAATTCAAGAGAAAATTCGAGAAAACCGGAGTGACGAAGCAGCTTCGCGCCCGCCAGCAATACGACAAACCCAGCGTATTGAAGCGTTTGGCCAAAGAGCACGCCATCTACGTGCAGCAGCTGCACCGCAACGACGACTAATCGCCGCACAGCGAGACGCTCCCCGACCGATAACCGTCGCAAGCCCAAAGCTCGTGGCGGTTTTCTTTGACCCCGGCGCCGGCCGGATGCGGCTAAGCGGCCGCCACGCAACACTCGCGGACAGCAGCACAACCTTTCCGTCGGCCGACGCAGCGCCAGCCTCCGCCGGCACGGCGTTTTCAACTCTTGCACACGGCATCCGGCGACCCGCGAAGGCGTTTCTGCTGACAGCCGCCGCGAGGGCGGCTGACCCCGACATTTTTTGACAAAACGAAATGGGCTGAAAAATCGGCCGAAGCCTCTCGGCGGCTGCCGCAAGCCTCCCGGGAAACAAAAAAACGCACGGCGCGGCAACTTACGCCGCGTTAGTTCAAACTTACTCAGACTTATTTCAAACTAACGCGGCGATATTTTTGCCTTTCGCAGCGTTTTTTTCACCCCGAAAGCCAGCTTTTTCGCCCGAAAAGCCGGCTTTTTCGCCCGAAAAGCCGGCTTTTTTTGCGCAGCGCAGGCCGGCGAAAGCCCGAAAAAAGGCAACGAAACGCTCATACACAAACGTTTACGCCGACGAGGGCGAAAGGCCAAAAAAATGGCGTATTTCCGTCCGCGCGACGCGGCCGGCGCAAATACACCAAAGAAATGGCCACAGGTGACAGCCCGAAGCCTCCGTTTCGCCGGTCGGCGAAACCGGCGCGGCAGGCTTTCGGCGCGCATGGCCGGCCGAGGGGAGACGTTTCTTAAAGTTTCTTTACGCGCCGGTCTTTGCTGCGCACACAGTTGCCGCTTCGCGCGCGATTTCCTACCTTTGCCGGCAACCGTTTTTCCAACCGTTTCGCCCGCCATGCCAGCCCTCCGCCTCGTTTGTCTGCTCGCCGTCCTTTTTGCCCTCAGCCTTCCGGCCCGTTCGGCCGGGCGCGACCGTTGGAAAGCCATCGACCGCGCCCTTGCCGCGGGTCGGCTGAAAGCCGCGCTGCCGCTCGTGTTGCAAGCAGAGCGCAAGGCGGCGGCCGAAAGGCAGCCGCTGCAACGGCTCAAAGCCCTCGTCTGCGAAGGCCGCATACGGATTGTCATCGAAGACTACGACGCCGACGCAGGCCGCCATCCCGCAGCCGATTTCCTCGCCCGCTTCGACCGGACGCGCCGCGAGCAGCCCGCAGGCACGGCCGGGCGCGTGCTCTTCGACCTCTACATGGCCGAATTTCTCCGCCAGATGGCCGAAAGGCCGGGCTTCGGGACGCGGACGCGGCTGGCCGGGACGGCCGGACAAGGTTTCGACACCTGGAGCCGCGACGACCTGCTCGCACTGGCCGACACGCTCTACGACGAGGCCGCCAGCGCCGACTCGGCCCTGCTCCATACGCCGCGCGCGGCCTTCGAGCTGCTCTGCAACGGCCCCGACACCGACCGGACGGCCCCGCTGCTCGTCGACTTCGCGGCGCCGCGGGCCGCAGCGTGGTTCAACGACGAAGCCGGCCAGCCCTTGCGCGCCGAAGCCCTGCTGCGCCTGCGCGCCGGGGCCCATGCCGCCGACGCTGACAAGACGGCGTGGCTCGACGCACAGCTGCAGCTCGAACGACACCGCGTCGCCACGGGCGCTTCGGCCCCGGCCGGCAGCATAGCCCGCCTCTGCGGCCTGGCAAGCGCCCATCGCGACACGCCCTACGCCGCCGTCTTGTGGCGGCAGGCCGCTTCGTGGGCCGGAAGTCTGACCGAACACTCCGACTCGGCCCGCAACGTGCGCCGCCACGCCCTGCTGACGGCCGGCATGACGCTCTTTCCCGAAAGCAAGTGGGCAGCCGGCCTCTCCAACGACCTCGCCGAAACCGAAAGCACGGACATCGCGCTCAGCGTCTTCTCCGTCAACAGTCCGGAACACCACGTCCCCCTGCACGTAGTCCACCGCAACGCGCACCAACTCGCGCTCACGCTCGAACGACTCGACGCCGCCACCGCGGCCGACGCCCTTGCCGCACCCTTCAAGGCCGGCGCGCGACGCACGCTGCGACAGTCTCTCAAATGCACGTTGCTGCGCGAGGAGACACTCACGCTCCGCCGCTTCGACGACTTTCTTCCGCACGCCACGGTCTGCGATTTGGGGCGCTTGCCCCGCGGCGTCTATCGCGTCACGCTGTCTTCGGGCGACAAGTCGGACGACGCGCTCTTCGCCGTGAGCGGTGTGGCCGCCACGCTCCTGCCCGGCGCAGCCGAAGACACGGTGCGCGTGCGTTTTTCCGACACGATCGACGGCCGTCCGCTGGCCGGCGAGGACATTCTCCTTCGTCCGGCGGGAAAGCCCGGACAGCCGCCCGCCCAAGGCCGCACCGACGCCGACGGCTGCCTTGCGCTGCCGGCCGGAAAGGACGAAAAGAAGTTTGTCGTCCTTTTCCCGCGGCTCGACGACGCCGCGACGGCCGCCGTCGTCTGCATTCCGACGGCAGAACCGGCGGCCGGGACAGACCGCACGCAGGTTACATTTCTGACCGACAGAGCTGTCTATCGGCCGGGACAGAAAATTTCGTTCAAACTCATCGCTGCCCGCGACTCGGCAGGCATTCCGCGCCCCGCAACAGGCGAAGAATTGTGCGTTGTGCTGCGCGGAGCCAGCAGCGAAGCCCTCGACTCGATGCGGCTGACCGCCAATGCTTTCGGAAGCGCCGCGGGCAGTTTCGTGCTGCCGGCTTCGGCTCTGCCGGGACGCTTTGCGCTCGAAGCCGGCGCGCATAACTGGCAGATATTCGAGGTCGAAGCCTACAAACGGCCGAAATTCGAGGTTACGGTAGCCCCTGTCGAGGGCGCATACGCCGCCGGCGACAGCATAACGCTGACGGGGCGCGCCGAAGCTCTCGCCGGCCCCGCACTGACAGGAGTTCCCGTGACGTGGAAACTGGAACGACAGCAACTTGCGCCCTACGGCCGGCCGGGACGGGGGAGACAGCGCGACGTGCGCACGGTGCTGGCCGAAGGAACGGCCGTGACCGACGCCGACGGCGCGTTCAGCGTGCGCATATGTCTGGACAAAGACAGCCTGACGGCCGACGGCACGTTCTTCATGTCCGCCTATTTTTTTACAGCCGCCGTCACCGACTTCGGCGGCGAGACGCAAACCGCCGTACACGCCTTTCATGCCGGCCGGAACCGGCTGACATTAGCGCTCGACGCCCCGTCAGGCATCCGCGCCGCAGACTTGCGTAGCATCGGGCTGCGGGCTGTCAACGCCGACGGCCGTCCTGTCGCCGTCAAGGGCCGAATCACGCTGACCCGGATGGGCACGAAGCGGCCGCCACGCACGCTTTGGCCGCACCGGCAGTTCGATACGGACTACGCACGCTGCGACTACGACGATTTCGTCAGCGCTTTTCCCTATTTGCGTTACGAAAACGGAGAAAACAGTTTCGACACGGAGAACGAAACGGTTCTTGCGCTCGATTTCGACACGGCTACGGGCGACAGTACGTCGCTCGGGCAGCCGCTGGCGCCGGGTGTTTATCTCTGTCGGGCCGAAACGGTCGTCGAAGGCGACACGCTGTGCGCCCGGCAGCGGCTGACGCTGCTGACCGACAGCCTTACGCTGCCCGGAAGCAAGACTTTTTTCACGCAACACGCGCCGAAAGGCGAACTTACGCCCGGCGAAACGACCGAAATCGTGTGGCGCTCCGATTTGCCGGACGCCGAACTGCTCGTATGCGTCGAACGCTACGGAAAGATGCAGCCTCTGCTGCGAAAGAGTTTCTGCAACGGCCGTGCGACGCTGACCTTGTCGGCCGATGCGGCCGACATCGGCCGCGGCATCTGCTGGCAAGCCATACTGACGGCCGCCGGCGAGCGCGCAACAGCCTCGGGGAGGATCGAAGTGGCGGGACGCCGGCATGCCACGCTCGATGTGAAAGTAAATACCTTCCGTTCGTATCTCGAACCCGGCGCCGACGAGTGCTGGACGCTGACCGTCACGCACAAAGGACGGCCCGTGCGCGCCGAAGTGGCGGCTACGCTCTACGATGCTGCGCTCGACGGCTTCGCCCGCCACAGTTTCCGCTTCGTTCCGCCCCGCCACGCAGGCAGAAGCCTCGTACTCGAGCCGACAAGCTGGATTCGCCGACAACTTTCCACGCCTTTGTCGGCAGAGGACGGCGGAAATTTCAGCTTTGCGAGCCGAAAATGGCGCGAGGAAAGCCAGTTGGAGAGACCAACGCTGGATTTTTTCGGACTCGACCTGCTCTACCCCTATTTATATAAGACGAAAAATCCGAGATTCCTCTCCGGAAGCAGTACGACAACGGCGGAGAACAGTTTTGAGGCGGGGATGGAAAGCGCTGCACAGCGTTACAAAGCCGCTGCGCTGACCATGACCGGCGCAACGGCCGACAAGGATGCGGCCGAAGCCGGCAGAGCAGGACTGACGCCCGGCGGCGGAACACCGTCGGCCCCGCGCCGGGCCTTGCAGGAGACGGCTTTTTTCTTTCCCGGCCTGCCCGTCGAAGCGGGACAGGGCACGCTGCGCTTCACGGCGCCCGAAGCGCTGACACGCTGGCATCTGTTGCTGCTGGCCCACACGGACAGCCTCGACTGCGGGACGGCCGAGCTCGAAATTGAGACGCGCAAGCCGCTGATGCTCGCTCCGGCGCTGCCGCGCTTCGTTCGCCAAGGCGACACGCTTTGCATCGCCGCGAAAATCACGTCCACGCTCGACACGATGCTGACGGGCACGTCACGCTTGCAACTTTTCGACATGGAAACGGGCCAAGACCTCGGCCGGAACTTCGGTCTGGAGCAGGCGGAACAGCCTTTTCGCCTCGCAGCGGCGGGCAGCGGCGAGGTAACATGGATCATTGCCGTGCCCGACGGCGACACGGAGGGCGTGGGGCTGCGACTGACGGCCGAATGTGCGGCCGGCGCCGACGGTGAAGAGCACTTTTTGCCCATACTCCCACGACGGGCCGTACTGCTACGCACGGAAGCCCTCTCCCTGCGGCCCGGCGAGAAAAAAGTCCTCGACTTGCCGCTGACCACCGCCGACACGCGGCTCACGCTTGAACTTTGCACGGATCTTACGGTGCCTGCGCTGCTGGCATTGCCCTCGCTGGTCCGGCCTGAACACGAAAGTTGCGACCAGACGCTGACCCGCATTTTCGCCGCCCACGCCGCCGAAGCGCTGTTGGCCCGCCGGCCCGAACTGCGTGAGGCCGTCGGCGCGTGGAACCGCCATGCGCTGGCCTCGGCGTTGAGCCGGAACGCCGGATTGCAGCGCATCGCGCCCGAAGCGACGCCCTGGGTGGGCGCAGCCGGCGACGAAGCGGCGCGGGCCGAAGCTATGGCCGAACTGCTCGACGACAGTTTGCGGGCGGCCGCAAGCCGGGAGGCCTGGACAAGGCTTCGCGCGGCACAAAACGCCGACGGCGGCTTCCCGTGGTTTGCCGGCGGAGCCTCGTCGGCCGCCACGACGCAACGCATCGTCGAAACAGCCGGACGAACGCGCGCCCTCTGCCCGAAAGCCGGCGGCGCGACGGCCGACACGCTGTTGCGGCGGGCGGCAGCGTTTCTCGACTCGCTCATGCTGGCCCGTGTCGACCGCTGTGCCGGGAGCGGGACGAAACTTCCGGCCGGCGTGTTGCTGCCCTATCTGTATGCGCGCGCCGCAAGCCGCAGCGAGCTGGCGCTTCCGGCCCGTCTCGACCGTCTGGCCGGCGCTGCCGTCGACGAAGCGCTGAGGCCGGCGACGCTGACCGGCATGTCTGCGGAAGAAAAGGCCCGCGCCGCGCTCACGGCCTGGCGCTACGGGCAGAAGCGCAAGGCCCGGCGACTCCTGGCGCACCTGCGCGAAACGGCCGTCGCCGACGAAAGCCGCGGAATGTACTGGCGCGAAGCCGTACACCGCGCGCCTGCGAGCGGCAACGCCGTGTCGGCCCACGCCCTCGCGCTGACAGCTTTTGCCGAAATCGCACCCGCCGACAGCGCGGCGCGCGAAGGCATCGCCACATGGATAGCCGGCAGCCGCCGGCGCACGGATTGGGGCGCGCCGCAGGCCACAGCCGACGCCGTGGCGGCCATTGCGGGCGCGGAGATGGCCCTCGGGCGGGCGGAAACGGGCGGAAGTGTCCGCCTGACGGCGGCCGGCAACGAACTGCCAACAAACAGGGCGTTAATTACTCAGGGTTATTTCAAACTTACTTTGGATAAGTTCGAACTTACTCAGACTAAGTTTCCACTAACGCTGAACAACGAAACGGGACGTCCGCTGCGCGGCGCGCTGACGGCTGAACGCAAGGCCGATACGTCCAGCTTCGGCAGCGGAGGCGCGGGCATGCGCGTGACACGCGGCTATTACGCGCCGCAGACGGCCGACGGGCGCACCCTGCTCGAACGGCGGCACAGCGCAACGAGGGGCGAACGCCTCGTCGAGCGCGTCACGGTGCAAACAAGCGAGCCGCTGGCTTTCGTCCATCTGCGTCTGGACCGCCCCGCAGGGCTCGAGCCGGCCGACAGCCGCTCGGGCCACGTGCCGGCCGGCGGCACGGCGGCCTGGCGCAGCGTGTGCGACGACGCCACCCACCTCTTCTTCGACCTTCTGCCGGCCGGCACGCACGTCTTCGAGCACGAGCTGCGCGCCGCCGCGGCCGGCGTCTTCGGCAGCGGCCGGGCCGAAATCGAATGTCTCTATGCACCCGAATACCGCGCCCGCGAGGCCGGCGAAACCCTGCACATCGGGCGTTGAGCAGGCGGCGGAAAGTACTAACAAGAATTAAAAAAACACACAGCGGCGGCATTCTCAACGAAATTGCCTAAATTTGCAGACCGCAGCAAGCCAAAGCGCAATCCGGCCCGCGAAAGCCCTCGTGCAGCGCGGCCGCGGAGCGCAACGCGCGCTGCACGCCATAACGAAACGTAAATGAAACGATTTTTCATCCCGCTCGCGGCCGTGTTCATGGTCGCTATGCCGCTATGTACGTCGTGTCTGGGCGACGAAGAAGACGACGTGGTTTTCCCGCACACGGCCGCCGTCACCTCGGCCACGCTCGGCACGCTCAAACGCACCGTCCACCTGCAAACACGGGACGGAAGGGACTCCACCTACACGGTCAACCTCACGGGAGCCTACTACCCCCTGCACATCGACCAGCTGAAAGGGCGAATCTACAACACCGACTCGCTGCCCGTGGGGACCGACGTGAAACACGTAACCTTCAGCGCGCTGACGCATACGGGAACAGGCATCACCATAGACGCGGCAACGACGGAGAGCGACACGATATTTTCGGCGAGCGACTCGACGGACTTCTCGCGCGAGCGCGTGATTACCATATATAACGCCTACGGCGAAAAACGCCCCTATCGCGTGGAACTGCGCGTCCACCAGGAGGAGGGCGACTCCTTCGTCTGGCACAAACGCAGCTCAGGCCGCCCGGAATTAGCCGCCGCAAGGCAGTTGAAAGCCTTCGTGCGGGGCGACCAGGTGGCGCTCTTCATCGACGAAGGCGGACAGACTGCCCTGCTGACCGCGCCTAAGGAGCAGCCATGGGCGCTCGAACGGCAGCCGGCAGGCACGGAGGCTGCACCCGCGCCGGAAAGCATCGTGCTGCAAGGCGACACGTTCTACGGCCTGCGCGACGGGAAGCTGCTGAAAAGCGACGACGGGCGGCAGTGGGAGCCCGTGCCGACCTCGGCCGAGCTGAAAATGCTGGCGGGCAGCGGAACGAAACATCTCGTGGGACTCACGGCCGACGGATTCAGCCTTTCTTCCGACGGAGGCCGCACATGGCAGCCCGACGAGGCCGACGAGCCCGACATGATGCCCGAAAGCGACATCGCATGCACCCATATTCCCTCGCACATCGATCCTACGTTCGAGGAAATCGTCATTGTCGGCAAGAAAGGCACAGAAAGCGTCGTCTGGCGCAAGAATATCGACCTCACAGGCGGCCGAAACTACGAATGGAACTATCTTCCGGCCCCCGAAGCCGGCGACACATACGCTTGTCCGCTGCTGGACAGCCCTTCGCTCACGGCCTACGACGGCGGCACGTTGCTCATGGGCATCGAACTCGGCACGGGCACCGTGGCCGCCCCGTTCATGAGCCGCGAGAACGGACGAAGCTGGCGCACGGACGACATCAAGCGCCTGCCGGCAGGCAGTCCCGTAATCGGACTGGCCGTCGCCACCGACGGAACGGACCTTTACGTCTACGCCGGCGGCACGGGCGAGGTGTGGACGGGACGCTTCAACCGGCTGGGCTGGCAGTGGAGCGCAGACGACAACTACGTTTACAAGGCGCCGCGGCGCTGACAGAAAATACCCGCACCTGCTGCCGCATGAAACGCCTCGCCCTGATGCTTACCCTCTGGCTCGGTCTCGCAGCAAGCCTGACCGCACAGGAAGACGACACGGAATACCGCATGGAGTTCGGCGCCGGCATCGGCACGGGCTTCGGTATCAACGACGTCAATACGAAAGCCTACGGCGATGCGGCATTAGCGGGAGGAGCGCTATTGCGCTTCGTGCTCAACCCACGCATGGCCGTCAAAATTCTGGCCTCGTGCAGCAAAACAAAGGGTTCGGCCGACAACGTCGCCAATTTCTACCCGGCTACGCCCGGAGGCGCAACGACGGAAAGGCTTTCACACGAAGCGGAAGGCCTCGTAGCCGGCCTCGCAGGCCTCTACGAGATACACTTCCTGCCCTACGGCTACGAAAAAGGCTATCAGGGCTACAAACGCCTCACGCCCTACCTGCAAATAGGCTTAGGCATGGCCTACGGCTCGCGGGCAAAAGCCGCAACAGCCGACGTGCCGATAGGAGCAGGCCTCAAATGGAAAATCGGGCCGCGGCTCAATTTCGGATTCGACTGGCTGTTCCACTTTTCGTTGAGCGACAAGCTCGACGGACTGGAAGCTCCCACCGGAATCAAAAGCAAAATGTTCCGCAACAAGGACCATTTCAACACGACGCTGCTCACGCTGACATACAGCATCTCCCCGCGCTGCCCTACCTGCAATAAAGACTGAGAAACAAAGACCGAAAACTGCACAAGCTTTGCTCAAAGTGAACACCACCGCCATAGACAATACACGACTGCCGCGTCACATCGCCATCATCATGGATGGCAACGGCCGCTGGGCCAAAGCCCGCGGCATGGAACGCTCAATGGGTCATCAGGAGGGCGTCGCGGCCGTGCGCGATATTACAACGGCTTGCGCACGAATGGGTATCAGTTATCTGACACTCTACACTTTTTCCACAGAAAACTGGAACCGGCCGCAGGCCGAGGTAGCCGCGTTGATGGGACTCATACTGACCAGCCTCGAAGAGGAGCTCTTTATGGAAAACAACGTGCGGCTCCGCGTAATCGGCGATCTGACGCGCGTTCCGGAAAACGTTCGCGAAAGCATCGACGGACTTATCCGCCGCACTGCGGCCAACACGGGGCTGACAATGGTTATCGCACTTTCATACAGCTCACGGTGGGAAATCACAGAGACAGTCAAAATCCTCATGCGCAAGGCTGCAGACGGAAGTTTGTCGCCCGAGACACTGACCGAAGCCGACTTCGGAAAAACTCTGACTACCAGCTTCATGCCCGACCCGGAACTGCTCATCCGCACCGGAGGTGAACAGCGTTTGTCCAACTATCTGCTGTGGCAGTGCGCATACAGCGAACTTTATTTCACGCCGACGCTCTGGCCTGACTTTCGCGAAGAAGATCTGCGTCGTGCCATTGCCGATTATCAGGGACGCGAACGCCGCTTCGGGATGACCAGCGAACAAGTATCCGCCCAGACAAGTAACTGAACGAACAATGAACCATACGCTTAAAGCTATTCTGCTTCTGCTGTCCTTTCTGACACTCTCTTTCCCTGCGACAATGGCGCAGAATACTGTCGGAACCGCAGATAAACCGCGAATCGTTTACACGGAGAACCATCCGCGTTACGTTCTGGCCGGTCTCGACGTCAATCCCGTGCCCAATATGGACAGCGACCTGCTGATAAGCATTTCAGGGCTTGTTGTCGGCCGCACTTACGAAGTGCCCGGAACGGACATCAGCGAGGCCATACAGAAATACTGGGAGCAACGTCTTTTTTCGAGCGTATCCATTACGGCTGATTCCATTTCCGGCAACAGAATATGGCTGCGCATCCATCTCGAAACACAACCGCGCATATCAAGCATCAGCTACTCGGGTGTCAAGAAGTCCGAACGCGAAGATCTCGAAAAGAAACTCGGCTTCGAGACAGGCATGCAGATTACTCCCGACATGATCAACCGCGCCAAGCGCATCATATGTCGGCATTTCGAAGACAAAGGCTTCAAAAACACTGAAGTAGACATACGTCAACGCGAGGACGTGACGGGCCACAACCGTGTATTGCTTGACATTAACATCGACAAGCACGAAAAAATCACTGTCAAGCACATTTATCTCAGCGGAATCGAGCCTTCCCGACAGAATAAATTAAAGCGGGCCATGAAAAAGACCCATGAAAAGAAGTTTGCCAACCTTTTCAAATCGAAAAAATTCCTGCCTGAAAAATATGACGAAGACAAAGGCTTTCTTATCGACCGGCTTAACGCCTGGGGTTACCGTGACGCCCTCATATTGGGCGATAGTGTGGCGGCAATCGATAACAAACACGTCGATATTTACATTGATCTCTACGAAGGGCAGAAATACTATTTGCGAAATGTTGATTGGGTGGGCAATACGGTCTACAATACAGATCTCCTGGCCGAGACACTCAAGATGAAACGCGGCGATGTCTACAACAAAGAACTGCTTGACAAGCGTCTCAGTCAGGATGAAGACGCCATCGGCAATCTTTACTACAACAACGGCTACGTATTCTACAACCTCGACCCCGTAGAAATCAACATTGAGGGCGACAGCATCGATCTCGAAATGCGCATCGAGGAAGGACGGCAGGCCACGCTCAACCACATACGCATTGCCGGCAATGACCGCGTATACGAGAACGTCATCCGCCGCGAATTACAGACCAAACCCGGCGATCTTTTTTCCATGGAGGCCATAAAGCGCACTGTTTCCGATTTGGCCAATATGAATCAGTTCGACCCGGAGGCTTTGCAAAGTGAACTCTTCAAGAACATAAAACCTGATCCTTACAGCGGCACCGTAGACATTACCTACCCGCTCGTTACAAAGGGCGGCGACCAGATCGAACTCTCCGCCGGCTGGGGACAAACGGGTGTCGTAGGAAAAGTTGGCCTTAAATTCACAAACTTCTCGCTTCAGAATCTTTTCGGAAAAGGTTACAAACGCGCAGGTTTCATTCCGCAGGGCGACGGACAGACTCTTTCGCTCAGCGGTCAGACCAATGGCACCTATTATCAGAGCTACTCGCTCTCGTTCCTTGATCCGTGGATCGGCGGCAAACGTCCCAACCAGTTTTCATTCTCACTTTTTTATTCCAAGCAGAGCGATGTCAACTCCAGCTACTATAATAACAATTACTACCAGAACTATTACAACTATCTTTACGGCACAGGATACAACAATAACTACTATAATTATTCCAACTACTACGATCCCGACAAATATGTCAAGATGGTAGGCCTGAGCCTCGGCTTCGGCAAGCGTTTGCGCTGGCCCGATGATTATTTCAACTTTATGGCCGAGCTTTCCTACACACGTTATATGCTTAAGTCCTGGCAATATTTTCTCATTACCGACGGCAATTGCAACAATGTCAACCTTTCGCTCACTTTGAGCCGCAACTCCACCAACCATCCTTTCTTCCCTAACCGCGGCTCCGAATTTCTTTTCAGCGTGACAGCCACTCCGCCCTACTCACTCTGGGACGGCAAGGACTATCGCAACATGGCGACCAACTATTACAGTTCCACTTTCCAGCAGGAGTCGCAAGAGAAATACCGCTGGATTGAATATCACAAATGGAAGTTCAAACTTCGCACTTTCACCTCGCTGACAAACGGCACGAAGCCTCTTGTGCTGATGACGCGCGTGGAATTCGGCCTGCTCGGCGCCTACAACAAGTACAAGAAGTCGCCTTTTGAGAGCTATTATGTGGGCGGCGACGGCATGTCAGGCTCCTATTCGGGTTATGCCACTGAAACCATCGGCCTGCGCGGCTACGACAACGGCTCATTGGCCGGTTCATCGTCGAGCAACGCCTATGCATACAGCCGCATGACGCTCGAACTCCGCTATCCTGTAATGCTCCAGACCTCCACATCCATCTATGCTTTGGCTTTTGCCGAGGGTGGAAACGCATGGGCCGACGTCAAAAGTTTCAACCCGCTCGACATGAAACGTTCCGTAGGCTGCGGCGTGCGCATCCTGCTCCCCATGGTCGGCCTCATGGGTATAGACTGGGCTTACGGTTTCCAGCGCTACCTGAACGGCAACAACAAAGCCGGTGGCAGCCAATTCCACTTCATCATCGGACAGGAATTCTAATCCAGCCGGAAGAAAACAGCCTTTTGCAAGCTGCAAAGTTCGACTACTTCAAACATAAAACCCCGACATCTCCACATGAGAAAACTCCTCTCCCTTTTCGTCCTCGCGGTCTTTTCCGCTGCGGCCAGTGCTCAAAAGTACGCCCTTATCGACATGGAGTACATCATGGGCAACATCCCTGCCTACGAACGAGCCAGCGAACAACTTAACCAGACCTCCAGAAAATGGCAGGCTGAAGTCGAAGCTGTCGACCAACAGGCCAAAACTCTTTACAAGAACTACCAGAATGAGGCCGCTTTCCTCTCCGAAGAACAGAAGAAAGATCGCGAACAAGCCATCGTAGACAAAGAAAAAGAGGCCGCCGAACTCAAGAAAAAATATTTCGGCCCGCAGGGCGAACTCTACAAAAAGCGCGTAGCTTTGCTCGAGCCCATCCAAGATGAAATCTACAACGCCGTAAAGTCCGTAGCCCAGTTGCGCGGCTACCAGCTCGTTCTCGACCGTGCTTCCGACAACGGCATCATCTTCGCCTCGCCTTCTATCGACATCTCGGCCGAAGTGCTTTCGCGCTTGGGCTACGCCGAATAAACTATCCACGCAACAACCAACAAAACCATCAATACAATGTTCAAGAAACTCTTTCTCCTGGCGCTCCTCTGCGCCCCCGTGAGCCTCTGCGCTCAGAAGTTCGCCCGCTACGACTTCGCCGAAATCATGCAAGCCCTTCCCGCCTACCAGACGGCTCAGACCGAACTCCAGGCCAGCGGCCAGAAATACGAGTCCGATCTGGAAGAAATGAGAAAAGAAATCCAGGCCAAGGCCGAAAAGTTCGACAAAGAAATCAACGAACAAACGCCCGCCAACATTCGCGAACGCCGTCAACAGGAACTTCAGGAAATGTACCAAAAATTCCAGCAGGCTCAGGACGACAACCTCGAAGCTTTCCGTCAGGAACAGCAACAGAAACTCCAGCCGCTGCAGGAACGCGTACTCGCTGCCGTCAAAGAAATCATCACTGAGGGCGGCTACGTCATCGCTTTCGAAAAAAGTAATACTGAAGCCGCTTTCAGCGTCTTGAACGAGACCCTCATCGAAGACATCACTGCCAAGGTGAAAGCTAAACTCGGCATCTGATTCCTTTTCGCAATTCTGCAGGCAAGACGTCTCCTCCGCGGAGATGTCTTGCCTTTATAACTGGCGCCACCCCGTTTCCGGCAGACACAACTGCCTGCCGACATGCTCCTTTCGCCCCTCCCGCAGGATGAAACCGGCCGAAAGCAGGATTTTACCCTGACCGAAACTTCTTTCCACCCCTTTCTCCTGCAACTCGTGCTTAAGACGGCAATTGCCCTCCGCGCTTATTTCCAATCCACCGTATACCTGCACCGCATGTTCCTCTCCCGCCTCACAGTCACGCTCGCCCTTCTGTTTCTGACGCTCGTGCCGCAATGCGCCAGCGGCCTCACGGCCCGCACCGCCGAGGCCGAAACAATAATTTCCGGCTTTCACCGGCCTACCGATATCCTTCCGGCGACCGACGGCATCGTTCAGTCGGACGACAGCCTTTACAACGCTATCGCCATGCGCGTTGACAGCGTCCTTACCCGACTTTACGACCCGCGTGCCACTGTTTCCGTAGACATTGCCGACGCCGTCACCGGTCAGCGTCTCTACCGCAGCGGGGCAGTCCGCTCACTGCGGCCCGCGTCGTGCCAGAAAGTCCTCACAACCTGGTCCGCCATCGCCATGCTGGGCAGCCACTATCTTTTCCATACCCGTCTCTATGCCGACAGTATCCCGACCGACACGCTGCTCCGCTGCAACCTCTACGTCCGCGGCGAGATGGATCCACTTTTCAGCCGCGCCGACGTAAAAGTCTTCGTCGACACGCTTTTAGCCCGCGGCATCCGCACCATCGAAGGCGACATTGTTTTCGACGATTCCTACAAAGACGAACATCGTCTGGGCGAAGGCTGGTGCTGGGACGACAACAACCCCGTGCTCACCCCTTTGCTCTGCGACGGTCGTGACATTTTGCCCCAGACGCTCTGCGAGGAGCTCAGCCGCGCCGGCATTTCGTTGCGCGGAGCGTTGCGTATCGGCTATGTGCCCAGCCACGCCGACCTGCTCTGCGACCGCACGCATCCGCTTACCGCCGTGTTGACGCCCATGATGAAAAACAGCATCAATCTCTATGCCGAAAGCGTCTTTTACGCCCTCGGCCGTCTGGGCGGCCGGCGTTCCACGGCGCTCGAAGCCGCTGCCGTCATCGAGCGCCAAATCAAAAAGCTCAATCTGCATCCCGCCGACTACCGCATAGCCGACGGCTGCGGACTTTCGCTCTACAATTACGCCTCAGCCGAGCTGCTTTGCACGGTTCTCGTCTCCGCGTGGAACGACGACGAGCAGCGCCGCGTCCTATTTCCCACATTGCCCATAGCAGGTGTGGACGGCACGCTCGCCCGCCGCATGCGCCACAGCACAGCCCGCGGAAAAGTGCACGCCAAGACCGGTACGCTCACCGGCGTCTCCAACCTTTCGGGTTATGCCACGACGGCCGACGGCCGAACGCTGGCCTTTTCCCTTTTTTGCTCGGGTTTCCTCAGCGACACGGAGTTCCATCATTTGCAGGACATGCTTTGCGAAGTCATGACAGCGCCCTGAGCGCCAGTTGCTGCCGCTTTGTGAAAAATCCCGCGCTGCCGTCATTCGACGGCAGCGCGGGATTTTCTCATTTCCGGCCCCTGCGGACCGACAGCTCAGCCCAGCAACTGGCGCACAAAGCCGTAGTCGGGTTCCTCCGTTATTTCGTGCGAAAGCGATACGCCCATCACGCATCCGTCCGCCCCTATCACTACGACGGCGCGGGCCAGCAGGCCCCGCAGCGGCCCTTCGGCAATGGTCAGTCCGTAGTCGCGGCCGAAATCCGAGCGAAAGGCCGAAGCCGGACGCACGTGGTCGATGCCGTTGGCCGTACAGAAGCGTGCAGCCGCGAAAGGCAGGTCCATCGACACGCACAACACCTCCGTATCCGTCAATCCGGCAGCCTCACTGTTGAAGCGGCGCACCGAGGCGGCGCATACCTCCGTGTCGAGACTCGGAAAGACGTTGAGCACCACGCGACGGCCGCTCATGTCGGCCAGTCGGATTTCAGCAAGGTCCTTGCCCGTCAGCACAAAGCCGGGCGCTTTGTCGCCCGGCCGGGGAACGGAGCCGCAAAGGCTGACCGGAGCGCCGTTGAAAAGCACTTTTTCCATATTTTCTTTGTGTTAAGTTGATTCGTTTCGCAATTGTCGTCTGCCGAGACGCGCCGGCGGACACACCGCAGGACGTCAGAAAGCCGCGCGGTACTTTTCGTCTTCGCCGTCGCCCAGCACGGAGAGATAGGAACGGTAGCGCGAGGGCGCGAGACGGCCTTCGTCGAGCGCGGCCCGCACGGCGCAGCCCGGTTCGCACGTATGCGTGCAGCCGCGGAAGCGACAGTCGGCGGAAAGCCTGAATATGTCGCGGAAATAGTGGGCCACTTCGGCGCGCTCCATGTCGAACGTGCCGAAACCTTTGATACCGGGAATGTCGATGAGGTCGCCGCCCGAAGGCATGGCGTAGAGGGCGGAAAAGGTCGTGGTGTGCGTGCCCGAGCGGTGGGCTTCGGAGATTTCGGCCGTGCGTGCGCCGGCGTCGGGCACGAGCCGGTTGAGCAGCGTGCTTTTTCCCACGCCCGAATGTCCGGCCAGCAGGCAGGTCTTGCCCGCCATGGCTGCCGTAAACGCAGCTGTCCCTTCGCCCGTGGCGGCCGAGAGGAGAAATACGTCGTAGCCCGTCTCGCGATAGAGCTGTGCCAGCGCTTCGGCTTCGCGCCGTTCGGCGGCGTCGAGGTCGTCGATTTTGTTGACGGCCAGACAGGCGGGCACGTCGTAGGCTTCGGCTCCGGCCAGAAAGCGGTCGATGAAGGTGGTCGTCGTTTCGGGGCGCACCGGCGTGACGACGAGCACGGCCAGGTCGACATTGGCTGCCAGTATGTGGCTCTGCTTCGAGAGGTTGGAGGCCCGGCGCACGATGCAATTGCGCCGCGGCGCGATTTCCGTGATGTAGGCTGCGCCGCCGGCTTCGCGGCCGATTGTCACGCGGTCGCCCACGGCCACGGGGCTGGTCGAGCGGATGCCGCGCAGGCGAAAGTTTCCCTTCACCTTGCAGTCGACCAGCGCGCCGCTGTCCGTGCGCACCTGATACCAGCTTCCCGTGTTGCGGACGACGCGTCCGGCTGTCGTTTCTTTGTGTTGCACGTGTGTGTCGCCTGTTTCGGAGCGGTTGCGGCAGACCCGCCGCCCCTTTCGCCTGAGGGGACGGAAAGGACGGCGGGTCTGCTGCCGTTCGGGCCGGGCGTGCGGCCTATACGGTCATGATTTCTTTGTTCTTTTCGGCCAGGAGGGCGTCGACTTTCTTGACCATGCGGTCGTGAATCTTCTGCAAGTCGGCCTCGGCGTCTTTTTCCATGTCTTCGCTCAGACCTTCTTTCTGCGCTTTCTTGAGTGTGTCGATGCCGTCGCGGCGTATGTTGCGTATGGCCACTTTGGCTTCTTCGCCCTCCTTGCTGCATTGCTTCGTGAGCTGACGGCGGCGCTCTTCGGTCAGCGGCGGTATGCCGAGCCGTATGATTTCGCCGTTGTTTTCGGGCATGATGCCCACTTCGCTGTCGATGATGGCCTTTTCGATGACTTTGAACATCGACTTGTCCCACGGCTTGATGGCTATGGTCCGGGCGTCGGGCGTGTTGAGGGCGGCCACGTTGTTGAGCGGCACCATTGTTCCGTAGGAGTCCACGCGAATGCCGTCGAGTATGTGCACGTTGGCCTTTCCGGCGCGGATGTGCGAGAGTTCTTCCTCGAGGTGCATCACGCTCATCTCCATTCTTTCCTCGCATTGGGCGAGACATTGCTTGACGTCTGTCATGATTTTCGGGAATTTGCGGTTCGTTTTTGCCTGCCGCAAAGGTACGTATTTTTTGTTTCCGCACAAAGGGGCGCCGTACAGCCTTGCGCACGCCGCGCAACATTTTCCGACAAAGCGCGCCGCACTGAAAAGTGTGCGCCGCGGCGTTCCGGGCTGCCGGCGGGCGGCTGCGGAAAGTTTCCGGGCACATAGCGAAAACTTACTCAGACTAAGTTTCAACTTACTCAGACTAAGTTTCGACTTGCACGGGCTTAGTTTTCACCGCCGCCCTGCCGCTTCGTCGCGACGGGCCGGAAACCGGCCTGAAAACGGCCGGCAGCGCCCTTCTCCGGCCTTTCCCGGCGCTAACGGCACCGATGGCGGCCAGACGGCGGCCGGAAAAAAACGGCCCGCGGAGACGGGTTTTCGGATTTTTATTGTCATATTTGCAGGTACTATCCGGAAAAATTCTTTTTTCAAAATCTTAACATAAACCGCAATGAAAAAACTTTACTTTTCGCTGCTGCTCGCCGCAGCGGCGTTCCCCGCACTCAGGGCGCAGGAAACCTCAGGGGGGGGGGAAGAATCCGTCAGCGTAACCTATACGTACACGCTTGACGGGCAGGTAATCGGCAGCCGCGTGGTCAGCGAGACTGCCGGCGAGGCTCCTGCCGACCGCAACGCCCTGCCCCGCTTTGTCAACGCCACGGGCTATCCCGAAACCATCGGGACAGGCACGACGAGCTACACCATCGCTACGAGCTACGACTACGACGTCATGCCTTTCCGGCCGAGCACGGAGGAAAAGGCCTATTGGTATTTCGTCAACTTCAACGTCAGCGGAAGCGGAATCTTCTACTGGTACTCGGGAGAGACGCAGGGCAAGGAGAAAACCAACCTCAACGGCGCCACGGGCGATGAGCTGGACAACTACGTCTTCTGTATGGCGGGCGACTGGCTCAACGGCTTCACCATACAGGGTAAGAACGGCAAGTATGTGACGGCTCCCAACGCGAATCCGCAGGATTTTGCCGTCGCCACCCTGCCCACGCAGGCCGATCAGGCGCTTTCCGTTTTCTTGTTCGAGGAGCATCCCGCGGGAGGCGAAATGCGTTTCCGACTGAAAGGCACGAACACGTGGCTGGCACACACGAGCAGCTCCTCGCTCAACCTTACGTTCTACAGCCAGCGGCCTGACACCTACAACGGCACTTACGTCTACTTCACATACGCCGGCATCGACCCCGAAACGGTCGACATCACCTACACCTACCTGCTCAACGGCCAGGAAATCGGCAGCCGCACCGTGACGGAGACCGTAGGCGCAGCGCCGGCCGACGCCGTGCCCGTCTTCGTCCTGACTGCGGGCTATCCTCAGCTCATCACGGACGACACAACGGCCCATACCATCGAAACGGCCTACAACAACAAGCTGCCTTTCACGCCGAGCACGGACGAGGAGAGCTTTTATTATTTCATCCGCTTCTTCGTCAGCAACAAGAACTATTACTGGTACTCTGCCGAAACCACCGGGCGGGAACAATACAACCTCGACGCCTGCTCGCCCGCCGAAAGCCGGCACTACGTCTACCGCATGGCGGGCGACTGGCTCAACGGCTTTACCATACAGGGCCTGAACGGCAAGTATCTGACGGCTCCCAACGCGAGTCCGCACGATGTCAACTGCGTTTTCGCCGATACGCCCGACCCGTCGCTCTCTTATTTCCTGCTCGAAAAGCATCCGACGAGCGACAACCTGCGCTTCCGGCTGAAAGGCGTGGACACGTGGCTGGCACACACGAGCCACGATAAGCGCAATCTTTCATTCTATAACCAATACACTTATGTCGGCAGCCATGTCTTTTTCGAATCGTTCGACACGGACTACAACGAGACCTATCTAAACTCGTTGCAGACGCAAATCACGCAGAACCGCGTGGGTTATCCCGCCGCAACGCACGAAACCGCCGTCGCACTGCAAGCTGCCATTGAAGACGCAACGGCTTATCCCAAGTTTGCCGCCGTCCGCACGGCACTGAACAACTATTGGTCGGCCAGAGAAGTCGTGATGCCCGAAGACGGCAAAGCCTACCACCTGCACAACATCCAGCAGGCGGGCGACGGCTATCTGCTCGCAGGCAGCGAAAAAGGACTTGTCGTGAAAAACTACGAAGCAGCGAACCTCGACGCCGACGCAACGTTCGTCTGCCACGCACTGGAAAACGGACAGTACATCTTTGTCAGTGCCACGAAGGGCGATTACGTCTGCTGGCGCGGCCATCAGGGCGGATATAACGGCAACACGGGTCTGACGGCCGAATATGCCGGCCCGCAATGCAGCTTTACCCTGACCAGCTACGGCGAAACCGCTGCACCCGGAACTTTTTCCCTGCTGGCTAAACGCAACGATGGGACTACCGGCACATTCATCCTTGCTGCCAACGGCTCTTTCAACGCTTGGGGCGACACGAAGTGCTGGCAAAGCGGCTACAGCAACCTTTTCCGGCTCGAAGAAGCCGACTATACCTATAATAATGTGACATTGCAGACGCCGGCAAACGACTCCGGAGCCAACGCCGGGCAGTGGGCCACGCTTTATCTGCCCTATGCCGTAACTATCCCTGAAGGCGTGGAGGCTTATACGGCCTGGCTAAAAGACAACTACCTCATGCTCGAACTTGTGGAGGGCAATACGCTGGCTAGGGGCGAGGCTGTCGTGCTCCATAGCGACAACAACAGCTACGGACACTTCGTTCCCTCAACCGAAAGCCCCGAAAAAGACGAGAACAACGTGCTGCTCGGCACCGTAAGCACCGACGAAGCGACACCCGCAGGCGTCACCTACGCCCTGAGCGGGGCTTTCCAGAACGGCGTGGGCTTTTATCCCTACAGGGCCGCTACGCTTCCGGCCGGAAAGGCCTATTACGTGGCCACAAACGCCAGCGCGCCGGCACTGCTCTTTGCCATCGGCGGAACAACCACCGGCATCGGCACGGCAACCGCGGCACCGGCGGCCGAAAGCGCCGTCTACGACCTCTCGGGTCGCCGCGTAGGCGCTGCCGGCAAGGGACTTTACATCACAGGCGGCAAGAAAGTGTTCGTCAAATGAGCACACTTTTCATTTAAACCCCTGACTAAATCACATCGCACACATGAAGAAACGCACATACATCAAACCCGCCGCCGTGTCCATCGGCATCGAGGCGGAAAGAATGATGGCTCTTTCGCTGTCTATCAACGATAACGGGCAAGACAACGAAATCGACACTCCCGACGCGGCCTGGAGCCAACGCAAAAGCCCTTGGGACGACAACAGCTGGAACGAATAATACCGCTCCGGCTCCGACCGTTGCAACTGAAAAGCCCGCGGCGGCCCGAAACATAGCTTTCGGACCGCCGCGGGCGCACTTTTTCCCAAACGGCGCAGACAAACGCCGAAAAGAGCGGGAAAAAGGCGGACAAAATCAAAATAAAAGGCTAACTTTGTGCGATTTTAAGAAGTAAGATACAAATATATCAAAGAAAACAAGATGAACGTAATCACCAAAACAGTCTCGCTGCCCGACGGACGCACCATCAGCATCGAGACGGGCAAGTTGGCCAAACAAGCCGACGGCGCTGTCATGCTTCGCATGAACAACACCATGCTGCTGGCCACTGTCTGCGGCGCGAAGGATGCCGCACCCGGTACCGATTTCATGCCGCTGCAATGCGACTACAGAGAGAAATACAGCGCTGCGGGCCGCTTCCCCGGCGGTTTCACCAAGCGGGAAGGACGCCCCTCGGACTACGAAATTCTGACCTCGCGCCTCGTCGACCGCGCCCTGCGCCCCCTTTTCCCTTCGGACTATCATGCCGAAGTTTTCGTTAACATAACACTCTTCTCGGCCGACGGGGTGGATATTCCCGACGCACTGGCCGGTTTCGCGGCCTCGGCTGCGCTGGCCTGCTCGGACATTCCGTTCGAAGCACCCATATCTGAAGTGCGCGTGGCCCGCGTCGACGGGCAATACGTCATCAATCCCACGTTCCAGCAGCTCGAAAAGGCCGACATGGACCTCATGGTGGGCGCCACGGAGGAGAATATCATGATGGTGGAGGGCGAAATGAAGGAAGTGCCCGAGACTGCGCTGCTCGAAGCCCTCAAAGCCGCTCACGAAGCCATTAAACCCATGTGTCGCTTGCAGAAGGAGCTGGCCAAAGAGTTGGGCAAAGACGTGAAGCGCACCTACTGCCACGAAGTAAACGACGAAGAGTTGCGCGAGCAAGTGAAGAAAGAATGCTATCAGGCCTGCTACGACGTAACGGGTCAAGCTCTCGAAAAACATGCCCGCGCCGAAGCGTTCGAAGCCATCCGCGAGAACTTCAAAGAGGCCTATGCCGCCGCGCATGCAACGCTCGAACCCGAAGAACTCGAGGAGAAAAACGCACTTATCGACCGATACTATCACGATGTGGAGCGCGACGCCATGCGCCGCTGTATTCTCGACGAAGGCAAGCGCCTCGACGGCCGCGCCACGACCGACATCCGCCCCATTTGGTGCGAAGTCAGCCCCCTGCCCGGCCCTCACGGCAGCGCAATCTTCACCCGCGGCGAAACACAGTCGCTCTCGACGGCCACGCTCGGCACAAAGCTCGACGAAAAGCTCGTGGACGACGTGCTGGACAAGAGCTACATGAAATTCCTGCTCCACTACAACTTCCCGCCCTTCTCCACCGGCGAAGCCAAAGCCCAGCGCGGCACGGGCCGTCGCGAAATCGGCCACGGACATTTGGCTTGGCGCGGCATTAAGGGCCAAATCCCCGCCGATTTCCCCTACACCGTGCGCGTAGTGAGCGACATTCTCGAATCGAACGGCTCTTCGTCGATGGCTACAGTCTGCGCCGGCACGCTTGCCCTGATGGACGCGGGCGTACCCTTGAAAGCGCCCGTCAGCGGCATCGCCATGGGCCTCATTAAGAACCCCGGCGAAGACAAATACGCCATACTTTCCGACATTCTCGGCGACGAAGACCACCTCGGCGACATGGACTTCAAGACGACCGGCACGCTCAAAGGACTTACCGCCACACAGATGGACATCAAGTGCGACGGCTTGTCCTATGAAATCCTCGAAAAAGCCCTTCTTCAAGCCAAAGCCGGCCGCGAGCACATTCTCGCCTGCATGCAGCAGACGCTGGCCGAGCCGCGCGCTGAACTCAAGCCCCACGTGCCCCGCATCGAAGCCTTCGAAATCCCCAAAGAATTCATCGGCGCCGTCATCGGCCCGGGCGGAAAGATTATTCAGGGCATGCAAGAGGAAACCGGCACCGTCATCACCATCGACGAAGAAGACGGCGTGGGCAAGATCCAAGTGTCCGGCCCCAACAAAGAGAGCATCGACGCTGCCGTGGCCAAAATCCGCGCCATCGTGGCCATTCCCGAGGTGGGCGAAACCTACGACGCCCGCATCGTGAGCATCATGCCTTATGGTTGCTTCGTCGAGTTCATGCCGGGCAAGGAAGGCCTGCTTCATATTAGCGAAATCACGTGGAAGCGTCTCGAAACCGTCGAGGAAAGCGGACTTAGAGAAGGCGACACCGTCAGTGTCAAGCTGCTCGAAATCGACCCGAAGACCGGCAAGTTCCGCCTGAGCCACCGTGCGCTCGAAGAAAAGCCCGAGGGCTGGGAAGAACGGCCGCGCCGCCAGCGCCGCGAAGGCGGTGACCGTCCACGCCGCGAGCCGCGCGACTAAACGACCGCCGCTTTCGGCGCACCGAACGCCGAAAAAAATTAAGAAATCTTTGGCCGGATATGCAAAATTCTTAACATTGCCGCCCCTTCTGCAATCGCGTATTTTCGTTCGCCCGAATCGACGGACGGAAATACGCGATTTTTTCGGCATTATACCCGATTGGCATTAAGTAATTGTGAACAAGCGGATTGCGCGCCGCAGAAAGTCGCGAACAACGCGCCGTTCGGCCGAAAACCGCCGTCCGAAGGCCGTTTTCGACCCGTGTCGGGACGAGAAAAATCCGCGTTAGTCAAAACTTTCAGGGCGTTAGTTGAAACTAACGCCCTGAAAGTTTTTCTTTTCTCGGGGAAAGTGCTCGATTGCGCCCCGCGACGTGACGCTTAACGCCTGTTTCAACGGAAAATTCGAACAAAAAGACCCTATTCGTTACTTATTTATTTCGACACTAACGAGCGCCGCCCGCGCGCTATCACCTTTTTCCCGGAAAGGTTCGGCCGGTCGGTTGGGGCCAACGGGGCGTTCTTCGGCATTCCTTTGCAGACGATACATCTCAACTCCCGTTCGCCACGCCTTCGACGGCGGAAAAAGGGCACGCAAACAGCAAAAAAGGGTGAACAAACGGAGAAAAAAAGGCGTGTAAAGGTGTTTAACAAGTGTACTCCACTGCGACAGACAATCTTCTCTAAGAAAAACTGAACAGAATAGTTATTGCACTTATTATTTGGGAAACTTTGGGCCGATAAGATTCCCACGAAAAAACAAAAAATCTATATTTGCAAAAAAATTAAATAATGAAACAATATCGAATATTTGCCTTATTTCTTCTTTCCTCACAAATTTGTTTTGGGCAGTCAGTTTATATGCATGAGGCTCAAGACGATAATTTGGGCTCTGTATCTTTAAAAAATATAATCTATTCATTCATATTTATATTTTTTATTTATCTTATAACTACGGTAATTAAAAATGTTTTTCAATCTAACAAGAATCAGAATTCACTGAAAATAATTAATAAAAAATGCTGTGAACATAATGAGGTGCCTAAGCAAACAAAACCAATAGTACCCTATGTTTATCCCTCATTGAAAGGAACAGCTCCCATACGAGATTTAACACCTAATCAAGATAAGAAGTTACACAATTTACACTCGAAGATAACAACTCTGCCTTGTGGAGTTAAAGCTATTGATTTAGGTTTAGACGTGTATTTTAGTGATAGAAATTTAGGTGCGGAAGATGTTATTCATAGAGGGAATAAATACTCATGGGGTGGACTATTGCCCGTAAGACCAAGTATTCCTTGGCAGGAGAGTGAATTAGCTTGTGTAAGCAAAGAATCTTTAGATAAAAGGTTCTCAATATTTAATAATTTTGGATCATATTCTGGAGATGTAAAATATGATGCTGCAGTTGCAGAATTAGGAAAAGGATGGAGAACGCCTACTATTTATGAATTACAAATGTTAATAGATAAATGTAAATGGATATACTTAGATAAAGATAGTATTAGAGGTTATAAAGTAATAGGGCCTAATAAAAATTTTATTTTCATTCCCATGGATTTTGATCCACTATATCATATGGGTGATATTGGAACTTCAACAATGTTATTATCAAGTACTGCTTCTGATGACAATTGTTTACGTAAAGTTGGTTCAAAAATAAAGAAATGTGCAAAATATATTTCAGTACAGCAATATCCACGTGAAGAATTTCCAAAATTAGAAATAATAGATTGTGTTAGAGGTTTGGGGGGCTTTATAAGACCTGTAATAACGTCTATTGATGATATAAGAATAAATACTATAACTGAAGAATTTCCAAGAGTTGTTAAATAATTCGTCGCAAAACCGCTTCGACAAGTCGCTTGTGAGTGCATTTGAAATGACGTTAGCCGCCTATTTGCCGAGGCTGTCGACAAAGAACTCACGGATATTCATAACCGAGGCATAATGTTTCCCTGAAAACCAACGGCGACGTTTACGACCGTTGGCTTTGACTATGTCGCCGGGGACCGTGAGGCGTATTTCTCCCTATGCCGAAATCGAGGTCTATTGGTCAAAATGGGTGGTGAAATCTTAGTAACCGCCGATATATACTTACCTTTGCAGCATTTATTATTGATATGATGCAAAAAATGC
>JAFLUW010000029.1 GCA_022508615.1 Prevotellaceae bacterium | reverse complement strand
CCTCCTCGAAACTGTCAGTTTCAGCACAAGGGCGCCATGCGCTGGCAGCCAAACTTCTGTGTATTCATCTGGCATAAGGCATAGGCTCTGTTTATTGCCAGTCAACAGGTCGGTCGCCTCTATCTTCGGGGTTGGCCTGAGTGCGAGACAGTCAAAGGCATGTTCCGGAATACGCACGCCGACCTCCGCCTTTGTTTCCGAAAAGTTCACTGCAATCAGCAATGTGTCCTCTCCATAATGACGGAGGAAAGCGAAGTGCCGTTGCGGATCGAAGTTCCGGCAGCCATCATAATTGACATACATCAAATCGAAAGTCAAGCCCAGTCTAATGGCCTGCTCCTCGCAACATAGCCGCATCAGTCGCTTATAAAAAACATACAACTCGTGCTCGGCCGCAATCATGGTCTGTGATCCGGTGACTTTGCGTAAACCTTCGACGCCCCAGAAATCGAAAATCGTTGTCCGACCATCTGCCCCTGAAAATCCGGAGGCCTCCATACTTCTTTCTCCGACCTCCTGCCCTGCATAAATCATGACGGGACAAGTGTTCAACAGTGCCGAGACAACCATTGCCGGCCGTGCCTTTTTGCCATCACCACAGAAAAAGTCGCTGGCTATACGCTGTTCATCATGATTCTCCAAAAAGTTGAGCATATGCCCCTGTATGTCGTCTACACACTGCCAGCACGACGTAATGGCTGCCGCCGGCGCATGTCCGCACACCACGGAGCGGAGTGTATCGTAGAGTCCGACTTTGTCATACAAGTAGTCGAAGCCGCCATAACGAATATACGACCGGTAGGACGACGGATTGTAGATTTCTGCAATGAAACGAATTTCCGGATAGACCTTTTTGACGCGAGAAATGGCGTAGTGCCAGAAATCAACGGGGACCATTTCCGCCATGTCGCAACGGAAAGCATCCGCTCCCTTACCGGCCCAAAAAAGCAGTATGGCCGTCATTTTTTTCCATGTGTCGGGAATCGGGTCAAAATGGGCGGAACGTCCGCCGCAATAGTCCACGCCGTAGTTAAGTTTGACCGTTTCGTACCAATCGTCGCGCTGCGGCCAAGCGTCGAAGCGGTCGTTTCCGGTAGCCCGTGCTGGAAATTCTGTATAGCTGCCCTCCGTAGGCACATGCAAGGTTTCGCCGGGAATATAATAGAAATTGTTGTCTGCTGAAAAAGCTTGCGACGTGTCGTCGTCCGCTCCGAGGTCCCTAACGCCGGCCGGACTGACATCACTGCCGTATTCGCGAGCCACATGGTTGGGCACGAAGTCCATAATCATCTTCAAGCCGGCACGGTGCGTCCGTTCCACCAAAGCTTCGAACTCCTGCATGCGCCGTTCAGGGTCGACGGCGAGATCGGGGTCGATATCGTAGTAGTCTTTAATGGCATAGGGCGAGCCGGCACGGCCCTTGACGACCGCCGGATTGTCCCGAAAGCCGGCGTGTTCGATTAAACCGGTGTACCACACGTGCGAAAAGCCGAAATCGCGGATGCGCGCCAGCTCAGCGTCCGTGAAGTCGGCCATTTTTCCGCATCCGTTCTGTTCGATGCTGCCTCCCGGGATGTTGGCTGTGCAGCGATTGCCGTGCAAACGCGGAAAAGTCTGATATATCGTGAGTTTTTCTGTCATAGCTGTCCGTCAATAGAATTGTGGCCGCAGCAACGGCAACCGCGTAGACCAAAACAAGCAACGGAAGTCCCGTAGGCTTCGCCTTTCGCCGTGGGCAGACGGCGCTACCGGAACTTCCGCCGCAGTACAGGCCGCCCGGCGCCTATTCGGCCGCGCCTTTTACGATTATCGCGTCGTTGCCTTTGCAGATTTTCACAATCATTCCCTGCAAAGCCTTGCCGGGTCCGCACTCGATGAACTCCGTGGCACCGGCAGCCACCATGTTTTGCACCTCTTTCGTCCACAGCACACCGGCCGTAAGCTGTTTGATGAGGTTCTGTCGTATTTCGCCGGCGTCGGTGTGGGCACAAGCGTCCACATTCTGGTAGACGGGGCAGACGGGCGTATGGAACTGCGTGGCAGCAATGGCTGCTTCGAGTTCTTCCTGCGCCGGCTGCATCAGCGGCGAGTGGAAAGCGCCGCTCACAGGGAGTACGAGCGCACGTTTGGCTCCCGCCTCTTTCAGCGCCGTGCAGGCAGCGGCTACAGCGGCCTCCGTGCCTGAAATGACAAGCTGTCCGGGACAGTTATAGTTGGCGGCCACGACAACTTCACCGGTCTCTGCTGTCACTTTTGCGCAGATTTCCTCGATTTTTGCGTCGTCTAGCGCAATGATGGCGGCCATCGTGCCCGGACAGGCTTCGCAGGCTTTCTGCATGGCCTGCGCGCGGGTGGCGACAAGCCGCAGCCCATCTTCAAACGTCAGTGCGCCGGCCGCCGTAAGGGCCGAAATTTCGCCGAGCGAGTGTCCGGCCACCATGTCGGGGTTGAAAGCCTGACCGAGACACAAGGCCGAAATCACGCTGTGCAGGAAAACGGCCGGTTGCGTCACTTTCGTCTGCTTTAAGCCTTCGTCCGTCCCTTCGAACATGATGTCCGTGATGCGGAAACCGAGAATGTCATTGGCCTGCTCAAAATATTCTTTCGCCGTCGGGTGTTGCTCGCAGAGCTCGCGCCCCATGCCGACGAATTGCGCCCCTTGTCCGGGAAATACGAATGCTTTCATACGTTTTTGTTTTGGTTGATTTAGTCGCCGCAAATTTAACATTTTCGCGCGGCCGGGCGAAATTTGCGCACGGAAAAAGCCTGCGCCGTTTTTCCCGGTTCTGTAAGCAGTCTGTCGCTGAGCCGGTTGCAGCGGGCTTTGAACAAGGCAAAACTAACGCCCTGTAAGTTTAAACTATCTCTGAGTAAGTTCAAACTATCTTTGGCCAAGTTTCGACTATCGCCCGCTTTCTTTTCCGGCGGACCGAAAACAAGGGCCGGAATGTCCGGCCCGGTGTCGGAATGGTCAGCCCCGGAAAAGGCAGCGTCCCGGCCTTTCGCTTCCGGCAGAGACAGCCGGGCGGGGACATGCGGCCTTGCCGTCTGTCTGCCAGCGTCACAACAATTCGGTATAGGCCTCGATGGCCCGTTCCACCGTCCCGACCGCTTCGTCCATGGGGAAAGGCAGCTCGCCGCCGGCGGCATTGAGATGTCCGCCGCCGTTGAAGAATTCTTCGGCCATGCGGTTGGCCGGAAAGTCGTCGACCGAACGCAGGGAGACACGCACGACGTCGCGTTCCGTATCTTCGCGCAGCGCTATGCTCAGGCGCATGCCCCGAATCTGAAGCGGCATGTTGACCAGCCCCTCGCTGTCGCCCCGTATGTAGCGGAAGCGCTTCATGTCCTCGCGTGTAATGGCGAAATACGCCGCCTTTCCGCCGGCCGTCAGCCGGAGCTTTTCATAAAGCACGTAGCCCATGAAACGCAGACGGTCGGGCGAATAACAGTTGAAGACGTTTCGGTAAATCTTATCCTTGTCGATGCCTTTGGCAAGCAGCAGCGAGATGATTTCATAAATCTCCGGACGCGTCGAAGCGTAGGTGAAGCCGCCCGTGTCGGTCATCATGCCCGTATAAATGCAGGCGGCTTCGTCCGTTGTCATCGACTCGTAGTGCCCAAGCTGCCAGAGCAGGCTGAACAACACCTCGCACGTGGCGCACATGTCGGGCCGCGAAATCACAAAGCAGGCTGCTTTCGGGTCGGGATCGAGGTGATGGTCAATCATCAGCCGGGGAGCTTTCGAACGCTCCACGAGCGACTGCATGGACTGCAGGCGCGACGTCGCATTGTAGTCGAGCATGCAGACCAAGTCTGCGCCGGCCAGCAGTTCGGCCGCGCGCCGGTGGGAATGGTCGGCCAGACAAATACGCTCCGAGCCGGGCATCCAGCGCAGGAAGTCGGGGAAAGCATTGGGTACGACGATGTCGGCCCGTTTGCCGATACCGCGCAGATAGGACGCAAAGGCCAGCACGCTTCCCACAGCATCGCCGTCGGGTCCGCGGTGGGCAGTAATCACGATTTTGCGGCTCTCGCGAAGCAAACGGACGAGTTGCAACAGTTCGTCTGGAGAAAGTAAATTTTTCATACGGGAATCCGGGTGTAAGAGGATGAATAAGACAGTTTTGCCACAGACGGGGATTCCGTCGCTCGGCTGACGGCACACAAGTTCTGCACAACTTAAAGTGCTTTCAGCCGTGCGATTTCTTTTTCAGGGTCGGGCGCGCCGAAAACGGCGCTACCGGCCACGAGCACGTCGGCTCCGGCCGCAACAAGGCGGCCTCCGGTTTCGGCATTTACGCCTCCGTCGATTTCGATCAGGGCTTTCGAACCTGTCCGCAGGAGAAGTTCTTTCAGGCGAGCCGTCTTCTCGACGGTCGCCTCGATAAATTTCTGTCCGCCAAACCCCGGATTCACCCCCATCAGCATAATGACATCGGCTTCGGGTGCAATTTCCTCCAACAAGCCGACCGGAGTATGCGGATTGAGCGTAACGCCGGCCAGCATGCCGGCTTCGCGTATGGCGGTGAGCGTACGGTGCAAATGAACGGAGGCTTCGTAATGCACATTCATGACTTTGGCACCGAGAGCGGCCACCTGGGGAATGAACTTCTGCGGCTCGACAATCATCAGGTGCACATCGAGCGGTTTACGCGCATATCGGGCCATGGCTTGCATGACAGGAAAACCGAAAGAAATGTTGGGGACGAAGACACCATCCATCACGTCGAGATGATACCAGTCGGCAGCCGAATGGTTAAGCATTTCAATGTCGCGCTGCAAGTTGGTGAAATCGGCAGAAAGGAGGGAAGGGGAGACAAGAGGCATGCGTGAATCAGTATTTTGCATCATACGTTATTATATAATAAATGGGGTTCGCTGACTGGAGAACCGCGGCGAAGTTACGCATTTCGCAAGAGAAAACTTCAGACAGTAGACAAAAACTGCCCTTTCCGATGCCGTCCAAACGACGGAATTGACTAAATTTGCGACGAACACACGAAAAGCCATGAGACGCCACATACCATTGGAAGACTTTTTCCGGAATTCGAACCGGTCGGCCTATCAAATATCGCCGGACGGCCGGCATTTGTCTTATATGGCTCCTTACCGGAACCGCATGAACATCTTTGTCGAACCGACTGCCGGCGGCAAACCGCGGCGACTCACGTCGGAAACCTCGCGCTCCGTAGCCGGATATGCCTGGAAGAGCGACAATCGCATCGTCTTCATGAAAGACATAGCGGGCGATGAAAACTATAAGCTTTTCGGCGTGAATATCGATGGCTCGGAATTGAAAGCTTATACGGACTTTCCTGGAGTACGCACGTCCATTATCGACGATCTCGAGGATTGTCCTGAAGAAATTCTCATTGCCATGAACCGCCGTCAGCCGGAATGTTTCGATCCGTATCGGCTCAATCTGAGAACGGGTGAAATGACGCTGCTTTGCGAGAATCCGGGAAATTATCAGGGTTGGCTCACCGACCATAAAGGCCGGTTGCGCAGTGCAGTAGCCATCGTCGACGGTGTCAATACTCAGATTCTTTACCGCGACACGGAGGAAGAAGCCTTTCGCCCAATCGTAACGACAAACTTTCGCGATACGATCAATTATATGGGCTTCACTCCCGACAACCGGAACGTATATGCTGCAACGAATCTCGGTCGTGACAAAATCGCACTCTGCCTGATGAACCCGGCTACAGCCGAAGAAATCGAACAACTTTACGAGCATCCCGATTACGACATCAGCAACATTACTTATTCGCGTCGCAGGAAGAAATTGTTGGGTGTTTTCTGCACCGGACACAAAGAAACCGTACGCCACTATTTCGACACCGACGAAAAAGCCTTTCGCGAAAAACTTTCCCGACACTTTCCCGACAATCATTTCGGCATGGCCGACTGTGACCGGAGCGAAATGCATTTTATCATTTATGCAGGAGGAGACCGGACGCGGGGAAGTTACTACTATTACGACCTCGAGACAGACACGTTGCGCAAGTTGTGCGATTTGGCGCCATGGCTTGCCGCAGAAGATTTGGCCGAAATGCGCCCTGTTACTTACAAGACGCGCGATGGGTTGACTATTGAAGCCTATCTTTCGCTTCCAGCAGGCCATGAAGCGGGTGTACCCGTCCCGATGGTCGTCTATCCGCACGGAGGCCCATGGGCACGCGATTCATGGGGCTACGACTCTACCGTTCAATTTTTGTGTAACCGAGGTTACGGCGTGTTCCAGATGAATTTCCGCGGCTCAACCGGTTACGGACGGCGTTTCATGGAAGCTTCATATAAAGAATGGGGCCGCAAGATGCAGAACGACATCACGGACGGAGCAGAATGGCTCATTCAGAACGGCTATGCCGACACGGGACGCATCGCAATTTATGGCGGAAGTTACGGAGGATATGCTGTCCTTGCTGGAATGTGTTTTACACCAGAACGTTATGCTTGCGGAATCGACTATGTAGGAGTTTCCAATTTACTGACTTTTTTGAAAACAATCCCGCCTTATTGGCGCCCAATGCTTGAAATCATGTACGAACGAATAGGAAATCCCGAAACGGAACGCGAATATTTGGAAACCGTCAGTCCTGCGCTTCATGCTGAACGGATCTGCCGTCCGCTACTGATTGCCCAAGGGGCAAACGATCCACGCGTGAACCGGGCAGAAAGCGACCAAATTGTCGAGGCATTAAGAAAGCGCGGCGTGGAAGTCGAATATATTGTAAAGGAAAACGAAGGACACGGTTTTGCGAATGAAGAGAATCGCTTTGACTTTTTCCGCAAAGTCGAAAAATTTCTGGAGCGTCATTTGAAACATGCCTAAAAAACGTACAAACAAGATATTCTGCTGTCGTACCGGCTGCGTTCGTACAATTCCGGATTTTTTCTTAATTTTGTAGCGATTTCCCTTGCCAAAGGTTCCTCTAATGATTCACTTGGTAAACAACTATTAAAATATATCAAACATGGAAAAATCTGCCCTCCAAAAGGCCCGTGCGGCCTATCAGCCCAAACTTCCTGCAGGACTCCGTGGCGGCGTCACGATTAAAGAAGGTGCTCCCACACAGTCCGCAGGCAATCAAGAAGAAATAAAGGCTTTGTTCCCCAATACTTACGGTATGCCCATTGTGGAATTTGTCCCGACCGATCAGCCTTGTATTTGCGAGCCCATGAATCTCGGCATTATTCTTTCCGGAGGACAGGCTCCCGGCGGACATAATGTTATTTGCGGCTTGTTTGACGGCATCAAAAAACTCAATCCCGCAGGAAAACTTTATGGTTTTCTTATGGGACCCGGAGGTTTGGTGGATCATAAATATATTGAACTGACTGACGCTGTTATTGACGAATATCGCAATACGGGCGGTTTCGATATGATTGGATCCGGTCGCACCAAACTTGAGAAAGAAGACCAATTCGAAAGCGGACTTAAGATTATCCGCGAACTGGGAATCAAAGCTGTTGTGATTATCGGCGGTGACGACTCTAATACCAATGCTTGTGTCCTTGCTGAATATTATGCGGCAAAGAATTACGGCGTACAAGTCATAGGTTGCCCCAAAACAATCGACGGCGATTTGAAAAATGAACAAATCGAAACCTCATTCGGTTTTGACACGGCATGTAAAACCTATGCAGAAGTTATCGGCAACATACAGCGCGACGCAAATTCTGCCCGCAAATACTGGCACTTCATCAAACTTATGGGACGTTCTGCCAGTCATATTGCTCTCGAATGCGCACTGCAGACGCAACCCAACATCTGTATTATTTCCGAAGAGGTCGAAGCCAAAAACCAGACACTCGATGATATTGTAACCTACATTGCAGAAATAGTTGCCAAACGTGCTGCAAGCGGCAATAATTTCGGAACAGTATTGATTCCTGAAGGGCTTATCGAGTTTATCCCAGCCATGAAGCGCCTGATTGCAGAACTCAACGATTTGCTCGCTGATGGTAAAAGTCTTGACGGCCTTACGTCGGAAAGTGCAGCTATCTATGCCAGTCTTCCCGAAAGTGTTGCCAAGCAGCTCACCCTTGAACGTGACCCGCATGGCAATGTGCAAGTTTCTCTCATCGAAACGGAGAAATTACTCTCTGAAATGGTCGGCAAGAAACTTGCCGTTTGGAAAAAGGAGGGCAAATTTGTCGGAAAGTTCGCACCTCAACACCATTTCTTCGGATATGAAGGTCGTTGTGCGGCCCCTTCCAACTACGATGCAGATTATTGTTACGCTCTCGGTCAGAGCGCCGCACAACTCGTGGCCAACGGGAAAACCGGTTACATGGCCGTAGTTAAAAACACGACGGCTCCTGCTGCCGAATGGATTGCCGGCGGTGTACCTATCACTATGATGATGAATATGGAACGCCGTAATGGCGAAATGAAGCCTGTAATCAAGAAAGCTCTCGTAGAACTTGATGGCGCACCATTCAAAACATTTGCTGCCAATCGCGACGAATGGGCAGAAAAGACCTGTTTCGTATACCCCGGTCCCATTCAGTATTGGGGACCGACTGAAGTTTGCGATGAGCCAACCAAAACACTTCAACTCGAACAAAAGGCTTAATCACTGATTTCCATCTGCCGTTTACGACAAGCCGTTTTCCGGAAAGTAAGTATTCCGGCATGCGACTTGCCGTAAACGACTTTTTTCATTTTAATACCTCGATTGTGGTCAGACGCCCGAAGAAAAAACGCAAGAGCATTGTCCGACAATTTATTTCCAACCAGGGGAAATGGATTTTTCTGGGCGGAACTTTTTCTTTAACTGTTTTCGTACTCCTTTTCTACACTTTCATCATTTCTCCCTACCGTTCAGTCTGGCGCGGACTGTTCGGAGAAACAGTTTACCCGGAATTTACCGTGCGCGGCATCGATATAAGCCATCACAACGGGCCGATAGACTGGCAGAAAGCCGCCCGAAGCAATTTAGGCGGAGAGCCGCTCGTTTTTGTATTTGTGAAAGCTACGGAAGGACTTACACATCTCGACAAGAACTTCAACGAAAATTTCTATCAGGCACACAATGCGGGACTTATATGTGGAGCCTACCACTACTTCAAACCCCGAAAAGATGCACTTCGGCAGGCCGAATATTTCCTGCATTGGGTACATCTCGAAGACGGCGACCTGCCTCCCGTCCTTGACGTCGAAGAAGAAGGCGGACTATCCTCGGAACAGTTACAAACCGCCGTCCTGACTTGGCTTAACGAAGTCGAACGGCGCATGGGCGTTACTCCTATCATATATGCCTCGCATGCATTTCGAAAAAAACACTTTTCCAATGAAAAATTCAGCCGCTATCCTTTTTGGCTTGCCCACTATTATGTAAAAGAGCCGCGCGGAGCGGAAAAATGGCACTTCTGGCAGCACACCGACAATGGGAAAATAGACGGCATACGCGGAAAAGTAGATCTCAATGTCTATTCCGGTTCCATGTATGAGCTACGTCGCCTTACCCTTCACAGCGAAGATTGAAACCCGCTTGGTTCAGTCAAAAAATACCAAAAAGTTTGCCGAAAGAAATTTTATATATACTTTTGCGAACAATGCCAACCAATTGACACTAAGCTCATGAAAAAATATTTACTCTTTTTCTTTTTGTTCGCAGCCGCTTCCGCATCGGCCCATATCGTTACTGAGACCGAAGAGCAGGCTTTCACATCCGTACAACCGACTCCTCAGATTTCTGTAAACGGCGGCAATATCCGCATACAGGGAGCCAACGGACTCTGCCTCGAAATTTATGACATCACAGGCAAGCGCATATATTCGCAACAGCTCGATTCGCCCGACAAAACCGTCAGCCCGGAGCTGCCAAAAGGCATCTATATCGTCCGAATCGGCAAGTACACGCGAAAATTAGCCCTCAACTGACCCGGGCGCCTGCATGCAAATCTCCGAAGACTGCCCGACTCGTCCGGCAGTCTTTTTTATTTCCACCGCATCAGACATTACCATTCTATTATTCATGAACATGAGAAACATCCTCTTGTTTGCAACATTTCTGATCTGTATCGTTCTTCCGGCGCAGCGGAATGGCGGCAAGTCTTCGCCCGCAAAGGCGAAGCGGGAAACCGTTTCGCCGGAAACGATTCGCAAATACATTGACGATTACGCCTTCGACAAAGCCTTGCAGGCACTTTCTGGTTCTGACGACGAAACTTCTGCGCTCATTCGTCAGGCCGAATTGGGCGTATCCATGTTGCAAGGCGTACGTCGGGTCGATTTTCTCGATAGTATCGTTGTCGACAAGTCTGTATTTCTCGAAGCCATTCGTCTGTCCGAAGGTTCCGGTCGCCTTTCGCTGACGGACAGCCTCGTCACCTACATCAACGACTTCGGGGACGTACGCATCGTCTGTCGTCCCGACAGTCTGAACCGATTGGTGCTAACCCGCGAGCACAAAGTAGGCGCCAAGTGGCACGCAGCAGCCGATGCCGCCGGAGAGCACGACTTCGAAACGCAGAATTTCCCCTATCTTATGCCCGACGGACAGACGCTCTATTTTGCCGAGCGCGGCGACGAGAGCCTTGGCGGCTACGACATTTTCGTTACCCGTTACGATGTCGCCAGCAAACAGTTTCTGCGGGCTGAAAACATCGGTATGCCGTTCAATTCGCCTGCTAATGACTACATGTACGTCGTCGACGAGCAAGCGAATCTGGGATGGTTTGTCACCGACCGCCGCCAGCCGGAAGGAAAGGTCTGCATCTATGTTTTTCGTCCCTCCGATACCTACGAAACGCTTTCCGATGCCGACGACAATCCCGAATCGGCTGTCACCATCGCACGTATTCCGGCCTTTACTTCCGACCGGAGCTACCGCGACGTGCTTCCCGCGATGCAGCACAAGCCGTCGCTGTTCATCGTCATCGATAATGCGACCGTCTACACTGACCTTTCGCAATTTCGCAGCCCGACCGCCAGACGTATCGCTGCAGAATGGCTGACACGCAGGGACGAACTCGAAAAAAACCGGAAGTCGCTCGACGACATGCGCCGCAACTACCGGAAGCAGCCGGCGCTGCACGACAGCATACTCGAAGCAGAACAGAACGTGCACCAGCTTGAGGCCACGGTGCACACATTGGAAAAAAATATGCGCGAAGCAGAAATCAAATAAAGGCGATATGGAAACCTTTTTCCCCGAATCCGAATTAATCATCAACCCCGACGGCTCTGTCTTCCACCTTCATCTGCGCCCCGAACAGCTGGCCGACAAAGTTATCCTCGTGGGCGACCCCGGCCGCGTGGGGCTTGTGGCTGCTCACTTTTCCGAAACGGAATGCGACGTCGAGAGTCGCGAATTCCATACCGTCACCGGCCGTTTCGGCAACAAGCGAATTACCGTACTCTCCACAGGAATCGGCTGCGACAACATCGACATCGTGCTCAACGAGCTCGACGCGCTGGCCAACATCGATTTCGTCACGCGCCGTGTCAAGCCTGCGCTGCGCCGTCTCGACATTGTGCGCATCGGCACTTGCGGCGGTCTGCAGCCTCATTGTCCTGTCGGCACGTTCGTCGCTTCACAGAAAAGTCTCGGCTTCGACGGTCTGCTCAACTTCTACGCCGGGCGCAACGAAGTCTGCGATCTCGACTTCGAACAGAAGTTCATCGAAGCCATGGGCTGGATCGGAAGCCAATGTATCGCCCATCCTTACTGCATCGACAACGATGCCGAATTGCTCGAACGTATCGGTCGCGACGACATGGTGCGCGGCATGACCATAGCCTGCGGCGGCTTCTTCGGTCCGCAGGGACGCAAACTCCGTCTGCCGTTGGCCGACCCGCAGCAGAACGAAAAAATTATGGCTTTCAGGTACAAGGACCTCTGTTTCACGAATTTCGAAATGGAAAGTTCAGCCGTGGCCGGCTTGTCACGCCTCATGGGCCATCGCGGACTCACCGTCTGTATGGTTATCGCCAACCGGGTGGCCGGAAAGGCCGACACCGGCTACAAGAACAGCATCGACACGCTCATTTCCACCGTGCTCGACCGCATCTGAACTTGTTTTTCCGGCTGCACAAGATGTTGTAGCGCAGTGTCTTGCAAAAAGCCGAAACTTAGTCTGAGAAAGTTGAAACTTAGTCAGCGTAAGTTTCAACTTTCTCAGACTAAGTTTTTCGTATTGCAAAGAAAGTTTCGCCAGAGGCCCTTTCACAGAAAAAGCGAAAAGACACGCCACGCTCCGACGCCGCCCCGGCGCATGTAAACGTAGAGCACGCGCAGCGCTAAGCGCTGCACGGGAGAAAGCGGCTGGCTGAAAGCTTCGCGCAACTGCGACCGGCTTTCGGCTACAAGGCCGGCACGACGCCATTGGGCAGCCAGTGCCACCCGTCGGAAAGCCAGTGCCGCCCGTGCGTCGGGGCAATCCTCCACAAGCCGGCCGACAGCCGAAAGGGCAGGGTAGAGAGCTTGGTGGTTGTCGGCCAGAGAAGTCCCGGTCAGGCTGTCGGCATGCTGACAGATGTGGTGAAAGGCTCGCCGGTCCACGACGCTGAAATGCGGCGCGGCTTGCAGCATACGTACCCCGAGCTCATAGTCGTTCCATTTGGGCAACATTTCGTTCCAGCCCCCCGCACGGCGCAGAAAGTCGGTCCGAGCCACAAAACTCTGCGTGGAGATCATGCCTGACAACACGTGATTCGCCAGCGTCGGCCGCGGAAAAGCCCGTACCCGCGTGCGGCCGTTTGCAAAGACCATGCGAGTGGCGGCCAGGACAAGGTCGCAGTTTCTTTCAGCCTCCATACGAGACAGCATGACGTCGAGAAAGTCTTCGTCGAAAACGTCGTCGCTGTCGAAGAAACAGACAAAAGCGTCGCGCACGGCGGCCAGCCCGGCATTACGCGCACAACTGGCGCCTCCGTCGGGAGCCGAGAGCAACTCGATGCGGAAATCCGGACCTTCGTACCGCCGGGCGAAATTCCGGCAAAGGGTTGCACTTCCATCAGTCGACCCGTTGTCTACAAGAATCAGCGTCAGCGGCCGGTGATGCTGGCAGACAAGACTTTCGAGCGTGCGGGGCAGGAAGTTTTCGCGGTTACGGTAGGGGATAACGACCGACACGGCCGCATCGCTCTGCGCAATCTTACCGCCCGAGCGGCCCGACATGTAGCGAATGCCCGCGAACATGTCGGCAAGGGCACGCCACTTCTGCCCCGGCGGCACATGGAACAGCGAAAACTTCACGCAGCGCAGCGCAGCGCCCATACGGCCGTAAATATATGCGCAGACGCCTCCTTTCGCACGCCGAACGCCGGCATCGGCAAGGAAACGCGTTCCCGTCGTGCCGGTTGCCGTCCGGACAATTGTGAGTGGAAGATACCTGACACTGAGCCCGCTGCGCAAACAGTCGGCCAAAAAAATTTCTTCTTCGCCGCAAGTCATGTACAAAGCGCCGAGACCGAAGCGCAAATCGAAACGGGGCAGAGCAGAATGGCCGTTCACGGTTATTTCGCAGGACGATGCCTGCGCACCGCGCGGACGTCGGGCGTAGTCGTAAGGACCGTCGGGATACCAATGGAGCGGAGAGCCGTCATAAGTCTCGGCTTTGAACAAAAGTACGCCGGCTTCGGGATGTTCGGCAAAGGCGCGAAGAATCCGGTCGAAATGGTTTTCGGCGTAACGGCAGTCGCTGTCGGAAAACAGCAGGATGTCGCCGCTGGCATGGCGCAGGGCGTTGTTGCGATTGGCGGCAAGGCCGCGGGTTGTGGTCGTGCAGATACGTATATCCGGCCGGTCGAGCTCCACAGGAAGCTCCGGATCGCCGGCTGTGCGCTGCCACGAGATCAGATAGCGCACATCGGGGCGGGGAGGATGGGGAAGGGCGGCTGCAGTCACGATGTTTGCGCCATGCGTGCAGACCAGAACTTCAAGAATCATTTATGGGAACCGATATAACGGATGCCTTCGGACAAATGCAACATCATGGGCCAGAAGTGGCAAAGGCCTTTCAACGAACTGCTCAGGGCAAAACGGAAACAGATGAGCCATGCTTTCGGCCCGTGCACGTAGTAGGTCAGCGCACCGCGGGAACGCTGCACACCGGTATCGACATAGATGAGCGACTTTTTGAGCATAGTGCTCGTTTCCACGATTTTCTCCGGAAAATAGCGCATGCGCAACCCGGCAGCCAAGGCGTCGTGCATCCATACATCCTCTTCTCCACAAGTAAGAAACTGCGTGCCCAGACCGAAGCGTTCGTCGTAGCGCACACGGCCCTGCACGGAATTGCGGCGGCAGACCATTTCGAGCGTCGAAATGGCATAACTTTCGGGCATGCCTTTGACTTCGAACTCTTCTTCGGGATAGTTTTTCAGCGGCTTGCCGGTATAGGTACTGGCCCGGAAAAAGGCGACGTCGAGCTGCGGGTGTCTTTCGAATATTTCAAAGATTCTCGCGAACGAGTCTGGCATAAAGCGCGCGTCGTCGTCGGCAAACAGAACAAGGTCCGACGTAGCCCGCTCGAGTGCCAGATTACGATTGGCCGACAGGCCTTTCCCAGGGAATTTATAGAATGATACGTCTTCGCGGGAAGTAAGCGAAGCGGGAATAAGATCGAGATAGCGTTCGTCCGTATATTGATAGGAAACGACATACCGCACACCTTCCTGAGGATCTTGCAATACATCGCATACGCGTACAATGCCTTTGTCGAGCGAGCAAATTAGAATGTCGATATTCATGGTCGGAATGTATTTAATTTTTCAACGACGTAGTAAGTTTCTTCGTCGGTTTGCACGGGAGAGACGGGTAGAGAGATTTCCTGGGCAGCAATTTGCTCACTGACGGGGAGGCAGCACCGATTCCAAGCCAGAAAGGCCGGCTGACGGTGGACGGGGAAAGGGTAGTGCACCAATGTTTCGATGCCACAACTGCTCAAATGGTTGCGCAAGGCTTTGCGGTGTTCGGTCAGTAAAGGATAGATGTGGAAAACACTCCGGTCCGTATTGCCGTCATAGGGTATTTGGAAACAAGGATTGGTAATTTCTCGAGAATAAATGGCCGCAATCTCACGCCGCCGGTGATTGTCCGCATCAAGTCTTGAGAGTTTTAGAGAAAGCACGGCCGCCTGTATGTCATCAAGGCGTGAATTTGTACCGGGCCAATCATGTTTGTACTTTTCTGCAGAGCCGTAATTGGCTAATCGGCGTACCATGTCCGCCAATCGGACATCGTTTGTCGTCACCGCACCACCATTGCCCAAAGCACCAAGATTTTTTCCAGGATAGAAACTGAAAGCTGCCGCATCGCCCAGCGAACCGGCGCGAGACGCCTCATAAACGGCTCCATGGGCTTGAGCGGCGTCTTCAATCACTTTTATGTTGTTTTTTTGAGCCAGAGAAAGCAGCGATTGCATGTCACAAACCCGTCCGTACAAGTGGACAGGAATAACTGCCCGCGTATGGGGGCCGACCAACGGGGCAACTGTCTCTGCATGAAGCAGAAAATCTTCGGCAGAGACATCGCAAAAGACGGGAGTGAGCCCGGCACGCCGTACTGCTTCAGCCGTAGCGACGAATGTCAGCGACGGAACAATCACTTCGTCGGTGTCTGTCCAGTTATACAGGCGGCGCATGGATTCAAGAATCAGAGTTAGAGCATCCAAACCTGTGCCAACACCGACACAACGGCTCACTCCAATAAAATTGGCGAACGATTGTTCGAAACGAATCAGGGCTTCTCCGTTTAGATACCAACCTGATCGTACGACTTCTGCGATTCGGGCGGAAAGTTCCGGCTCATCCCGCATATTGATGGCTTGCAGATTCAAGAAACTTACATGCATAAGTGCGCGAGTTCGTTCAAATTGACCATATAAGCATCATAGCAGAAAGCATGTCCGCCAAAACCTTCTTTTTGAAAGATTAAGCCTTTGTTCAGCCGGCGGCCGTCTTGCTCTGTCGAGATACCGAAATCAAAATAGCGATGACCTTCCTTCCTGGCTATATGGATAGTATGGTCTATCAGCACGTCAAGCGCACATTTATTGCAAGCATGGTCGTTCGCCGCAATGTATTGGAGATGAAATACACGTTTCGTATCATATACGACAATACCTGCGCAAATATTTTCGTCGAAAGCTGTAAACAAACGGATATTTTCGGGAAAACGAGCGGCCAGCAACTGTAGCTCTTCAGCCGAATGTACCGGAAAAACGCGGTGTCGGGTATACAAAACATCTTTCAGTATCGCATGAAAGTCCTGCCACTGATTTTTTTCGCAGACTTCCGCCACGCGAATGCCTGCACTTTGCGCTTTTTTTATCTTGCGTTTGCGTAAATTGCTGTATTCCGGATAAATTGAAAAGTCTATGGCCGTAGAAATCGCCCGGGACACAAGCACAGCTCCGGCCCGGAACAGCACATAAAGATCTTCCTGAGCGGGATGTACGTGATACATGCACGGCACAGGCTTATAGAGCATCGTTTCAAAGTCCCGGGCACGATATTCCCGTGCTGCAGCCGTCAGCATACTGCATGCAGAAAGCGTAGTAAGTCGATGATTTACAATTAGCCCACCATAAGTAAGTCCGCCATGCGCTACAATCTGTTTTTCCAAAGAACAGGCATTAGCGGCTAGCAATCCGCACAATCTTTCCTTGTCGTCGAGAAACAGCAACGAGGCATCCTCGAAACGATCGGCATGATAGTCCATGTAGTCACGCTGCAACAGAAAAGTAGCATTAAGTGAATGCCGGACAAATTCGTCCCACATTCGTGCATGTTTTTTCTGATACGCCACAACCTGCATTTCGAACAACTTATCTCAATTCTGCCACAAATTTATCAAAATCATCAATATAACCCTCTATGTCATATTTTCCGGAAGCCAGACACAAACAGACACTTCCTGCTGAAAAATCCGAAAACTCACACCATGCCATCGGTGGAATAAAGAGACCCTCTTGCGGATTGTTCATTTCGTAGGAACTTGTTCCGGAAAAATCTGTTACTGTAGCTTTGAACGACCCGTATACCGGTATGACTATTTCGCTGCAAAAACGATGTGCATGACAACCACGCGTCTCATTTTCCGGCACACCGCCAATCCAGAAAACACGTTCAATTTGAAATGGCAATACGCCAGATGCATTTTCCACTACAGCAAGCCAACCGCGGTTATCGTTGAATGCTTCGAACTTTATCAGGCGACTCTGTATATTTTTTTTCACTTTGTTTGATTTTCTGACAAAGTTAAACAATTTTTGCACAGCATCACGCATCTCCTTCTTTAATACTATTACACCACCCGTAATTAAACATAATATATATTCCGTATAAAATCTTCAAGCAATCTATAACTATGAAAAAACAAGTATCGGCACGAAACATCCCCTACCACATATTCGTGCCGATACGTATTCAGAAAAATATTTGCCTGAGCTATCTGCTACTTAATGATGTCAAGTTCGTGGAATACACGGGTTAGAGCTTCGACGGCCCGATCGACTTGCTCTTTCGTATGTGTCGCCATCAGCGCCACACGTACCAACGTATCCTGAGGCGCACATGCCGGCGGAATGACCGGATTGATGAATACGCCGGCGTCAAACGCGAGCTTCGTTACCGTAAATGTCTTTTCGGGATCGCGTACATACAACGGAATGATTGGACTTTCCGTCTCGCCAATTTCGAAACCGGCCGACCGGAAGCGTTCCAACGCATAGTTCGTCACTTCCCAAAGCGCCTTGATACGTTCAGGCTCCTGCTGAAGGATGTGCAGTGCTTCGAGCGCCGAAGCCGTTGCAGCCGGAGTATTGCTTGCACTGAAAATATAGGTACGAGCATGGTGGCGAAGCCAATTGATTGTGGCGGCATCCGCAGCAATGAAACCTCCGATCGAAGCAAGACTCTTCGAGAAAGTTCCCATGATCAAATCCACCTCGTCCGTGAGTCCGAAATGGTCGCATACGCCACGGCCGTCACGGCCGAAAACACCGATACCGTGCGCTTCATCCACCATTACTGTCGCATTATATTTGTGCTTCAGTCGAATGATTTCCGGAAGATTCGCCAAATCGCCTTCCATGGAGAATACGCCGTCCACAATAATAAGTTTGACCGCATCGGGCTCGCATTTTTGCAACACTCGCTCAAGGTCGGCCATGTCATTGTGTTTGTATTTTAAATTGGTGGACAGCGACAAACGGCAACCGTCCACAATGCTGGCATGATCCCGGTCATCGCGAATGATATAGTCGCCACGCCCCGTGAGACAAGGCACTACCCCGCTGTTCACGGTAAATCCAGTTGAGAAACACAGCGCTCCATCCTTTCCCAAAAATGCTGCCAGTTCTTTTTCCAACTTCGTATGCAAATCGAGCGTGCCGTTCAGAAAACGACTCCCCGCACATCCGGCTCCATACTGACGAAGCGCCCTTACACCGGCTTCAATCACGCGTTCGTCGCCCGTCAGGCCCGTATAGGCATTCGAGCCGAACATCAGCACGTGGTGTCCCTCCATATCGACCTCAGTCCCTTGTTTTCCATAGATTTCCCGGAAATAGGGATACACACCCATTTTCATATACTTTTGCGGCAACGTATATTTGGCCAGTCTTTCTTGTAAAATACCCATTATTACATATGTTAAGCCTTGGTGTTTTGCACACTTACATAAATTCTGGGCAAAGTTACACCATTATTTTTATTTTTTTACATTTTCCGGTAAAAAACACAACGCGCTTTGCGTTCACCAACGGCTACCAAGGCATGTGGAAGCCGTACTTCCATTGCTGTACTGGGCCACAAAAAGCCCGATAGACACGGCATTTAAGGATTTTTTTTTTACTTTTGCGAAAAAATTAAGCTTCACACTGATTATGACATTTACAGAAATGAGCTGGCCTATTTTTGAACAGGCCATTGCCGACTACCACAAAACGGACAACGTAAATACGCCTATTCAGAATCCTTACGAACTGCGCTCCATCGCCTATTATCTCTATCTGAAATGCTGGATAGATACGGTACAGTGGCACTACGAAGATCTTATCCGCGACCCCGACATACAGCCCGAAGAGGCAGTTGCCCTAAAGCGCCGCATCGACAAAAGCAATCAAGACCGTACCGATCTTGTCGAACTCATCGACAGCTATTTCCTCGACCAATATAAGGATGTCGTACCCGAAGCCGACGCGAGTATCAACACCGAGACCCCCGCATGGGCTGTCGACCGCCTGAGTATCCTTGCGCTGAAAATCTATCACATGCGTGAGCAGGCCGAACGCTCCGATGCTTCAGCCGAACACCGTGAAACCTGCTGGCGGAAGCTCGATGTGCTGCTCGAACAGCAGAAAGATCTCAGCACTGCGCTCGACACGTTGCTCGAAGACATCCGTTGCGGCCGCAAGTACATGAAACTCTACAAACAGATGAAGATGTACAACGACCCAAGCACGAATCCTGTACTTTACGGCAAAGCCTGACACCTTCTGTAACGGATTTCCGAAAACGTTTTGCCGTGCATCTTGCCATTTTGCGTTTTTCCGCTCTCGGCGACGTGGCGATGACCGTCCCGGTCATCGATTCGTTAGCCCACGCCCGCCGCGATATACGCATTACCGTCGTGTCGCGGTCGTTTGCTGCTCCGCTGTTTGCCGCCATGCCCGAAAATGTGGACTTCGTGAGTGCCGATATCTACGGGCGACACAAGGGTATTTGCGGCATGCGGCGTCTTGCCGGCGAACTGCGCCGCATGGGCGTCACGCACACGGCCGACATGCACGACGTGTTGCGCACCCGGGCGTTGCGCACCTTTCTGTGGTGGTCCGGATGCCGTATTGCCGTCATCGACAAGGGGCGCAGGGAAAAGCGGCACCTGATTAAAGCGGGCGCAACCTGCACCGCTGCCCTGCCCCACACCATCGAACGCTATCGCCGCACGCTGCTGCGCTTCGGGCTTGACTTCCCGCTGACTTTCAACTGCTTGCATTTCGCACAAGTTCCTTCCTCCGAATCTGATACGCCTGCTCTCGGGCTCGCCCCCTTTGCCGCACACGCACCGAAAGCCTATCCGCTCGACCTGCTCTGTGCGGCGGTCGACATCGTCAGGCAGCAATGTCCAGGCTTGCGCCTGTTTATTTTTTCTTCGCGCGCAGAAGCTGAAAAATTACGGGACGAAGCACGCAAAGCCCTGCACGGCGCCACTTATTGCGCCCTTGCCTGCGAAGGACTGCGGGACGAACTCGCCGTCATGAGCCGGCTGGACT
>JAFLUW010000028.1 GCA_022508615.1 Prevotellaceae bacterium | reverse complement strand
TCTTTTTGTCAAAGTCTTTAAGTCAGCAATATTTCTCTTTAATCAAAATAAAATTTTACTTTTGTCGCAGAATAAGAACATTTTGTATACCTAACCATAAAAATAAGAGCACATGAAGAAACATGTAAGTTCAGTTTGGCTATTCAGCCTATGCTTGTTGTGGCCTTTGGCTTCGTGCAGCGACACAGAAGACGAGGGAGGAGGGGGTAGTGGAACTGCTCCCGCAGAAATCACTTCGTCCGTACTCCCGTCCGTAACCGACGGATTCTCTCCCATCGTGGATAATGGTGTGGTTACGTACTATGTGGAGAACGAATACCTTGATGACGACGAGCCAAAAACCTATATGGCTTTTGAGATGGCTTCCGGAAGTGTCAAGGAAGCTGCGCTCAACTTGGTTTTTGACAAAGAGGGCGAAGCAAAGCAATGGTATGAATTATTTTCGAAACTGACAGTGGAAGATCTTCTTTATGAAGACGATGATGACTATAACGACGATGACTGGTATAGTGCTTCATTGGGAAAAAAGATTTCAACACTTCAGCATTCTTCTATCAATCGCAACGTACACCGTCTTCTTAGCAACTTCAGTACGACTTCTGCCAGCGGTGAACGCCTTGATTTAAGTGTTTCGCGCCGAGGCAAGGTCGTATATTTCGATCTCGAAACCCTAAAAGGGGTACATAAAGACGACCTCAAAAATCTTATATACATTTGGACAGGAGCTGCAGGTTGGCTGGTTGAATATCCCCAGCTCGAGCACTTCGTTTTCGGCAGTTATGACGAACGTAGCGGCGTATATACAGCTCCGGGTATCTATAATATAAAAGGTACAGCTTATCGTATCGAGACTTCTTATAACTCCGAAGGGTATCTCAACAAATTCAACACCATTATGACTCTTCCTTCCGCTCAGCTGGCGCAATTTATCGCAGAAGAGTTCGCCGATTTGAGTTTTAGTGTAGGTACAGGTTATATATATTCACCCAATGTGTCGCTTTCCGGTAATACAATTACCGTTGAGGCCGCTATCATAGGCGATATTACGCCCGAGATGACGCTATCCATATTATACCAATTGGACGCAACAATCGCGCAGCCTTTTTCTATGATAATGGCCTACTCGATATTCTAAAATGAAAGGACAGATATTCCGTCCCTCTCGAAAACTTATCAACCCGTCAAGCCGGTTTATCCGATTTGGCGGGTTTTGTTTTAAGTAACCGTTTCATTTCGGCAAAGAAATTGCAACACGACACACGATGCAGCCGAAGTGCAAAGCAAACCCAAAGAAAGTTCAAACTAACGCCCTGTTAGTTTAAACTTAGTCTGAGATAGTTCGAACTTACTCAGACTAAGTTTTTGCTTTGTGCGCACGACTGAAAACCAACGGCTTGCAAAGGGGCATCCGAGGCCTTTCCTTTGCGCCGTGCCGCTTGCTGCGGCGCACGTTCGCGCAGCAAGGTTTTCGGTGGAGCCGTTCGGGACGTTTTCGCGCGAAGAAAACGCCGCAAAATCGGGGCTGAACGGCCGTTTGTTCGGGCACAATGAAAAAAATTGCGTAATTTTGTCGGCACGATGCCTCATCTGCGCCTACTGACACTCGCCTTGTGCCTCCTGACGGCACTCGCCGCAGCCGCAGCGGCGGAATGGACGCCCGAAACGCTGCCCGTGCCCTACCTTAAAGACGCGCGCCGGCATGTGTCGAACCCCGACGGAAGGCTCACGCCCGCCGCCGTCGACTCGGCCGACGCCTTGCTCACCGCACTCGAGCACGACAAGGGCGTACAGGCGCTTGTCGCCGTCGTCGGCAGCATCGAGGGCGACGATCCCTACGCCTTCGCCATGGCCTTGGGCCGAAAATACGGCGTGGGCAGCCGCAAACAGCGCACGGGCCTGATCATCGTCATCGCCACGGACCAGCGCTCCTACCAATTCCTCACGGGCGAGGGGCTCGAAGGGACGCTGCCCGACGCATTACTGCGCCGCATTCAAAACCGCGTGACCGTCCCGGCCCTGCGCCGCGGCGACTGGGACGCAGCCCTGCTCGGCACGCTGCGTGCTGTCGACAACTGCGTGCGCGGCGACGCTTCGCTCTTTGCCGACGAAGACGAGGACGACCTGACGCCCGGCGAAGTGCTCGGGGTAGTAGCTTTGTTCGGCCTTTTCGGCGCGGCTGTCGTCTTTGCCGCCGTCTATTTCGGCCGAAGGCGCTGTTCGCGTTGCGGCCGGCGCGGCATGACGACGCGGGGCAAGCAATACTTTCGCGACGCCGCCGGCCGGCGGCGCATGCGCACCCGTTGGCGCTGCCCGCACTGCGGATACGAAGACACGACTGAGGGCGACGACGACCGCATCAGCGCCGCGCCGGCCGCAGGACCCGTCATTTTCGGCTCGGGCGGCGGAGGCGGCTACACGGGCGGCCGCTTCGGCGGCGGAACTTTCGGCGGAGGCGGCTCGGGCGGCCGTTTCTGAACCGCCGCCGCACAAAAACCGCACGCAACCGGCCCGCAGCCGGCGACAGTGTGCGCGAAACAGGCACAAACACAAGCTAACACCAGCCATCATGACTAAAAAAATCTCCAAAACATCCGTCGCCCTGCTCGCCGCGGGCGTCTGCATCCTGCTGCTGGCAGGAAGTTTCTTCACCACCTACAACAGTCTGGTCAGCAAGGACGAAGCCGTCTCCACGGCCTGGGCGAATGTCCAGTCGCAGTATCAGAGACGCGCCGACCTCGTGCCCAATCTCGTCAGCACGGTCAAGGGCTACGCCTCGCACGAGAGCGCTACGCTCGAAAACGTAGTCAGCGCCCGCGCAAAGGCCACGCAAATCACCTTGTCGGCCGACGGGCTCAGCGAAGCCAAACTCCGCGAATTCCAAGCCGCACAGGGCGAACTCTCGCAGGCGCTCGGCCGCCTCTTGGCCGTCACGGAGAACTATCCCGAACTCAAAGCGAGCGAAAACTTCTCGGAACTGCAAGCCCAACTCGAAGGCACGGAAAACCGCATCAACGAAAGCCGCCAGCGATACAACGCCGCCGTGCAGGAATACAACGTCGGCGTGCGCCGTTTCCCGGCCAACATCGTGGCCGGCCTGTTCGGCTTCGGCCGAAAGACGGCTTTCGAGGCCGCAAGCGGCACGGAGCAAGCCCCGACCGTGGAATTCTGACCCTCAACCGGCCCTTGCCTGCCGGCAACAACCTCCCAATCGCAACGAATATGGCTAACCAACGCTACATGATGCGCGGCGTCAGCGCAATGAAAGAAGACGTACACAACGCAATCCGCAATATCGACAAAGGACTCTTTCCGCAGGCCTTCTGCAAGATAATTCCCGACATTCTCGGCGGCGATCCCGAATACTGCAACATCATGCACGCCGACGGCGCGGGCACAAAGTCGAGTTTGGCCTATATATATTGGAAAGAGACGGGCGACCTGAGCGTATGGAAAGGCATCGCGCAAGACGCACTCGTCATGAATACCGACGATTTGCTTTGCGTGGGCGCCGTCGACAACATTCTCGTCTCCTCGACCATAGGCCGCAACAAAATGCTCGTGCCCGGCGAAGTCATATCGGCCATTATCAGCGGCACGGACGAACTTCTGGCCCGCTTGCGCGAAATGGGTATCGGCATATACGCCACCGGCGGCGAGACGGCCGACGTGGGCGACTTGGTGCGCACGATAATTGTCGACTCCACGGTGACTTGCCGCATGAAACGGGCCGATGTCATCGACAATGCCCGCATTCGTCCCGGCGATGTCATCGTCGGGCTCTCGTCGAGCGGACAAGCCACCTACGAAGCCGCTTACAACGGCGGCATGGGCTCGAACGGACTGACCTCGGCGCGCCACGACGTCTTCTGCAAAGCGCTTGCCGAAAAATATCCCGAAAGTTTCGACCACGCCGTGCCCGATGAACTCGTGTATAGCGGCTCTTTCAGCTTGACCGCCCCCGTCGCGGACACGCCGCTCGACGCCGGACGGCTCGTACTCTCGCCTACGCGCACTTATGCCCCCGTCATTCGCAAGTTGCTCGACGAAATGCGCCCGAAAGTCCACGGCATGGTGCACTGCACGGGCGGCGCGCAAACCAAGGTGCTGCACTTCGTAGGCGAGAACTGCCGTGTAGTGAAAGATAACATGTTCCCCGTGCCGCCGCTCTTTCGCATCATTCAGAAAGAGAGCGGAACAGATTGGGCCGAGATGTACAAAGTGTTCAATATGGGCCACCGAATGGAGATTTACGTGGCGCCCGAAGACGCGAAGCGCGTAATGGAAATCAGCGAAAGCTTCGGAATCGAAGCCCGCACGGTGGGACGCATCGAAGAAGGGCCGCGCAGCCTGACTATCCGCAGCGAATTCGGCGAATTTACCTATTAACGCTCACCCTACCCTCAACTCCTCTCCGCTATCTCTCGTTTATGGCCAACTCTCTGCTTGAAAAACTCGACGGACTGACCGCTCGTTTCGCCGAAGTCGCCACACTCATCACCGACCCGGCCGTCATCGCCGACCAACAGCGCTATGTGCGGCTCACACGCGAATATAAGGAACTCGAAGCGCTCGCCGAGGCGCGAAAAGAATACGCCAACTTGCTCGGCAATCTCGAAGAAAGCAAAAATATCCTCATCAGCGAGCAAGATGCCGAGATGCGCGAAATGGCGCGCGAGGAACTGGCCGCCTGCGAAGCGCGTCTACCCCGGATAGAAGAGGAAATCAAGCTGATGCTCGTGCCCAAAGACCCCGAAGACGCCAAAAACGCCATACTCGAAATCCGCGGCGGCACGGGAGGCGACGAAGCCGCGCTCTTTGCCGGCGACTTGTTGCGCATGTATGCGAAATACTGCGAATCGAAAGGCTGGCACTTCGAAATATCGAGCGCCAGCGAGGGCGCAGCCGGCGGTTACAAGGAAGTCATCTGCTCCGTGACGGGCGCAGACGTCTACGGCACGCTGAAATACGAGAGCGGCGTGCACCGCGTGCAGCGCGTGCCGGCCACAGAGACCCAAGGGCGCGTGCACACCAGCGCCGCGACGGTGGCCGTACTGCCCGAAGCCGAAGCGTTCGACGTGGAAATTCACGAAGGCGCCATCAAGTGGGACACGTTCCGCTCCTCGGGCGCCGGAGGTCAAAATGTGAACAAAGTAGAGTCGGGCGTGCGGCTGCGCTATCCGTGGAAAAATCCCGTGACGGGCGAAGAAGAGGAAATTCTCATCGAATGCACCGAAACGCGCGACCAGCCCAAGAACAAAGAGCGCGCGTTGGCCCGTCTGCGCACGTTCATCTACGACCGCGAACACCAGAAATATCGCGACGACATCGACTCGCGGCGCAAAAGCCTTGTCTCCACCGGCGACCGCTCGGCCAAAATCCGCACTTACAACTATCCGCAAGGTCGCATCACCGACCATCGCATCGGCTACACCATATATAATCTGCCCGCTTTCATGGACGGCGACATCCAAGACTGCATCGACCAACTCACCGTAGCCGAAAACGCCGAGCGACTCAAAGAAAGCGAACTCTAAGTCCGCCCTACCGGCCCGCAACGTTGCGCCGCGCGGCACGCATACCGAATATATTATATGTACTACGTCAGCAAACGCCTCGAAGTGGCCGTCGCCCACAGCTTGCGGCTCGATTACGAAAGCAAATGCAACCGTCTGCACGGCCACAACGCCGTGATTACCGTTTATTGTTGCGCCGAAACGCTCGACGCCCACGGAATGGTCATCGATTTCAGCCATATCAAACAAATGGTCTGCGAAAAGCTCGACCACCGCTGCCTCAACGAGTTTTTCGACTTCAATCCGACGGCCGAGAACCTCGCCCGCTGGGTGTGCGACCACGTTCCCGGCTGCTATAAGGTTCTCGTTCAGGAAAGCGAGGGCAATACGGCCGCCTACGTGCGCCCCGGTTACGAAAATGCCGCCCTCTGACGCGCCGAAGCATGACACGCTACAAAGTAAACGAGATATTCCGTTCGCTGCAAGGCGAAGGCTACCACACGGGCCGCGCCGCCGTCTTCGTGCGCCTCGCGGGCTGCAATCTGCGTTGCCCTTTCTGCGACACCCGTCACGCCGACGGCCAACTGCTCACGGCCGGAGAAATCGCCGCCCAAGCCCTGCACGAAGCCGGCGGCGTGCGCTTTCTCGTGCTCACTGGCGGCGAGCCGGCACTCCAAGCCGACGAAGCCCTCACCGGCACCCTCCGTGCGGCAGGCTTCTTCATCGCCGTCGAAACCAACGGCACGCATCCCCTTCCCCCGGGCATCGACTGGGTCACCCTCTCGCCCAAGGCCGGCACACGGCTTTGCCTGCAACAGGCCGACGAGCTGAAAGTCGTCTTCGAAGACGAAGCCCGCTTCGAGCCCCATCCCGAAATCGACACGCCCCGCCGTTTTGTCCAGCCCTGCGACACGGGCGACGCCGCACGCAACCGCGCCGTCACGGCCTCCGCCATCGACTACGTTATCCGCCACCCCGCCTGGCGGCTCTCGCTGCAAACGCACAAGCTCACCGGCATGCGCTGAAGAAAGTCCGCGATACGAAAAACTTGCAGGGAGTAAGTTCAAACTTTCTTTGGGTTAGTTGAAACTTACTCCCTGTAAGTTTCGCCCCTCCGACCGGCCCTGAAAACCAGCGACCGGCACGCGGCCGGACGACGCAGAGCAAGAAAACGGAAAACGGCGCTTTGTATGTCGCAAAAAATAACTAATTTTGCTCGGTTTTACGCGAAAACAAATATAAAACACAATAACCTAATGGCAGCTTTACAAAAAATCAGAAGCAAAGGCGGTCTGCTCATCGGAGCCATCGGCCTTGCGCTCTTCGCCTTCATCGCCGAAGAGTTCTTCCGCGCCATCGAGACCTCGTCGAACATCTCCAAGCAGCAGGTGGGCAAGGTCTACGGCGAAACCCTCTCCGTGCAGGACTACCAGCAGATGGTGGAAGACATGTCCAACCTCTACAAAATCCAGAAAGCCATGCAGGGCCAGGGCAACACGCTCACGGATCAGGAGAACGAACAAATCCGCGAACAAGTCTGGGAAGACTTCGTCAGCAGCACCATCATCGCCCGCGAAGCCGGCAAAGCCGGCCTCTGCGTGACCGACGCCGACGTGCAGCAGGCCCTCAAAGAAGGCACGGCCCAAAGCCTGCGCCCCATGGCCGCCATCTTCGGCGGACAGGACGGCCGCTTCAACGTCGAAGCGCTCAAAGACTTCCTCAAAAACTTCGACCAGCAAATCGCAGCCGCCCAGCAGCAGGGCGCAGGCGAGTATGTCGAGCAAATGCAGCAGATACGCCAGGCATGGACCTACACCGAAAAACAGCTCCGCAAGGAACTGCTGCAAGGAAAGTTCTATGCCCTCGTGAGCGTCTGCAACATTTCCAACCCCGTAAGCGCCAAGTATCAGTTCGAAGCCCGTAACGAAAACGCCACGGCCGAAGTCGTAGCCCTTCCCTACAGCGACATCGACGACAGCCGCGTGACCATCGAAGACGCTGACCTGAAAGCCGCCTACGACGCCCGCAAGGAAATATTCCGCACAATGGGAAAAACCGTCGACGCCCGCATTCTCGACGTCGAAGTCCGCGCATCGGCCGCCGACCGCGCAGCCTTGCAGAAAGAAGTGGCCGCCGCACAACAGGCATTGGCCTCGACCGACGACGCAGCCGCCGTCGTGGCCGCATCGAAGAGCGTCTTTGCCTACAGCAACGTGCCGATGACGAAAAAAGCCTTCGAACGGATGAACGACGTAGCCTCGGCACTCGACAGCATGGCCGTCGGCGAAGTGAAAACCGCCTACTACAACGCTGCCGACAACACCATCAGCACATTTAAGCTCATCTCGAAAATCCAGGCACCCGACAGCGTGCTCATCCGCCAGATTTGGGCGCCCGCAGCCGACGCAGCCGCCAGCAAGACGCTGGCCGACTCCATCGCCACAGCCCTCGACGGCGGCGCAGCCTTCAAACAACTGGCCGAAAAATACCAGCAGCCGGGCGACAGCTTGTGGTTGACTTCAGCACAAATGGAAGGCGCAGGCATTCCCGAGGATCAGGCAAAAATTATTCGCACCTACAACACGCTCGCCGCAGGCGGACGTCAGGTCGTAGAGACGGCACAGGGCTCAGTGGTCGTCGAAGTGCTCGACCGCAAAGCCATGACCACGAAATACAACGTGGCCGTCGTGAAATGCCCGCTCGAATTCTCGAAAGAAACCTACAACAGCGAGCTCAACAAGCTCAACGTATTCCTTTCGAAAAACCGCACGTTGGACGAACTTGAGAAAAACGCCGGAAAGGCCGGCTACATCGTTCGTCCCGCCAATACGGCCAACAGTTCCACGCTCAATCTCTACGCACTCATCGGAGGTTCGGCTGCCAAAGACGCCACACGCTGGATCTTCGACGAAGCCAAAGACGGCGAAATCTCGAAACTCTACGAATGCGGTCCGCATAACGACCATCTGCTCGTGGTCGGCGTGGCAGCCAGCTACAAGAAAGGCTACCTGCCTTGGGACGACGCGAGCGTGAAAGAATATCTCACCCAACTTGTGCGCCAGCAGAAGAAAGGCGAACTCATGATGCAGAAAGCAGCCGGCGTGAAGAGCACGGCCGACGCCCGGAAAATCGAAGGAGCCGTAGCCGACACGCTCAACAATGTAAACTTGTTCTCCTATCCCTCGCTCACACAAATCGGCATGTCCGAGCCGCGTCTGGCCGGTGCCGTAGCAAAAACGGCCGTTGGCAAGACAACTATGCCCGTGCAGGGCGCCGGCGCCGTCTACGTGGCCAAGGTGCTGAACAAAAACAAGGGCAGTGAAACGTTCGACGCCGCCCGCGAAATGCGTGCAGCTTCGCAGCAGAACTTCCGCAACATTTATGCCCAAAATTTCTACGGTCCGGGCACGCCGATACTCGTTAATGCCATCCGCATGAAGTCGGCCAACGTGGAAGACAACCGCTATAAATTCTGATTCCCGCCGGCAGGCCGGCGGCTTACCGATTCTCCGCAAGCCATCCGCCTGACGTCCGAACATCGGGGCGGGAGACGGCAGCAACCCTGCAGCAAGAACATCTTGTGCAGACGGCTGCCGCCTCCCGCTCCGCCGTTTTTTCTCGAAACAAGCCAAACGACAACATGGATCTGCATGACTTCATCAAAACCTACACACGCCATCCGGCAGTAGCCGCGCTCGCTGCATTCGTCAGGGGCGGCCATCCCGCCGCCCTTTTCGCTGAAGGTCTGCGTGCCTCGGCACCTCCGCTAGTTCTGGCCGCATTGGGCGGAAGCAAGGGATGCGCCCTACCCTATTTAGTCGTAGCCGGAGATGAAGAGGAAGCCGGATATTTCTACCACGACCTTATGCAAATCCTTGGGACAGACAACGTCCATTTCTTTCCTTCGGGATATCGCCGCGCAGCCAAATACGCACGGCGCGACGCAGCAAACGAAATACTCCGCACCAGTGTACTCGCTGCCCTATCCCGCTACGGAAAAGACAGCGGTGCAAAAGAGGAACCTCTGTTCGTCGTCACCCATCCCGAAGCATTAGCTGAGAAAGTGACTTCTCCGGAGGAGATGGACGGCCGCACACTGCAACTCAGGCACGGCACTTCATGTGACCTCCCGGAATTGGAGACTGAATTGCTCGCGCTCGGCTTCCACCGGCGCGACTACGTCTACGAACCCGGTGAATTCGCCGTGCGTGGCTCGATTCTCGACATCTATTCCTACACCTCGGAATATCCTTTTCGCGTAGATTTCTTCGGAGATGAAATCGACAGCATCCGCACGTTTGATATACAGACTCAACTTTCGTGCGAAACATTACAAGAAATCAGCATCATACCCGAGCTCGACAGCCGCGGCGAGCGGATGGTGACACTCTGCGACTTTCTTCCCGCAGAAACCCGTCTCGTGGTGCGCAATCTCACCCTCGTTCACGGCACAGTCGACCGCATCTACCGTGAAGGGTTCTCCCGTCAGGCAGAAATCGAACAGGAACAGACTTTCGACAAAACCCGTCTATTGGCCGACGGAGTGGAAATCATGGAAAGTCTCTGCCATCTGCAACGCATCGAGACCGGCACGCAACCCACCGAATCTGACACGGCCGCTACCGTACATTTCCACATCAAGCCGCAATCCCTTTTCCATAAGAATTTCGATCTCGTCTGCGATACTTTCGCTGCGCTGCAAAGCGAAGAAAAGAAAATCTGTGTCCTCAGCGACAATTCTAAACAAACCGAACGACTCGCCGCAATTTTTGCCCAGCAGGGCGACGGCATTCGCTTCACGGCTGTTAACCGTACGTTACACGCCGGCTTCGAGGATGAAGATCTGAGACTCTGTATCTTCACCGACCACCAGATTTTCGACCGTTTTCACAAATACGACCTGCGTTCCGACCATGTACGTTCTACGAAAATCGCCCGTTCGCTCAAAGAACTCACCCAATTCGAAATTGGCGACTACGTCGTCCACACCGACCACGGCATCGGACGCTTTGCCGGCCTTGTGCGTATGCCAGCAGCCGGTGGCGAAATGCAGGAAGTCATCAAATTGACTTATCAAAACGACGACGTCGTTTTTGTCTCCATCCATTCGCTCCACAAAGTCAGCAAATACAAAGGCCGTGAAGGCGAACCGCCACGTATGAGCCGGTTAGGGACCGGAGCATGGGAACGTGCCAAGGAACGCACGAAGCACAAAATAAAGGACATTGCCCGCGATCTAATCCGCCTCTATGCCGCCCGGTGTGAGCAGGCCGGCTTTCGTTTCAGTCCCGACAATTTCATGCAGCATCAGCTCGAAGCTGGCTTTGCTTATGAAGATACGCCCGACCAGCTGCGCGTAACACAAGAAGTCAAGGCCGACATGGAAAATACCCGTCCCATGGATCGTCTGATCTGCGGTGACGTGGGCTTCGGCAAGACCGAAATAGCCGTTCGCGCCGCGTTCAAAGCCGCATGCGACAACAAGCAGGTCGCTGTACTCGTTCCCACCACCGTATTGGCCCATCAGCACTACCGCACGTTCGCCCGCCGACTGAAAGACTTTCCCGTACGTGTAGATTACTTGTCGCGGGCGCGTTCCTCAACCCAGGAACGCGAAATACTCCGTGCGCTGGCCGACGGCAGTCTGAACATCGTCGTCGGCACACAGAAACTCATCGGCAAAAACGTAAAATTCCACGATCTCGGCCTGCTTATCATCGACGAAGAACAGAAATTCGGCGTCGCTGTCAAGGAACGTTTGCGTCAGATGAAAGTCGATATTGATACGCTCACCATGTCAGCCACCCCGATTCCACGCACGCTGCAATTTTCGCTGATGGGCGCCCGTGATCTTTCCGTAATCCGCACTCCACCACCCAACCGCCACCCAATTCGTACCGAAGTCCACACCTTTTCTGCCGAAATCATCGCCGACGCCGTGAACTTCGAGATGAGCCGCAACGGACAAACATACATCGTGAGCAACCGCATTGCCGCATTGCAAAGCATTGCCCAGCTTGTTCGCAAACATGTACCCGACGCCCGCGTAGCCATCGGCCATGGACAAATGCCGCCCACCGAACTTGAACGTATCGTACTGGGGTTCGTCGACCACGACTACGACGTCCTCATCTCCACCACCATTGTCGAGAACGGCATCGACATTCCCAACGCCAACACTATCATTATCGACGCTGCCCACCGTTTCGGACTCTCCGATCTTCACCAAATGCGCGGTCGTGTGGGTCGCGGCGGGCGCAAAGCTTTCTGCTACCTGCTGGCTCCGCCTCTGGCTCTGCTCCCCGCTGACAGCCGCCGCCGGCTCGAAGCCATTGAAAATTTCAGTGATTTGGGCAGCGGCATACATATCGCCATGCAAGACCTCGACATTCGCGGAGCCGGCAACTTGCTCGGAGCTGAACAAAGTGGCTTCATTGCTGATTTGGGTTACGAGACCTATCAAAAGATACTCGCCGAAGCTTTGACTGAACTTCGCAACGATGAGTTTACCGAACTCTTTTCTGCCCAAACCGATAAACTGCACGGCGAGGATTTCGTTGACGAATGTACGCTTGAAAGCGACCTCATGGCCTATTTCCCCGAAACTTACGTACCCGGCGCCACCGAACGTATTCTCCTTTACCGCGAACTCGACGGTCTCACAACCGACAGCGAAATTGCCGCTTTTCGTTCGCGTATGGAAGACCGCTTTGGCCCCTTGCCGCCCGAAGGAGAAGAGTTGCTGCGCGTCGTTCCCCTGCGCCGGCTGGCCCGCCATTTCGGCACCGAGCGTCTTACGTTGCGTGCCGGCCGTATGACGCTCTATTTCGTCAGTCACGCCAACAGCCCCTTCTACCGCAGCGAAGCCTTCGATGCAATCATCCGCTTTGCCGCACGCGAACACCGCCGCTGCCGACTCAACGAAACCGACGGCCGTCGACGATTGCAAATTTCCGGCGTCGGCAGCGTAGCCCAAGCACTCGCTACCCTCAAATCCATCGAGCCGCAAAAGAACAGCTGACCGCTACTGCCTGCATGGGCTACACTGCACAGGCGATACGCACAATCTGCGCCATCGTTGCAACCACTTCCTGCTCTTGCAGCCACAGTATGCGGCCGCAAAGCGCCAAAAAGCGCCGGCCGTGGCCGGAAGTTCCAACATTATAGCTAACTTTGCATGAAGAAACAGCCCGATGCTATGGAATATAAGAGACACTACGAGCCTGAGGAAATCGCTGAACTCAAAGAATGGTTCGCCGCACGAATCGACCGTCTTCCTGAAAGCATACACTACGCGCCAGGCATCGAAATGCCCGAACTGCGCCGCACGGTCGACATCTATTTGGAAATCTGCGATCTGCACGCCGACAATCCCACCTATTCCACCCAAATATACCAGCTGTTTCGCATCCGCGAGCGCCTCATTGCCGAGGGTTACTTTTCCTGACATCTCGCGGACATTTTTCTTTCGCTTTCCATGCAGTCCCCCATCACCACTTTCGACCAGCTTCTCACAGCCGCCCGCAGCGGAACATGTCGAGTGGCCTGCATCTATCCGCACGACGCCGGCACACTTGAGGCCCTCGCCCGTTTCGAAGCCGCAGGATTGGGCAGCGTGGTGCACATCGACGGCGCTGACCCGGCCGAAGCCGCTGCCCGTGCCGTCGCTCTCGTGCGCGAAGGCCGCGCCGACATCCTCATGAAAGGCCTCGTCGGCACCGACGTACTGTTGCGCGCCGTGCTCGACAAAGCCTGCGGCTTATTGCCCGCCGGCAACGTGCTCACACACCTCGCTCTTTGCGAAACGCCCGCCGACCGCCGTCTCGTCGTCTTCACGGACGTGGCTGTCATTCCTTTTCCCACACACGAACAGCGCGAAGCGCAAATCGCCAGCGCCGCGACGCTCTGCCGCCGGCTTGGCATAGCGCGTCCGCGCGTCGGTCTGGTACACTGCAGCGAAAAGACGAGCGACAAATTCCCTGTTACCCGTTCCTACGAGCGCCTGCGCTGCTGCACCGACGAACTTATTGTCGACGGCCCGCTTGATCTGCTCTGCTGCCTCAGCGAAGAAGCGCTCCGCGTCAAGGGTCTCGAAAGCCCGACCGGCGGCAAGAGCGACATCGTCGTCTTTCCCGACATCGAAGCCGGCAACACGTTCTACAAAAGTCTGCATCTTTTGCGCCCCGACCTGCATTCGGCCGCCATACTGGCCGGCACTTCGGCCCCTGTGGTGCTTCCCTCGCGCGGCGACACAGCCGAAACCAAACTGCTCAGCCTGGCGCTGGCAAAAATGTCGCTTCCGGCCAGCCGCATGACCGAAGCGCACGCCGCCGGCGCATAAATCCGCAAGCCCAGTCCCTCCAATGAGATTCCGCACCCTCGTCATCAATCCCGGTTCCACCTCCACGAAAATCGCCGTCTACGACGACGAAAGCGCAGCCATGCTGCTGAGCCTGACGCATTCGCTCGACGAGCTGGCAGGCTTCGAACGCGCCATCGACCAGCTGGAATTCCGGCTCGCCCTCGTGCTCCACGAACTTGAACATCAGCACATCCCGCTGCAATTCGACGCCGTCATCGGTCGCGGCGGCATGATTCGGCCCGTTTCGGGCGGCGTCTACGAAGTCAACGACCGTATGCTCGACGATTTGCTCCACTCGCAGCGCGACCACGTCTGCAACCTCGGCGCACCGCTGGCCTACCGCATCGCTGCCGGCATTGAGGGCTGCCATGCCTACATTGCCGACCCCGTCGTCGTCGACGAGCTGGCCCCCGTGGCCCGCATCACCGGCTCGCCACTCATGCCGCGCCTCTCCATCTGGCACGCACTCAACCAGCGCGCCGTGGCCATGCGTTTCGCCGCAGAGTGCGGCACACGCTACGAAGACCTCAACCTCATCGTCTGCCACATGGGCGGCGGCATCACCGTAGCCGCTCACGACCACGGGCACGCCGTCGACGTGAACAACGGCCTCGACGGCGAGGGCCCCCTTTCGCCCGAACGCGCCGGCACACTTCCTGCAGCCGACCTCATACGTCTCTGCTACAGCGGGCGCTACACCGAGACGCAACTGCTCCGCCGCATTGCCGGACAGGCCGGTCTGGCCGCCCATCTGGGCACTACCGACGTGCGCGAAATCACTACGCGCATCGAGCTGGGCGACGAAAAGGCGCAGTGCGTGCTCGATGCCATGATCTACCAGACAGCCAAGCAAATTGCCGCCCAGAGCGCCGTGCTTTACGGCCAAATCGACGCCGTGCTCATCACTGGCGGCATCGCCTACTCGAACTACGTCATCGACCACTTGCGGCCGCGCATCGAACATCTGGCTCCCGTCTACGTCTATCCGGGCGAAGACGAAATGCGCTCGCTCAACAGCAACGCGCTGCGCGTGTTGCGCGGACAATGCAAGGCCAAGGTCTACGAATGAACCCGCCGTTGCACCGGCAAGAATAATGGGGAGAAATTATGTCTGAGTAAGTTTGAACTAAGTCTGAATTAGTTTGAATTTACTCAGACTTAGTTTTCGCGAACACAAAGTTTGTTTCCATCGAGCGGGAGACAGTCCGCACTATCTCCCGCCTTTTCTTTTCTTGAGCGGCACGCCAGCGTCGGTCTGCAATATCGGCAAACAGGAAAGAGGCAGACCGCGAAACGACGACGGGAAAAGGAAACTGGTAATCCTCCGCAAGGAGACGTCAGAAAGCATAGCCGTGCGCCGACAGGGCGGCCCGGACGGCGGGCATGCGGGCTGCCCAAGAGCCGACTTCGAGCGCACGGCGGCGATTGCGGTCGACAAACGGCTGAAGGGCTTCGATGTCCGAAAGCAAGGTTAGCAGGTGGTCGACCGGGCGCGTCATGTCCATCTCAATCACAGGATTATAGCCCATCACCTCGACAAGTTCGCGCGGAGCGCGGCCCACGACGACGCAACCCGAGAGCATGGCTTCGAAGTAGCGCATCGTGAGCGTTTCGACGGCAGCACAGCCGGCGTCGGTCATGCTGCGGGGGAAGCTGACGGTGATTTTCGTGTCGGCCAGGCCGGCACAGTAGTCGGCCCATGAGGAAAAAATGAAGTCGGGCCTTTTGCGCCCCGGACGGTTGCAGATATAGCGGCAGCGACGGCCTATTTCGCCAGCCATGAGGGCTTCGTGCACGTCCGGATGGCGACGGCCGAGCTCGTAGACGTCGGTCTGGCGGGCCGACAGCGGCTTGCCGGCCGAATAGTCGGCGAGAGCGACGCCTTCGGGCACGTGTACGAACTTTATGCCGGGCAGACGTTGCGAGAAGCGGGCAGCCACGTCGGAGGCCGTGACGAAACAGAGCTTCACATCGAGCTGCCGCAGGCTGCGTTCCAGCCCGGGCCATGTCTCGGGCCAGCAGTCCCAAAGCATCGGCACGACTTCGCCCCGAAAGGCGTAGGGCAACGCCGCCTTGGCGAGGTGACCGCCCCGCGAGCAGACAAGATAAGTCTGATAGGGGGCAAAACGAAGCATGGAGGGAAAACGGTGCATGCCGAGCGCTAAAAGGGCTTTGCCGAGATTCTTCAGCAGCCCGCGCTGAAAGGCTTCGCAGCGCAAAACGGCACGCCCGCCGGCAGCAAGCCAAGCTTCGCAGAAACTCTGCACATAGATCTGCATGTCTTGCTCCCGGCGGGGTGTATGAACAAGGATGATTGGCCTCATCGGACGGCGGGACGAGCGAGTTTGTCCACGAAAAAGTCGACAATCCTCGTCATGATGTGTTTGCGCGTGCGGCCGCCGTGGATGGAGTGGTCGCGGTTGGTGTAAACGTGCATGTCGAACTGCTTGTCGGCCTGCACAAGGGCTTCGCTCATCTCGGCGAAGTTGCGGAAGTGGACGTTGTCGTCGGCCGTGCCGTGTACGAGCAGCAGACTGCCGCTGAGACGGGCAGCGCGGCCAAGCGGCTGGTCGGCATAGCCGGCGGGATTTTCGCGGGGCGTGCGCATGTAGCGCTCGGTGTAGACAGTGTCGTAGTATTTCCAGTTCGACGGGGCAGCCACGGCCACACCTGCGGCAAAGACGCCCCGACCTTCGGACATGGACATGAGCGTGTTGAAGCCGCCGAAGCTCCATCCCCAGATGCCGATACGTGCTTTGTCGACATAGGGCAGCGAGCCGAGGTAGAGGGCGGCCTCGACTTGGTCGCGACTCTCGAATTCACCCATGTGCAGGTATATACATTTTTCGAAATCGGCACCGCGGAAGCCTGTGCCGCGGCCATCGACGCAGGCCACGATGAAACCTTTTTCGCAAAGCAGACTTTCGAACACACCGCCCGTATAGAAACCTATGTTCCAGGCGTCTTTCACCTCTTGCGAGCCGGGACCGCCGTACTGATACATGACGACGGGATAGCGTTTCGAGGCATCGAAGTCGCGAGGCTTGATCATGTAGCCGTTGAGGGCTACGCCTTCAGAAGTGGTGAAGGTAAAAAATTCTTTCGTGCCAAGCTTGCCTTCGAGCGAGGCTCTGAGCGCGGCATTGTCCACAAGCGTGGCCACGGCTTTGCCGTCGACGGAGCGCAACGTGGTGACAGGCACTTCGTCGAGCGAACTGTGCACCTCGACATAATAGCGGAAGTTGGACGAGAACGTGGCCGAATTCGTGCCCGGACGCGCAGAAAGTTTCGTGGCATGGCCACGCTTGTCGGCCACAAAGACTGCACGGCGAAGAGGCGAGCCGTCTGTGGCCTGATAGAAGACACGGCCCGTAACCTCGTCCATGCCATAGAAAGCCGTAACCTCGTCGGGGCCTTTGGTGGCTTGTCGTTCGAGCGTGCCGCTCAGCGTGTATATATAAAGTTGGCGGCTGCCGGAACGGTCGCTCACCATCGTGAAACGATCTTTGTAGAAATGCAAACTTTCGTAAGCCGTCTCCTTGACATATTTGTCGCTCTCCTCACGCACAGCCAACCGGCAGACGCCCGAGCGGGGATTGGCCATGAGAATGTCCATGCAGTTCTGCCGGCGATTGAGCGTGACGACAGCCAAGCGCTCGGGGTCGCTCGTGAAGTGGATGCGCGGAATGTAGGCGTCCGAATCCATCGGCACATCCATGCGGCGCGTCGTGCGGTCTTTGACATCGTAGGCCAGCACGCTGACCTCCGAATTGCGAGCGCCGGCCACTGGATATTTGTAGGCATATTCGCCGGGATATTCGTCGTATTCCGCAAGTTCGGGCGCGAGGCCTTTGTACATGGGAATGCGATAGACGGGCACGCGACTCTCGTCGTAGCGCACCCAAGCCAATGTGCGCGAATCGGCTGAAAAGTCGAACGCGCGGCTTTGCGAAAACTCTTCCTCGCACACCCAGTCGGGCAGACCATTGATGACTTTGTTACGCTCGCCGTCGGTCGTCACGCGCGTTTCGGCATTGCCGAAAAGCAGCTTGACTATATAGAGGTCGTTGTCGCGTACGAAAGCAATCATCGTGCCGTCGGGCGAGAAAAGGGGCTGCTCCTGTGCACCACCATCAGAAAGCGGCTCGAACTTTTGGTTGGGCACGTCGAAGATGTAATATTGCGCCGTGAACGAATGGCGGTAGCGCGGGCGTGTCTCCGTCTGCAACAAAATGCGGCGGCCGTCGGGCGAGATGTCGTATCCGTCGATGCGTTGCAACTTCTTCGGGCCGCGGGCCGTCGAACAGTCGAAAAGCACCTCGATTTGCTCGCCCGTGCGGAAACTTTTACGGACAATCTGCCGGCCGTCGGAGGAAAGTTGCGTGAAAGTCTCACCCTCGGAGGGCCGGATGCCGCGGACAGTTTCGGGGAAATACTTGCCACCGGCCACGTCCTGCATCGTGAGGACGGGAGTCTGTGCCAAAGCTGCGCCAAAGGTCGCAAAGCCGAGGAAAAGGAGGAGTAACGTTTTTCTCATTTCTGTTCAAGTATGAATTTATGCGCAAATTTACGATTAAAGCGCATGTTGCCGCAAACGATAGGCGGCCATTTTTTCATATTTCGTGCCCGGACGGCCGTAATTGGCATAAGGATGAATGGAAATGCCGCCGCGGGGCGTGAACAACCCAGTCACTTCAATATACTTCGGGTTCATCAGCCGCACGAGGTCTTTCATTATCGTGTTCACGCAGTCTTCGTGGAAATCGCCGTGGTTGCGAAACGAGAACAGATAGAGTTTGAGGCTCTTGCTCTCGACCATGCGCTCGCCGGGCAGGTAGGCGATGCGTATTTCGGCAAAGTCGGGCTGCCCCGTGATGGGGCAGAGGCTCGTAAATTCGGGACAGTTGAACGTCACCCAGTAATCGTTGTCGAGATGACGGTTTTCGAAGGTTTCGAGCACGTAGGGCGCATAGTCTGTTGCGTATTCCGTTTTGCGTCCGAGGGCTTCGAGCCCTTCCTGTTCTCTTTTTTTCATGGCAGTTGCTGTTGTTTTTGTTTCAAATACGTTTCCAATCCCTCGCGACGCAGGCGGCAGGCCGGGCAATGGCCGCAACCGTCGCCGGGCAGACCGTTGTAACAAGTGAGCGTCTCGCGGCGCACCGTCTCGAAGACGCCGAGACGGTCGGCCAACGCCCACGTTTCGGCCTTGTCGAGCCACATGAGCGGCGTGTGAATGACGAACCGGCCGTCCATGGCCAGATTGAGCGTGACGTTCAGGCTTCGCACGAACGTGTCGCGGCAATCGGGATAGCCGCTGAAATCGGTTTGCCCCACGCCGGTGACAATGTGGCGCACGCCGCGCTCGCGGGCCACGACGGCAGCGACGGAGAGAAAAAACAAATTGCGTCCGGGCACGAACGTATTGGGCGGCGCGCCGGCAGGCTTCTCTTCGTCCATGGCGACCGACGCATCGGTCAGCGCGTTGGCCGAGAGCGAGGCGATGAACGAGACATCCATCTTCGTCCAACGAACATCGGCCGCACGGGCCAGTCGTTCGGCCACGTCTACTTCGAGCGCGTGTTTCTGTCCGTAGACAAAGGTCAGCGCCGAGACCCGCTCGAAACGCTCTTTCGCCCAGTAGAGGCAGGTTGTCGAGTCCTGCCCGCCGCTGAACACGACAAGGGCTTCGCTATCTTCTTTCATCATCGTGCAAAGTTTGTATTTCGAAAATGCGGAACGGATTATAGGAAATGCCGCGGTCTATCGCCTCGCCGCCCTCCCAGCGTTTCAGCCGCCGCACCACGCGCAGCGTCACCGGCAAGGCCGCCACTTCGTAGAGCGTCTTGATGACGACCTGCGCCAACATCACGCCGGGCAACTCCGTCCAAGGAATCACGCCGCCGAGGGCCACGGGAAAGAACACGAGCGAATCGACGCTCTCGCCGGCCACGGTCGAGAGAATGGCACGCAGCGAAAAGCCCCGCTCGCCGGCGCTGCGCTTCATGCGGCTCATGACATAAGCGTTGAGCAACGAACCGGCCAGAAAAGCCACGAACGAACCGGCCACGATGCGCGGCGCCAGTCCGAACATATCGTGAAAAGCCTCCTGCCCGTGCCAATAGTCGGCCGGCGGAAGCAGGTCGGCCACCAAGCCGGCGGCCACGAAAAAGGCATTCATCAGGAAGCCGAGCCAAATGACGAGCCGCGCTGCGCGAAAGCCGTAGACTTCCGTCAGACAATCGCCGATAATGTAGGACACGGGGAAGACAATCAGCCCGGCCGTGAGGTTCACGCCGAAGATACAGGCTTGTTTCGTTTCGAGAAGGTTGGCTGCCACGAGGCAGACCGCAAAAAGCACGGCGAGCACCAACAGCGGGAGCGACACCGCAGGACGTTTTTCCGACATTTTCTTGTTTTTTACGAGGTTAATCAAGCACTCGGCGGCGGGGCAGGCAGTCCCCGTCTGCTAACAGCGGGCAAAGTTAGCGTTTTT
>JAFLUW010000027.1 GCA_022508615.1 Prevotellaceae bacterium | reverse complement strand
ACTTTGGTCTGAACAAAGTCCGGCCGGGGCTCGACGAAGACGCCGACACGGGTGCAGGAAGGCAAATAGGCCGGAGTTTCGATCACGTTGCGCGGCGAACCGTCCCAGCAGATGAAGCCCATCATCGAAGGACGCAGCGTTTCTGCCTCGCGAATGTTCTGCGCCTGGCGCATGCCGCATATTTTAACAATCATGGGGCGGGGTGTCCGTAATTTTCAAGGATAGATGTGCGCTTTGGCTGGCGGCAGGAGGGCTGTGGTTTGTGTAAGGAAGCGTTTGAGCGCCGCTCCGGGGTCGGCTTCCCGCATGAAAGTTTCGCCGATGAGGAACCCCCTGAATCCGGCCTGGCGCAAATGGACAATTGTTTCGGGTTGGCTGATTCCGCTTTCGCTGACGCGCAACTTTTCTTCGGGCAAGCGGCCGGCCAGTCGGAAAGAGTTGGCCACGTCGGTGTGGAAAGTGCCGAGGTTGCGATTGTTGATGCCGGCCATGTCTATATCTAAATCGGCATAGTCGAGCTCTTCTTCGCCGTGCATCTCTAAAAGTACCTCCAATCCCAGTTCATGGGCCGTGCCGGTCAGCATCCGGCATTCTTGTTTCGACAGTGCGGAGGCGATGAGCAGAACGGCGTCGGCCCCGATCAGGCGGGCTTGAAAGAGTTGGTACTCGTCGATGATGAAATCTTTGCGAAGAATGGGACATGCGTTGTCTTCGGCTAGTGCAGGATGGTTTCGCATGCGTTGGATGAAGTCCATGGATCCGCCAAAATACTTTTCGTCTGTCAATATGCTGATGGCGGCAGCACCGTTACAGGCATACAGAGGCACAACCTCTTCGGGTTCGGCGTCAGGGTGGATCCAGCCTTTGGAAGGACTTTTTCGCTTAAATTCGGCGATGATGCCGCAGGGACTTTCGGTCAGCGCCCGACGCATGCTGTGCGGTTGAATGCCCTTTTCCATGAGGCGGTCGACTTTAGTGTAGAGCTGCCGGGGAGTAAGTGCCTGTTTCTGCTGCTCGACCTCGATGTGTTTCCACGAAACGATATCTTCGAGTATGTCTTTCATGGTGAGTATCCGTCAGGAATTGATTCGAATGAAAGTTTTAAACGCCTGCAGCGCTTTTCCGCCTTCCAGCGATTCGCGGGCGATGGCTATGCTTTCTGAGATGCTTAGGTTACGCTCCATGATACTGATGCCGCAGGCGGCATTGGCCAGAACAACGTTCTTTTGCGCTTCGGTAGCCGTGTTTTCCAGTACGTTGTCGAAAATCCGTGCAGCCTCTTTCTCGGTTTCACCGCCATAAATGTCGCGAGGGTCTGCATAATTGAAGCCGAGTTCCTTGGGCGTATAGACTTTCTCAAAGTCGGGAGTAATTAACTTGAAACCGCTGGTCAGCGAGATTTCATCGTAGCCGTCGTAGCTGGTGATGACGCCGAAATTGTCGCCGATGCGCTGATGCAAATTGGTGTAAAGTCGCATTTGGCTTTGGTTAGCCGTGCCGTGCAGGGAATTTTTTGGGCGACAGGGGTTAATCAGCGGTCCGAGCAGGTTGAAGCAGGTCGGTATGCCGAGGGCTTTGCGCACGGAGCCTACGAATTTCATGCCATAGGCAAAGAGTGGAGCATGGAAATAGCAAATGTTGGCTTCGTCGAGAGAGCGGAGCAAAATGTCGGGATTATCGGTGAACTTTACGCCATGGCCGGCCAGTACGTTGCTGGCTCCGCTGACACTGCTGCTACTGCCGTTGCCGTGTTTGGTCACTTTATATCCGGCTCCGGCAATGACGAAAGCAGAACAAGTGGAAATGTTGAACGTGTTTTTCCTATCGCCTCCGGTCCCTACGATGTCAAGGGTGTTTTGATCGCCTATATCAATGTGTTTGCCTGTTTCCAGCAGTCCGTCACGCAGCCCCAGCAGTTCGTCCACATTTATGCCCCGTGTCTGCATGGCCATCAACAAGGCGGCAATCTGATAGTCGTTGTAGACTTCGCGGGTGATGCCCAGCATAATCAAGCGAGTGTCTTCGCGCGTCAGAGTCTCACCGTTTATCAGTCTTGTCAGGTATTCTTTCATAAAATTATTGTTCGAGCCAGTTCCGGATAATCGTTTTACCATCTTTGGTCAGTACGCTTTCGGGATGATATTGGATTCCCCGAATGTCGTATTTTCTGTGCCGGACTGACATGATTTGTCCTTCTTCAGACATACTGGTTACTTCAAGGCAATCGGGCAGCCCATCCATGTCGATAACCCACGAATGGTAGCGGCCTATTTCTATGTCGTCGGGCAGATTGTTGAAAAGATAGTCGCGTACGGTGATATGGGCTGTTGTCGCTACGCCATGAAATACTTCTGTTAAGTTTGTCAGCCGGCCGCCGAAAAACTCTCCGATGGCCTGGTGCCCCAGGCATACGCCCAATATGGGTTTTCGGCCAGCATAACATTTGATGGTGTCGAGCAACAGACCTGCTTCGCTGGGTATACCGGGGCCGGGCGATAGAATGATTTTATCGAATGCCTCCAATTGTGGCATTTCAAAGCTGTCGTTGCGGAAAACTGCGACCTCAGAGCCCTGTTCTTTAACAAGATGGCTGAGGTTGTAGGTGAAAGAGTCGTAATTGTCAATGATCGCGATTTTCATAATGTTTCTGCCATTTCGATGGCCTTGTGCAGGGCACCGAGTTTGTTGTTGACTTCTTGCAGTTCATACTCTACGTCGCTTTTTGCTACGACACCGCCGCCGGCCTGAAACCATAATTCCCCGTTACGACTGACGAAAGTGCGGATGGTGATGGCTTGATTCAGACTCCCATCGAAGCCGATGACACCGATACAGCCGCCGTAGATACCACGGTTGTGCGGCTCGTATTCTGATATGAGTTGCATGGCCCGTACTTTGGGGGCACCGCTTAGAGTACCGGCCGGGAAGGTGTCGATGAAGGTCTGAATGGGGTCGGCATTGTCGTCGAGTTCTCCACTCACTCGGCTGACGAGATGTATCACATGACTGTAAAATTGCATGTCTTTGTAGAAATCGACATGGACATTATGACAATTGCGCGAAAGGTCGTTGCGGGCCAGATCGACTAACATAACGTGCTCGGCATTCTCTTTCGGATTATTGCGCAGGTATTCTGCGTTTTTTCGGTCTTGCGTGGCATTTCCTGTCCGGCGTGTAGTTCCGGCTATGGGGTCGATATAGGCACGCATGGGGAGTTTTTCGTTGGAAATGCAGTCGGCAGAACATGGCATAGGCTCTATGCGGCAGTGAGTTTCGGGAGATGATCCGAAAATACGGAAACCGCCGAAATCGAAATAAAAAAGATAGGGACTCGGATTGATACTACGTAAGGCCCGGTATAGTTTAAAGTCATCTCCTTCGTAGTGTTGGCAGAATCGACGCGAAGGGACAATCTGGAATACGTCGCCGCGCAAGCAATGACGAATGCAGCGCCGTATGTTTTCTCTGTGTTCATCATCAGTAAGCGTGCTAATGCATGGACCGACGGGGCGGAAGTTGAAATCTTGGCAGGCACGGCCGCGAAGATCGCGTTCCAATTGTTCAAGATCGTCTTTTTCACCGTCGGCCAATAGTTCGATAAGGGTAAGTGTGTTGCGGAAATGGTCGAATACGACCACGTCCTTATATAATATATACAACAGATCAGGAGCGTCATTATCTTCTTTGGTTTCGTCTTTGACGCAAATGGGTTCGAAATACTGAACAGCATTAAACGAGGTATAGCCGAAAATTCCACAATAGCGGTTCGTGTCGCCTGTGATTTGGAACTGGCAAAGAAAATCATTGATAAGTCGAGCTACGCTATAATCTTTTGTGACAGGATATTCCGAAAGGCTACCATCAGGGAGCTGGATATGTCCTTTCCCGTGATTTACGCTCACGGAAGCGATAGGGTGGAGGGCTATAAATGATTTTGCATTTTCCCCACCGTGATAGTCCGAACTTTCCATCAGGGCACTTTGCGGATAAGCATCGCGTACTTTCATGTATGCGCTGACTGGCGTAAGCAAATCGCCAAGGATCGTTTTCGATACGGCTTTATATAAAAATGGAGCAGCCGTATTCTTCGTGTTATGGTCTTCCGGGGTATATTTGTTTTCTATATGTTTCATTCTGCAAAGGTTTTGATACTATAATATGTTACTTTTCAACTTGTTACTGTGTTTTGTGATAACAAACAAGCTTTTTCAGGTAAGTATCCAAATCTTTATCCCCGCGTCCGCTCAGATTGAGTACGACTACGTCGTCGGGGCGAAATTGCAGTTTCGGCAGTAGCGCCAATGCATGGCTGCTTTCGAGTGCTGGGATAATTCCTTCCAGTCGGGTCAGTTCATAAGCGCCGCAGAGTGCTTCGTCATCGTTTATGGGGAGAACTCTTGCGCGGCCGGTCTCATGAAGATTGCAGTGCATGGGACCTGCACCCGGATAGTCCAATCCAGCGGAGATGGAATAAGGTTCTATGATTTGTCCGTCCTCCGTTTGCATCACTTTAATCCGACTGCCGTGCAAGATGCCCATAGTACCGATTTGCATAGTGGCTGCCGTCTGCCCCGTCTCTACTCCCAGACCGCCGGCTTCAGCCAATACGAGATTGACGCGCTCGTCATTGAGATAATGGAACATAGCTCCGGCTGCATTGCTCCCGCCTCCTACGCAGGCCAATAGGTAGTCAGGATAGTCGCGGCCTTCTTTCTCCCGTAGTTGCCATTTGATTTCTTCCGAAATGACGCTTTGCAGGCGTGCCACCATATCCGGATAAGGATGAGGCCCCACAGTAGAGCCGATAATATAAAAAGTGTCACCAGGATGACAGCACCAATCGCGAATGGCCTCGTTGGTAGCATCTTTCAATGTCATATTCCCACTCTCTACGGGAAAGACCTCTGCCCCCAGCATACGCATTCTTTCCACATTGGTTCGTTGTCGTTCTACATCCAAGGCACCCATGTAAATGCGGCAAGGCATGTCCATCAGGGCGCAAACTGTGGCCGTAGCCACACCGTGTTGTCCGGCTCCCGTTTCGGCAATGATGCGCTTTTTACCCATGCGTTTGGCCAGCAGAGCCTGTCCGATGGCATTGTTTATTTTATGTGCGCCCGTATGATTCAGATCTTCTCGCTTCAGATAGAGTTTGCAGCCATATTGCCGGCTCATGCGGCGGGCATGATAAAGCGGAGTGGGGCGTCCCACGTAATCTTTCAACAACTGGCGGTATTCGGTGCGAAAATCCGGACATTCGATAATTTCCGAGTATTGAAGTTTCAAATCTTCCACCGTCTTGTACAGCACTTCGGGAACGTAAGCTCCGCCAAAGCGTCCGTAAAAGCCGTTCTTGTCTGTCTGCTGGAAATTTTTCATTAGTTTCCAATCGATTAACGTGTTCTTGTTACTTTGTATTCTGTTTTGCAAAATTAACGATTTCTCACCGAATAAGCTAATATCTTTCCTGATAAATCCGGTAGACGCATTCGAGGGCTGTTTGCAAACATCTCCCTTTGAGTGATTTCCGGCGAAAACTTTGCTGTTTCCGATGATTCTGGCGAATTTTGTATTGCATTTGTGTATGGTTGGAATTTGAAAGACAATGACTGATGGGAAAAAATAGAAAAGAGGAGTGCTCTTGTCGATACGGCCGGACAGCCGGTTCCCGGAATCTTGCCCCACTAATTATATAATATGAAGAAACCTGCTTTATTTCTTTTGCTGCTGACTTATGCATTTTTGCTACCGGCTCAAGTTGACTTGTCCCGCTGGGGAGTACCTCCTGCTGATTATTCAGGTATAACGGCTTTGGGCAATGGTCTCTATGCCCTTGTCGATGATAAACAAACAGGTTTTGCACTCCTTTCTGTGGCGCAGGACAGCCTCACGGGAGCTGTGACAGATGTCGTTTACGGAGGCTTCCGAGACGCTGGTGAGGAGAGCCGCGACTGCGAAGGCATCGCATTTGTCCCCGATTGGCAGACGCTTTTTATTAGCGGGGAGCGTGATCAGCAAATTCTGGAATACAGCTTGTCAGGTGCGCCGACTGGGCGTCGGCTGTCTGTCCCCGAAGGCTTTTCTCGCATTCTACCTAACTATGGTTTTGAAGCATTGGCGTATGACGCTGTTTCCGGACGCTTCTGGGCGACGACGGAACGGCCGCTTAGAGGCGATTCGTTGCATTTGCTTGTGGCTTTCGACCGTAATCTGCAGCCGGTCGACACGCTCTGCTATTGGCCGGAGCCTCTCTCGTTCTCTGCAACGGGTGGCACCGTGGTGTCCGGCATCAGCGCGCTTTGTGCTCCCGGTGACGGCAGTTTGCTCGTGCTCGAACGTGAAGCCAACATTCCTGCCGGCTATCTTGGTGCCCGCTGTCGCTGCCGTGTGTTCCGCTATGCCGGAGGAAAGAAAACGGAACTCGCCGATATCACTACGCGTTTCACATTGTTCGATCACAGTTTCGCCAATTATGAAGGCCTTTGTCCGGGTATCCGACTGTCCGACGGCCGACCGACCTATCTGCTCATCAGTGACAGTCAGCATGGCTATGGTATTGGCCCTTTTCGTTTGCGCGACTGGCTCACGGTTATCATTCCGGCCCGCTGAACAGTCACCGGCTTCCGGCTGTGTGAGGCTCTTTTTCCTGCAATTTGCTAAATTTGCACCTCGTTAAACCAATAATATCTGTGTATCGATGAGTGGATATTTGGTGGAAGACCCCCGCAAGGTTACGACCCACCGTCTGATTGAAATGAAACGCATGGGAAAGAAAATAGCCATGCTTACCTCTTATGATTATACAACGGCGAAAATCGTGGATGCCGCTGGCGTCGACGTTATTCTTGTCGGCGATTCCGCTTCCAATGTGATGGCCGGAAATGTCACTACGCTTCCCATTACACTTGACCAGATGATTTACCATGCCCGCAGTGTCTGCCGCGGGGTGAAGCGTGCGCTTGTGGTTTGCGACATGCCTTTCGGCACCTATCAGGTCAATGCTACCGAGGGAGTGCGCAATGCCGTGCGCATCATGCAGGAAACGGGCTGCGATGCGTTGAAGCTTGAGGGCGGTGTCGAGATTCTCGATACCGTGCGTGCGATTCTTGACGCCGGTATACCCGTAATGGGACATCTTGGTCTCACGCCGCAGTCCATTAACAAGTTCGGTACCTATACCGTGCGGGCCCGCGAGGAAAAAGAGGCCGAAAAGTTGCTCTCCGACGCCCGTGTGTTGGCTGAAGCCGGCTGTTTCGCTTTCGTGCTCGAGAAAATTCCGGCCTCGCTTACGCAGCGAGTCATCGCAGAAGTGCCGGTCCCGATTATTGGGATAGGCGCCGGCGCTGCTGACGGGCAGGTACTTGTAATCGATGACATGTTGGGCAAAAACAATGACTTCAGCCCGAAGTTTTTGCGCCGCTATGCCGATTTGCACGGGGTGATGACCGACGCTATAGGCCGGTATGTCAAGGATGTAAAGTCGTGCGATTTCCCCAATGCGGGCGAACAATACTGACGCAGAGCGTCTTTTCACCGTGCCGGCCGCATTCCGTCCCCTGCGCCTCTATGCAGTCGGCTTCTTGCTTTACTCCGGTGTGTCGGCGTGGGCTGTGCCGGCCGTTTCGGGCGGCAGGGCGGCTGCAACGTTGTGCGGTTTGCTTTTTCTGGCCGGTGCCGTGTTTACCGGCTGTTTCAATGCTTTTTTGTTAGAACGCTATTCGCGCAAAGGCGTGCTCTTGCGTGTGCTTGTGGTCCAGATGGCCGTCGTTTTCGGGCTCTGGCCCCGACTGTTGCCCGAAGGATGGGGCCGTATGGCCGCGTGTTGCCTGATGGGCAGCGCTTTCGCGCTGCAGCAGGCGACTTTGGCCTCGACGCTGCTGAATGATTTGGTTGTCAGCGAGCAACGCACGCGTGCCGATCTGGAATATGCCTGGGTCTGCCGGGGCGGACTGGCAGCCGGGGCGGCACTGGCATCGGCGGCCGCAGTCTTGTTGCCGCGGCATGCTTCCGTGTGCGCCGGCATGCCACTGCTGCTCGCTTTTCTCACGGCACTTCCGCTCGGCATACGGCTGAAAGCGCCTGTTCCTGTAGCGTTGTTCTCGTTCGACCGCTATTTTCGGGCCGACCGCACGCTGTCGTGCGCCGCTGCTGCGGTGTCGGCGTTTCCTCTTGGCTTCTTGCTGTGCCGTTGCGGCACTGTGCCGGTAGCTTTTTCCCTGCTGCCCGGCGTGGCGCTGGGCTATCGGGCGTGGCGGGCGCTGTTTCGCAGAGGCTGTGCTGGCCGCGGGCTGCCGATGTCGCGTTTGCTGACGCTTGCCGGCCTGTCGCTGTTCCTGCTGCCCGGATGGTTGCCGGTCGGGGCGGACATGCAGGCGGTGCTCGCTTTGTGCGCCGGCGTACTGACTGCGTCCGGCGCCGGTTTCTCCCTGTCGTGCGTGCTCGGCGCCTTGCTCGAAGAGTCGGCCCACTGCCGGAGGGGCACTTCCCAGCATACGCATTTCCTCGGCGCCCTTTCCGGGACGGTTTTCGGGCTGGCAGCGGGCGACAAGCCGCTCGTCGCGGCGGTCGTAGTCGCCCTTTCTGCTGTTTTTGCTCTGTTTCGGAGCTTTTTCCGCCGAAAAGTGAGAAAAGGCGCTAAGGAATGATTTTTCAATGTCGAGTTTACAAAAACGAGGTAAAAGTTTGGCGGAATCAAAACTCTTTCCGATATTTGCTCCCGTTATCCAAACAATCTTTTTACCTTAAAGTTCTAATACCTAAAAAACGAAAAGAGGAGTCACGCTGTGAAGCGCCGCTCCTCTTCCTTTTTTCTGTCGTTTTCCTCTGTTTTGTTGGCGCGTTGTGCGCACAGCCTCCGTCCTGTGCCGGGGCTTACAGGTCTTTGCGCCGGATAAAAGCCTCCTTGCGGCCGGGCAGCCGCACCTCGCGCTCCCACACGCCGCGCCCCGGGCCGAGCAGGCGGATGCGCCACACGGCTGCGTCGGCCAGTTGCAGGGTCAGCGCCGAGTCCGTGCGCGAAACGAGGCGGATTGTGTCGCCGAACGTGCCGGGAGTCCGGGCTTCGAGCCCGCTGTCCCAAAAATCGAGCAAATCCATGCGTGCGCTGCGGTCGAGTTCGGGCATTTCGGCGGCCGGAATGCCGAGAAACAGCGAGTCGACGGGCGCAGCTTGCAGCGTGCCGGCCGTTGTGGCGAAGAAAAGCAGGCAGAGAAGAAAACGTGTCATGCGTCGTAAATTTTGTCTAAGTTCTTGCCTCCGGCCGTCCGCGGCCGGTGCGCAGCGGCGCTTTTGCGACAGCCCCCGGCGCCGCCCCAAAGTTACGACAGTCTGCCGGAACAGACAAAATTCTGCCTCCGGTTTTCCCCTCGGGCGCTTCGTCTAAGCCTCCGTCAGTGGCGTATTTCCGCACGCGCCGTTCTTTGCGCCGAAATACGCGATTCCTGCGCATTATGCCGAAGGTTTCCGCATGTTGCTGATAATTAGCGCGATGTCTTCGCTTTCCGACAAAAACGGCTCTCTTTTCGGGCCGAAACGCCCGTAAAAACCGTTTCTGAAGCCCGAAACAGGCGAAAATAACGCCCCGTTATTTCAAAATAACAGGGAGAAAGTTTGAACTTACGCCCTGTAAGTTCGGCGCAACGCCCCGAAAGCAGCGCTTTGCGGAGCGTCGCGGTCCGTTTTTCGCCGTTTTCAGGATGTCACATCCTGAAAACGGCGCTGGAAGGGGTTGTCGGTTTTGTCAAAAAATGTTGCGTAAAAATCGCTGCCCGGGCTATTGTCCGCCGCATCCTTTCTTCCGCCCCGCAGGCGGCGGAAAGCGTCGGCCGCATCGCCGGAAGAGACTCCGTCGTGCGGCTCGTGTGCCCACAGTTGCGGCATAAACGAAAGCGCGCCCGCAGAAAGTTCTGCGGGCGCGCTGATTTTGCGGAGAGTGAGGGATTCAAACCCCCGATACGGGAGACCCGTATACCGGATTTCGAGTCCGGCGCGATCGATCACTCTGCCAACTCTCCAATTGTTGCGGAATGCGGGTGCAAAAGTAAGAGAAACTTTCGTGACGGCCAAATCTTTTCGCGCTTTTCTCGCCGCCGGCCGGCACTGCAAGCGCTGCCGGAGGACGTTGGCCGTATCGGAGAAAATATGTAAATTTGCAGCCGACATCGAAAAACGTCAGCGTAAATGAAAGTAAAGGACGTGACCGCGGCCCTTGAACAATTCGCTCCGCTGCCCCTGCAGGAAGGCTACGACAATGCCGGCCTGCAGATCGGATTAACAACGGAGCGCGAAGTGTCAGGGGTATTGTTGTGTTTAGACGTGACCGAAAAGGTCGTGGCCGAGGCCGAAGCCCGCGGCTGCAACCTGATTGTGGCGCACCATCCGCTCTTGTTCCGCCCGTTGCGGCAGCTCTGCGGACGGACACAGCCCGAGCGCGTCGCCGCCCTGGCCTTGCGCGCCGATGTGGCCGTCTACGCGGCACATACGAACCTGGACAATGCCTCTGGCGGCGTGAGTTTCGAAATGGCGGCGCAACTGGGGCTCGAAGACGTGCGCTTCCTGCAACCATGCGGCGCGGGAGGCAGCGGAGCCGCGGGCCGGCTGCCCCGGGCGCTGGCGGCGGAAGCCTTTCTGGAGCGCGTCAGCGAAGTGTTCGGCTGCCGGGCGCTGCTGCACAACGGCTTTCGCGGACGCGACATTGAGACTGTGGCCCTTTGCGGCGGTGCCGGCGACTACTTGCTGAACGAAGCCGCAGCGCAGGGCGCAGACTGTTTCCTCACGGGCGAGGTACATTACCACACATATTTCGGACACGAAAACAGCATGCTGATTTGTGCGCTCGGACACTACGAAAGCGAACGCCATGCTACCGGGCTGATGCGGCGGGTGCTGGAAAAGGCTCTGCCGGGGCTGCGTATCGTGCTCTCGGGCGTCGATACGAATCCGGTACACCTCTTTTATACGCGCGCATAAAGGACAAAAAGACAGAAACAAACGATAAAACGTAAATACAATGGCAAAAAAAATCAATCCCGCCGACATGACGGTGGAAGAAAAACTGCAGAAACTCTACCAACTGCAGACTTTACTCTCGGAAATCGACCGCTATCGCGCCTTGCGCGGCGAACTGCCGCTCGAAGTGCAGGATCTCGAAGACGAAATCGCAGGCCTGGAACACCGCATCGCTAAAAACGAGGAAGATGTGCGCGAACTCGAAGCCGATATGGCGAAACGCAAAAATAAAATAGCCGAAGCCGCCGAACGCCTGGCAACCTATCACAAGCAGCTCGAAGCCGTGCGGAACAATCGCGAATACGACATGTTGCAGCACGAAATCGAATTCCAGGATCTCGAGGTGCAGTTGCAGAACAAAAAACTCGGCGACGCGCAGAGCCGCATAGCCGAACACAAGGAAAGCATAAAGCAGACCGCAGCCCAAATGGAGGAACGCCGGAACGACCTCGAAGCCAAGAAAGCCGAACTCGACGAAATCGTGGCCGAAACGAAAGCCGAGGAAGAAAAGTTGCGGGACAAGGCGCAGACGCTCGAATTCAGCATAGAGCCGCGATTGCTGACGGCATTCAAGCGTATCCGCAAAAATTCGCGCAACGGTCTGGGCGTGGTCTACGTACAGCGCGACGCCTGCGGCGGATGCTTCAACAAAATTCCGCCCCAGCGTCAACTTGATATCCGTACGCGCAAAAAAATCATCGTCTGCGAGTATTGCGGCCGCATCATGGTCGATCCCGAGCTGGCCGGCGTGAAAGTGGAAAAGACCGCCGAGGATACGTCGAGGCGTCGCGTGCAGCGCCGTCTGGCCGTAAAGAGCAAAGGTGCGGCAGAATAAGCCGGCACTCCGCTGTGGTGGAACGTATGCCGCAGAAAGTCGTAAGTCCGTCTCTCGAACAGGGACGGACTTACGACTTTCCGGTTGCTGTGAGCACGCTCAGAGCGATGGTTGTTCGCCTCCGTAGAAACGCAGGATGCCGGCGCGGAACAAGAATTCGTAGCGTGCGGCCGTGCGCTCCAATATTGCTTCGGTGCAGGCCGTGCGCTGTTGTTCGTATTCAGTAGCATTGGCTTTTCCCAGCTCGTATTTGCGTGAGATAAGCCTGAAAGTCTCAGCAGCAGCACGTTCCGCAGCTACGGCGCTTTCATATTTGGCATAAGCGCCGCGTGCGTTGTAATAAGCGGTCTGAATTTCTTTGTAGAGCGCTTTTTCGCTCTCTTCGAGACTGAGATGAGCCTCCTCTTGACGCAGTTTGGCCTGACGAATGTTGTCGCGGGTGGCCATTCCGTTGAAAATGGGAATGCTGATGTTCAGCGAAATGAATTTTCCGAAATTGTCTTTCATCTGTCGGCCGAACCCAGTGTTCTCGAACGCCGAGGTTTTATAGTAGCTTGTGCCTAATCCTGCGCCGAGCGACACAGAAGGCAGGTAGTCGGCCTGAGCGATTTTGACGGCAAAGCCTGCACTTTCGATACGCAGGCGGCCGGCTGCGAGTTGGGGTTTTATAGTTCGGGCTTTGCGGTATATTTCGGCAGGTTCGGGCAGCAAAGCCTGCGGTTCGCCGGCCGGCATCAAAACGGACAGGCCTTCCGGGCTCGGCATTTCGAGCAACTGGCTCAAATCGAGTAAAGCGAGTGCCTCGGCATTTTCAGCTTCGGTCAGCGATAAGCGGTCGCGTGCTTCGGCGCTCTCGGCTTCGGTCACGTCGCTACCAGCGATTTTTCCTGCGTCGAGCAATTGTCGCCGGCGGGCGGTTTCTGTGGCGGCCATAGTCAGTTGTTCGCGGGCAATATGCACACGTTCTTTGCAATAAAGCGCTTGCAAATAAGCTTGCATCACGTTCAGACTCAAATCATCCTTGACTTTTTCGAGATCGGCCCGCGCTGCTTCGAGGTCGAGTGCGGCTTGTTTCTTTCGGTTGGGCAGCCGGAAGCCGGTGAAAAGCGGCATAGAGGCCGAAACCGAAAAATTGGTGGTATATGTATTGGTAGAAGCGTAGGTGTTCTGACTTGTTAGGCTTCTGCCAAAGTTCAGTCCTTCGTCGGCCCCGGCGCTGATTTGCGGCAGACGGGCATTGCGGGCCGAACTCAAACTAACTTCTGCCATGCGGCGGGTTATGTCGGCACGTTTTATGCTGAGGTTGCGTTCGCAGGCTATGCGTATGCAGTCGGTCAGCGTGAGGGGCTGTTGGGCCTGTGAAAGAGAGCTGGCTGTAAAAGAAAGGATGAGGACGAAAAGTGTTTTTTGCAATTTCATACGGCTTACTGGGCATTGACGGAAGAATTATCTTTGAGATGACCGCGCACACGTTCTCCTTTTTTGAGGCCTTTGCGAATTTCGATGTGTACGCCGTCGGAAAGCCCGGTCACGACGGCGCGGCGTTCGAAAGTTTGCGGCGTTTCGGCCGTCACGACGTAGACAAAGGTCTTTCCGCCGTCGGTTTCGACGGCACTTTCGGGCAAAGCCACGGGAGCGTCGACACTTTCCAAGACCACTTCGGCATTTGCGCTGTATCCGGCGCGAATCGTCGTGCCTTGCGGAATGCTGACTTTGGCCTTGATTTCGAATTGGTTGGCCGTAGTTCCGCCCGACACCTTGGGCGCGATATATTCGATGGCGGCTTCGAAGCGGCTGTCGCGAATGGCGCCTACCGAAATCCGCGCCGGCATTCCTTCGTGCAGACGTCCCACTTCGGTTTCGTCGATTGTTCCCTTGAAGATAAGGTCATTCATGTCGGCCACGGTAGCAATGGTCGTACCGTCGTTGAATGAGTTCGAGAGAATCACGGAATTGCCTACTTTGACGGGAATGTCGAGTATCAGACCGTCGACCGTGGAGCGCACGAGGGTCGTTGCATACGACGCACTCGACGCCGAGAAGCCCTGACGCACGATTTGCAGCGCTTCGTCGGCCGCTGCGCGCTCCTCGCGGGCTTGATTGCGGGCCAAACGCACTTTCTCGAACTCCTCGGTGCTGACAAGCCGCTCGTCGTACAGCTGTCGGCAGCGCTCGAAGTCGGCTTCGGCCTGCGTTTCGTTGAGTCCGGCCAGCCGAAGTCGGGCTTCGGCGCTCGCAATGCTGCTCATTTCGGGAATAACCTTGACTTTGGCGATGATTTCGCCGGCCTTCACGCTTTCGCCGGCCGCCTTGTAGAGCGTTTCGATGATGCCGTTGATTTGCGGCTTGATGTTCACCTCGTCGCGCGGCTCGATGGTGCCCGTAATGACGGTGGTGCGCGCTATGGTCTGCGCTGTCGGCGAGAGTATCTCGTAGACAGGCTCTTCGGGGCGCGAGCGTTGGTAGAGAAAAACGAACGTGCCGATGAAAATCACGGCGATCAGCGCAAAGGCTGCCATTCGGAAGAATTTTTTCATAGTCTTATGTGTGTTTGTTGTTGTCGTAAGGAAAAGAAACGGTTCATTCGTCGCGAATAGCGTCGATAGGGCGGATGGAAAGGGCGCGCAAGCCGGGCGCAAGTCCGGCCAAGAGGCCCAATAGCGCGAGAGCGAAGGCCGAGCCGAGCGCCATGGAGAAAGAAATCATGCAGTCGGCCGCCATGTCGGCCGCTTTCATCGCGCTTTCCACGCCGGCAAGAACGAGTATGGCAAGGCTTATGCCCGACAAGCCGGCCATAATCGTGATGACCACGCTTTCCGTCAGGATTTGCCCCAGGATGCTGGCCGGCCGCGCGCCGATAGCCCGGCGTATGCCAATCTCTACGGTGCGTTCGCGCACGGTCACCATCATGATGTTGCTCACACCGATGATGCCCGAGAGCAATGTGCCGATGCCAATCAGCCAAATGAGCAGGTTCAGGCCCGTAAAGAGGCTGTCGACCATGCGAAACATGGCTTCGAGGCTGATAAAGAGAATGGCCGCCTCGTCGTCGGGCGCGATGAAGTGCGTTTTGCACAGCACACGCCGCACTTCGCCTTCGAGACGCTCGGTCGCGACTTCGGGAAGGCCCGTAAGGCAGAGTATGTCGACGGCATTTCCCCGGTTGTAGACCTGCCGGAACGTGTTGAGCGGAATGCTGACCATTTTGTCGGCCGACCCCATGATGTTGATGTTGCCTTTGGCCGTGTTCACGCCGACCACTTGATAGTAGACGCCGTCCACTTCGATGTGGCAGCCTATGGGGTTCTGTCCGGGAAAGAGTTCTTCGCGCACACGGCTGCCGATGACGCAGACTTTGCGGCGTTCGCGCATGTCGTTCGGGCTCAAATTGCGCCCGATGGTGATTTCGGGCGTCGAGATGCGGCTGTATTCGGTCTCGGCGCCCTGCACGTTTACCGTGCAGCTGTGTTTGCCGTAATTGGCTATCGTGCCGAACGCGCCCAACAGCGGCGTGCAGACGTCGATGCCCGGCACTTCGCTTTTCAGCCGCTTGGCGTCGTCGAGTTCCATAGTCCAAGTGCGTCCGCTGCCGTAGCCTTTGAAGGGTTTCGTGGTCTGCGCCGCGCCGATGACCACGGTGTTTTGCGCAAAGCCGGAGAAATTGTCCGTAATCAGTCCGCGCACGCCCTTTCCGCCGCCCAAAAGGAGCACCAGCATGAAGATGCCCCAGAATATGCCGAAGGCCGTGAGCAGCGAGCGCGTCTTGTTGCGCGTTATCGTTTGCAGAATTTCGTTCCACTTGTCGAGGTCGAACATAATCGTCGGGATTTTGTCGTATGTGTTCTTCGTTATATGGAGTGTTTTTGTCGGGATATTTTTCGCTTCGTTCGAGAGGGCAAAAACTTAGTCTGAGAAAGTTTCAACTTAGTCTGAGAAAGTTTGAACTTTCTCCCGGTAATTTTTTCGTATCTGTTTTTCAAGTAGTTACGAAGCCCGTTTTGCATCGCCTTTTTCTTGCGGTTTTATCTTGCGTTCAGCGCCTCGATGGGGCGTATGCGCACGGCTTTCCACGCCGGGACGAAGCCGGCGGCCAGTCCGGCCGCGACGAGCACGGCGAGCGCCTCGAAGGCGATGCGCAAGTCCACCGAAGGGTCGAGAAAGTAGTAGAACGTGTTGCCGAACAGCGAGAGCGTGCGTTCGCCCGCAAGGCGACCCATGATTTCCGTGCCGGCAATGCCGAGCACAAGGCCCGCATAGCCGAATATCGCCGTGATGACGACACTTTCCAGCAGCACCGTTTTGAGTATGCTCCACGGACGCGCGCCCAACGCCTTGCGAATGCCGAATTCGTGGGTGCGTTCGCGCACGGTAATCAGCATAATGTTCGAAATGCCGGCCACGCCCGAGAGCAAAGTCAGCAGGCCGACAATCCAAAGCGCGCTGCTGATGATGCGGTAGGCCTTTTCCTGCTCCTCGGCGCCTTTCACGGCGTTGTAGGTGAAGACGGCCGTCTCGTCGTCGGCGGCAAAGCGGTGCAGCGAGGCCAAGCTGCGGCGCAAGGACAGGTCGAAACGGTCGGATTGCTCGTCGTCGGTCAATCCGCGGGTGTGCAGCAAGAGGCTCGTCAGGTCGGGCCGGCCGTGATTCAGCAATTGCGCGGTCGAAAGCGCGATATAGCCTTGCGGACTGCTGCCGAAGTTGCCCATACCTTGGTCTGCGTAGACGCCGACCACGCGAAAAGCCAGATTGTCGATGCTCAACGGCCGACCGACGGCCGCCTGCTCCGTGCCGAAAAGCGTTTGCGCCATGCGGCGCGGCAGTACGACCGACTTTCGCCGTTCGCCGAGGTCGCTGTCGTTGATGAAGCGGCCCGCAAGCAGCGTGATTTTGTCCAAATCCTGCTGTTCGGGCTGCACGCCCGTGAGGCGGCAGCTCATATGCTGGTCGCCCCGCGTGGCGGTAAGGCCTTGCAGCTCTACGTTGCCGACGGCGGCGTCGACTTCCCGGGGAAAAGCCTCGTCGATGGTGCGTATGTCGCGATTGTCGAAGCGCACGCTGCTCCATTGGCTCAGTCCGTCGTAAGGTTGCTGCCGATAGCCCGGCCAAACGTAGAGCGCGTTGGTGGCGAATTGGCCCGAGTTGTGCCGAAAGGCGTTAATCAGCCCGTTTCCCGCGCCCAAAAGCGTGATAAGCAGGAAAATGCCCGTCGTTACCGAGATGCCCGTCAGCGCAGTGCGCAGCTTGTTGCGGCCGATGTCGGATATGATTTCTTGCAGAAGGTCTCTCATGGAATATAAGTCGGGGTTGCGGCGTTATTTCACAAACTCGCTTCCGGCAAAAGGCGAGGCCGGAAAATCTTTGTTCTCTTCGATGCGCTCGATGAGGCCGTCTTTGATATGTATCACCTTGTGCGTGCGGTAGGCCACGCTGCTTTCGTGCGTGACGACAACGACCGTCATGCCTTGCCGGTTGAGTTCGCTGAGCAAGTCCATCACTTCGACGCTTGTGCGCGAGTCGAGCGCTCCCGTCGGCTCGTCGGCCAGAATTAGCCGCGGCTGCGTGATGATGGCGCGGGCTATGGCCACACGTTGCTTTTGTCCGCCCGAAAGTTCGCCGGGCAAATGGTGCGCCCATTCCCTCAGTCCGAGCCGTTCTAAGTGTTCGAGCGCCAGTGCATTGCGCCGACGGCGCGGTACGCCTTGATAAAACAAGGGCAGCGCCACGTTTTCGAGCGCATTCTTGTAGGGAATCAGGTTGAACGACTGAAAAATGAACCCTATCATGCGGTTGCGCAGGTCGGCGGCGCGGTTCTCGCTCAATTTGCGGATAAGCGTGCCGTCGAGCGTGTACGTTCCTTCGTCGTAAGTGTCGAGTATGCCCAAAATGTTGAGCAAGGTGCTCTTCCCGCTGCCGCTCGAGCCCATGATACTCACGAATTCGCCTTCGGAAATGTCGAGATCGATGCCTTTGAGCACATGCAGCGGCTGTCCGGCGTGATAGGTTTTGTGGATATTCTGTAAATGTAGCACGTTGCGCGTCTTTTTGCGTTAATAAATGCTGCCGCCGCTCGACGAATGGCTGCCCATGTCGCGCTTGAACGAACGTGCGATGCTCCCGCCGCTCGATGCGCGCGCCACGCCCTTTGTTGCCTGCAAGTTGCCGGCGTCGATGTTGCCGGCACTCGAAGCCGAGAAGCCCGCGTTCGCTGTTTTTCCGACCAAAAGGACGCCTCCGGCTCCCGAAGCCTCGGCTGTCACTTCGCCGGCGGCGATTCCGTTGAGCGAAACCTCGCCTGCGGTCGACGCGTCGACCGAAAGTTCGCCGGATACCTGACAAACTTCTCCCACAAAGATATGTGCAGCGCTCGATGCCTCGGCTTCGACTTCGGCCGCGGCCAGCGAATCGATTGCGATGAACGATGCGCCCGAGGCGTCGAGCGAAAGTTCGCCGCGACAAGCGATGCGTTCGCTGTAAAACACGGCCGAGGCCGACATATCGATGTCTTCGGGCGCCGGAGCCGCGATGTAGACGGTGACGACGGCCTGTTCGGGGTCGGAATGCGCGTCTTGGCGAACGGTTTGCGGCGTCCGGCCCGTAAAGCCGAGGAGCAAGTCGTCGCCTTTGCGGCGGATTTCGAAAATTTCCATCAGTTTTTTCGGCCCGACGACGCGAACGGGCGCATAGTCGTCGCTTTGCGTGAAAATTACGCTGATTGCGCCCGTCGCTTCGATGGCTTTGTAGCCGGCGATGTCGTAAGTTTTTTCGATTTCGCCCGGCTTTACATTTTTCGAAGAGGAGTAGCTTTCCTGAATCGAGGTCGTCTTTTTGCCGCATGCGCAGCCAAAGACGAGGATTGCGGCGAAAGCCAGCAGGGTAGGGAGGTTTCTCATGATAATCGGTGGATTAAAGTTTCGGACAAGGCGTTCGGGGGCGATAAGCATGACGTTGGACGCCGCCAAACGCCGTAAAACTACATGTCGCCGGCAGATTTTTTCAGATGTTCGATGAGTTCGTCGCGGCTGATGCCGATTTGTTGCATGCGATGCAGCAGTTCGGGCAAATCTTCCTCGAAAAACTCCTTGCGGCGCTGCTTTTCGAGCCGGCCGATGGCGTCGTCGGAGACGAAATACCCCATGCCGCGGCGGTTTTCCACGACGCCTTCGCGGGCCAGCAGCTCGTAACCTTTCATCGTCGTGTTGATGTTCACTTCGAGCAGGGCCGAATATTCGCGTACCGAGGGAATGCGCGCTCCGGGCGGGTATTTGCCCGAAAGAATCTCGTCGGTCAGGCGGGCGGCAATCTGTGCATATATGGGTAATCCCTGTTTGAAATTCATGTCGGTGGCGATAAAGTTGAAAATATGCGCATCAAGCCAACTGGCGGCGCCGGTAAAGGAAATAAGAAAGCGTGTAGAACGTCGCGCACACCGCGGAATAGACGACGATGGCGCCGATTTTCGAGACTTCCTGCCACATAGTCAGCGTGATACGGGTTTCCGTGGACAAATACGCATGGGCAATATAGAAGCAACCCGAAATAAACAGCAAGCCGAGCAGCCAATTGCAGAACGTGGTCAGCACAAAGGGCCAGCGGCGGAACAAAGCGGCGCCCAATGTGTAGGCTGCGTGTCCGTAAAGCCCCATGAGCAGCGTGAGCGTCACGTCGGCGGCGCTGTTTTCGGTGAAAAAGTCGCCGATGTAGCGCAGCAGGAAAGGCGTGAAGAACATCGGGACGTCGTGCATCGAGCAAAAGAGCAAACCTTGCAGCAAATCGGCCGCCGCAAAGCAGAGCGCGAAGCCCGCCGTCTGTCCTAAAACCAAGTAAGTCAGTCGGGCGGCAAACTTTTCGCCCGTCGTGGCCGGCAGCGTGAAGTGAGCGATGAACTGTTGCTTCGAACGCGTGTGCGCCATCAGCATCGAGGCGCTTTTGGCCAGACACAGTGTCCACAGTATGCCGATAAACACGAACACCGTGACGGCCACGGCGTGGTCGTTGGCGTGATAAACATAGTTGTCTGCAATGGCCGAGTGGTAAGTCAGTTTAGAGAGCATGATGGCGAAGCACGCCATGAAGAGGCCGCCCATGACGATGGCGTTCTTGCGCCATTGGCCCACGAGGTCGAGGCGCAGCAGCATGGCGTAGCGGCGAAAGTCGAAGTATTTCATGTGACAAGAGGATTTTTTCGGTGTATATATAATAATGGGTGGCTTCAATTTTTGTCGAAGAGGGCGTTGTCGGTGAGCAGCGCATTGAAGAGCAGCTCGATGCTCACGGGCGTTTCGGCCTCGCCGGCCTCGCGGCGGCGCACGATAGACTGGCCCGAGAGCGAAGGCATGGCGTAGAGCACGCCTTCGGCCGTGGCGCCGGCGGGCAAGTGCTCGAAGCGGAAGCGCGACGAGATTTCGTCGACGCCCGCGTCGAGCAACACGCGGCGGTTGTCGATGAGCACGAGGTGGTCGAGCATCTCCTCGACGTCGCGCACTTGGTGCGTGGAGATGACTACGGAGCGTTCGTCGTTCATGTGGCGCGTCACGATGCGGCGGAACATGCTTTTCGAGGGAATGTCGAGGCCGTTGGTCGGCTCGTCGAGCAGCAGATAGGGCGTAGAAGTGGCCAAAGCGAAACTGATGAAGGCTTTTTTCTTCTGCCCCATCGACAGGCTGCCCAACTGCAAGTCGCCGGGCAGCTCGAAGGCGTCGAGACATTCGGCCAACACTTCGTCGGAAAAGTTGGGATAGAATCCGCGCTGCAAGTCGACATAAGTGCGCATGCTCACGCGCGGCAGGTCGAACTCTTCGGGCACGAGGAACACTTGCGAGAGCGTTGCGGGGCTGCGGCGGAAGGTGTCGATGCCGTCGATGGTCACGCGGCCGTCTTTCGGGCGCAGCAGGCCGCAGATGAGGTGAAACAGCGTGCTCTTGCCCGTGCCGTTTTTGCCTAACAGGCCGGCGATGCGTCCCGGTCGGAGTTGCAGGCTGAGGTCCGAGTAGACGCTGTCGCGCCGTCCGCGGCCATAGCCGAAGGAGAGATGGTCGATTTGTATCATAAAAGTTT
>JAFLUW010000026.1 GCA_022508615.1 Prevotellaceae bacterium | reverse complement strand
CTCAGACTAAGTTTCAACTTACTCAGACTAAGTTTCAACTTACTCAGACTAATTTCAGACTTACTCAGCGTAATTTCCGACTTTGTCCGCCGGACGTTGCGCCAGGCCGGAAATAATGCCTAAATTTGTGGCGGAAACCCATAAAAATCAGAAATAAGATGAAAAGATTTATTGCAATTACCCTGCTGGCGCTGATTGTCTCGGCCGGCATACAAGCCACGCGCCCTCTGCGCCGCGTGCTTACGGACAAAGCTACGGGCAAGAGCGTCGTTCTCGACAAGCCGCTGCCCTGCATCGCCGCTGGCGAAACGGAACGCCGGGCGCTTTCGCCGAAAGTCGTGGCGCTCGGCAACGGACTCGGCACATACGGCAAATCGGCCGGCGGTGCTGTCCCCTCGATAGGCGAGGTGACGATTCCGGTCGTGATGGTAGAATTTGCCGACCGCTTTTTTCAGGAAACGACCACTAAGGAAAAAGTGAACCGCATGCTCAACGAAGAGGGCTACGCCGACGAAGCGGCGCTGGGCGCCCGCGGCTCGGTGCGTGACTACTTCCTGACGCAGTCGTCGGGCCTGTTCCGCCCCGAATTCAGGGTCGTGGCCAAAGTTCGCGCTGCCAATGCCGCCTCCTACTACGGCCGTCCCAGCGGTACGCAAGTCGACGCCAACGCTCCGGCCCTGGTGCGCGAAGCAGTCGACCTGGCTGCGGCGCAAGGCGTGGACTTCTCGGCCTTCGCCGCCGGCGGAACGGTGCCGCTCGTGAGTATATATTTCGCCGGGCCGGGCGAACAGTCGTCCTATGAAACCGGCTCCGAAAACTATCTCTGGGCACATTTCCGCCAAAGCGCATGGACGTCGGCTTCAGGCGTGCGTTTCGGCTCGTATTTCGTGGGAAACGAATTGTTGCAGGGCTATTTTGACGCCGCAGGCAACCTGCACAAAGACGCACAGGGCAACTACATCCCTCAAAGCTCGGAAATCGACGGTATGGGCATCTTTGTGCACGAGTTCGGCCATGCGCTCGGCTTGCCCGACTTCTATTACACGGGCTCGAACGCCGTCGTCAGCGATACGCTCCAGACCATGAACCTCTGGAGCGTCATGGATTACGGGAATTACTACTATGACGGCTACTTGCCCGTGGGCTACAACGCCTACGAGCGCGCTTTCTGCGGCTGGCTCCCCGTTGAGGAACTCTCCCGGGCCGGCCGCTACGAACTGGCGCCGCTGGGCGCCGCCGGGACGGGCAAAGCCTATCTGGTGCGCAATGATGCCAACGCCGATGAGTACTATCTGCTCGAAAACCGCCAGCCGGGCGACTACTATCCCTCGACAATGGGCCACGGACTGCTGGTGCTCCACGTCGACTACGCTGCAAGTGCGTGGACCAGTAACGGGGTGAACAACACGCCCTCGCGTCAGCGCGTGCAATACGTGCCGGCCGACGGGAAGAAGCAGAGTTTCCCCTCCGTCACCAAATGGGACGACTGGAAAGGCGACCTTTTCCCCGGTTTGGCCGGTGTGACGGAACTTTCCGACGTGTCGGCCGTCAAAATGACGGCCTATACGGGCGGATTGATGCACAAACCGCTCTATCACATAGCGGAACAGGACGGATTGGTGAGTTTCAGTTTCCTCGACGCGACGCTGACGGGCATCGGCGCGGCCGCTGACGGCTCCGAAGCCCCTGCTGCCCTCTACGACCTCGGCGGCCGTCGCGTGAACCGGGCCGTCCGCGGCATCTATATCAGCGGCGGCCGGAAAATCCTCGTTCGCTGAACGAACGGAGCAGTACAGGCCTTTTTCTCAGATAACCCCGGCGGAAAACCGATGAAAAGTCTTTCCGAAATCGTGCGTCCCCATCTTCTCGCCCTTGCGCCCCGTCCGTCCGGCACTACAAGGACGAACGGCGAACAGACCGCAGTGCGGCTCGACGCGAACGAGAGTCCTTTTAACGCACCGCTCAACCGCTATCCCGACAGCGGGCAGCAGGCGCTGCGCACAGCGCTTTCGGTCGTGGCGGGCGTGCGTCCCGAGTGCATATTCCCCGTAAGCGGCGGCGCAGAGGCCGTCGACACTGTACTTCGCGTGTTTTGCCGGCCGGCAGTGGACAATGTCGCGGCCATCGACCCGACTTGCGAAATATATGCAGCCCGTGCCGCCATTAATGATGTGGAATACCGCCGCGTGCCGCTCGATGTGCATTTCAACTTTTCGGCCGACGCGTTGCTCGAGACCTGTGACGAGCGGACGAAAGTTGTTTTTCTCTGTTCGCCGAACAGTCCGACGGGCAATCTGCCCGACCGCAGAGAAATCGAACGGGTGCTGGCTGCATTCGGCGGCATCGTCGTCGTGGACGAAGCCTATATCGACTTTGCCGGCGGGGCCTCCGTGCTGCCGATGCTGACTCGCTATCGCAATCTTGTGGTGCTCCGCTCCTTTTCCAAGGCTTGGGCTATGGCCGGTGTCCGCATAGGCGCCGTATTGGCTGCTCCCGAAGTGGCGGCGTTGTTGAAGAGCGTAGCTGTGCCCTGCAATGTGGGCAGACCTGCTGAAGAAAACCTGCTTGAAATGTTCCGGCGCCGTTTCGACATAGACAAATGGATTAAACAGACACTTGACGAGCGCACGAAAGTCATGCTGGCCGTGAGCGAACTGCCGTATTGCCGGCAAGTATTCCCGTCGCAGGCCAACTTTTTCTTGTGTCGTGTGGTGGATGCCGGCCGTGTGCATGCCTATCTGGCCGGACAGGGCATTGCTGTGCGGAATTGTTCGGAACTGACCGCCTGCGAAAACTGCCTTCGCCTCACGATCGGGCTGCCTCACGAGAACAACGCGCTGATTTCGGCCCTGCGCAATTATCCGGGCCGGTGACAGAAAAAAGATATGGAGGTAATACGCTATTTAAGAACTGCTGTTTGGCTTGCGGAACTTTGTCTGGCAGCCGCAGCGCTGACATGCGGTTCTTGTGGTAAGATAGATTTGGATGCGTATGATGAAAACACGGATGCAACGGTTGGAAAGCCCGGGACGGAAGTCGCTCCGCGGGACACGGCAGCCATTGCGGCCCGGGCTGTGACGGTGGAGTGGCGCTGCGTCTGCCTGCGGGAACGGAAGTGGCTGTGCGCGGCTATGTAGTTGGCTATGTCGCTGGAACATCGTTGTCGGCCGCCTTTTTCGGTGCGTCCGAGGACAAACAGAATACTAATATGCTCCTTGCCTGCCGCGCCAACGAGGCGTATAGTGAGGATTGTCTTCCGGTCAGATTGGTCACGACGGGGGCAAATCCGCGCGCAGCGCTCAACATGTATGACCATCCGGAGTATTTCGGCCGCGAGATAGTAGTTTGCGGCGTGTTGGAAACCTATTTCAAAGTGAATGGTCTGCTTTCGTTTCGTTATTTTTGGACGGGAAACCGCGGCCGGACGGATTGGTTTGACGACGATGACGGCAGCGTCGATACAGGCTTTGCTTCGGGTGGTCTTCCTGGCATAATATCCGGTCCTGCCGTAATGGAGGGGCGTTGAAAGGGAATTTCCGGCCAGAAAGTCGGCCGACGACCCTATTCCCCGAACAATTCGTTCCTGAAAGCTTCGAGTGCTGCAGTGCGATTTTCTTCATTTTCCACGTATTGGGCAAGAATGCGCCCGAAAGCCTGCAAAGCCAGGGTGCGCATGGCAGCCCGGCCTGCGCGCAGCCCGCTACGGTAATCGTGATAAGGGAGAAGGTTGCGGTTGAAGTTTCCGTCGGACATGTTCAGTCTGTTCAATACGGGTAATACCTAAATATATAGATTAAGGAGTGCGCTGCCAGGCCACACTCAGTTGCGCGAAACGGCTTTTACGCCGCGTACGCCTTGGATTTTCTTGATGAGAGAAGTCAGTCGCTCGGCCTCATCTACCATGACGGTGAGAATGCCTGAGAAGAGACCGTCGTTCGAGTCAATGTTGATGGAGCGCAATTGTATGTGTTCTTCTTTCGAGATAATGGAGGTGATGTTGTTTACGATGCCCAGATCATCGTGTCCCACAACATGCAGCGTAATAGGGTACTGTCCGCTGCCCTTTCCGGCCCATCTGGCTCGTACGATGCGGTAGCCGAAGCGATTTCTGAGGGCTTCGGCGTTGGGACAATTGCAGCGGTGTATTTTGATGCCGCCGCCCGAGGTGACAAAGCCGAAGACATCGTCGCCATAGACGGGGTTGCAGCAACGTGCCATTTGAAAATCTATGCCTTTCAGCCCGCGATCTATGACCATCACGTCCTGACCGTCCTGCGTGCTTGTCTCGATTATACTTTTTGTGTCGAACTCTTCGGCCGATCGCACGGCTGCTCGCGGCCCCTGACCGGCTTCGTGGCGCAAAATCTCTATATAAAGGTCGATGAGCCGGCCGATATCCAGCCGCTCGTCCGCTATGGCTCGGTAGAATTCCAAAGATTCTTTGAAACCCGCGCGCTTGACGAGTATGTTGATGACAGATTCGTCCCAATCGAGCTTTTTGTTCCGGAGTTTACGTTCCAATAATTCGCGGGCCAAAGCTGAACTGCGCGCCTGCAAATCGCGCACAGCAGCACGTATTTTTGTTTTGGCGTGACCCGAAGTCACGATGTTCTGCCAGTCCGCTTTCGGGCTTTGGGCTGACGATGTGAGAACTTCAACCGTCGATCCGCTCTCCAGTTTGTGGCGTATGGGAACATTTCGGCCGTCTATTCGCGCTCCTGTGCAGTGATTGCCTACGCCAGTATGTATCTGATAAGCGAAGTCGAGCACTGTGGCACCGTGAGGCAGTTTATAGAGGTCGCCTTTCGGCGTAAATACGTAAACATCTTTGCGCTCAGCGTCTTGAGCGAGACTGCGTTTCAGGCTGTTCTCGTCTCCGCTTTCGAGTGCCGAACGTATGCCCGAAAGCCACTCTTCCACGTCCCCTTCTCCGCTTTTCACACCCTTGTATCTCCAGTGTGCGGCCAGTCCGTGCTCGGCCACTTCGTCCATGCGCTCCGAGCGGATTTGCACTTCCACCCATTTTTCTTCAGGTCCCTTGACCGTTATGTGCAAACTTTCGTATCCGTTGCTTTTGGGGACGGTCAGCCAGTCGCGCAGCCGTTTAAGGTTGCTTTCATAGCGTGCCGTGATGAGTGAAAACACTTTCCAGCACTGGTCGATTTCCTTCTTTTGAGGCGCTTCGAGAATAATACGGATGGCGAACAAGTCGTAAACGCCCTCGAAGCCGCAATTTTGCTTCTTCATCTTTTGCCAGATGGAGTGAATCGACTTGGTGCGCCCCTTGATATGATATTTCAGTCCCTCTTCATCCAGCAGGCGGGCGATGGGCTCGATAAAGCGGGCGATGTAGGCGTCGCGGCTGCGTTTTGTGGCGCTCAGTCGCTCCTTAATCATATAATAGGCGTCATGCTCGAGATATTTGAGCGAGAGATCCTCAAGCTCGCTTTTCAAGCGGTAGAGTCCAAGCTTATGGGCCAGCGGCGCGAACAAATAAGCCGCTTCGATGGCCAGCTGACGCTGGTCGGCCAGCGCTTCCGTCTCTTTCACGCCGCGCATGAGCACAACACATTTTGCGATGAGCAGCAACACTGCGCGCATATCGCCCGATTGCGAAACGAAGAAGTTGCGGAAATTCTCCGTGCGCAACGCTTCCACACGGCCGGTGAGGCTTTCCAGCCGTTCGAGACACGCTAATGCCTGTTCCGTCTGCGTGCCGAACATCTCGGCCGCGCGGAGTCGCATTTCGGGCGTTCGTGCAGCCTCGTGCAGCAGCAGTGCGCGGAGCATACTTCCCCGGAGTCCGATTTCGGTCGCAGCCAGACAGGCCGCTTCGAGCGCAGTTTCCATGCGGCTCAGTCCGAATGCGTCGCGCAGCGGCGTCCCTTTTTCGAAACACTCCTCTGCAAACGCCATGAGCCTGTGTGCCTCCCCGTTTTCGGGACGCAACTGCTCGTTGCGGTAGATTTCGCGCAGCAGTGCGCGTATGCGCATTTGTTCGGCAGGCGTGTGGTGTACGTGCATAAGTTTGGTCTTTTGTGTTCAGTTTTCCGGCAAATCCCGATTCAGCCAGTCATCGATGAGCCGGCGTGCCAGGCTGACGGGGCCGGGAATTTCGGGCAGATTCGTCCGGCTGAACCATCCACCCTTGTGTAATTCTTCGCGTTGCAGGCGCAGTTCGCCTCCTGCATAGTCGGCTGTGAATCCGACCATCAGTCCCGAAGGGTAGGGCCAGGGCTGTGAGCCGAAATAGACGGGAGCCGCGATGTCCAGCCCCGTTTCTTCCTTCACCTCTCGGTGGACGCATTGTTCGAGCGTCTCGCCGGTTTCCACGAAACCAGCCACCAATCCGTAGTAGTCGCGTTTGAATTTGCGGCTCTGTACGAGCAGTATCTCGTCGCCCCGCGTGATGCGCACGATGACGGCCGTCTGGAGTGCGGGCCACACCTCCTTGCCGCAGGCCGTACAGCGTTTCGAAATTTCGGTGTGGAGTTTCATGGGCGCTCCGCACACGCTGCAGAAGCGTGTCGTTTCGTCCCAGTAAATCAACTCGCGCGCCTTTCCCGCCAATGCGTAGAGCGTGTCGGGCAGCAGGACGAACGTCGTGCGCAGATGCTCCCAGTGCAATCCTTTTGGCAGGGCCGGCGTGTCAAGCCGCATGGCTGTCGCAGCCTCTCCGGCCGCCGGCAACGCAATGCCACGTGTCCATGGCTCGGTCTTCACGGGGCAGACGTTACCACGCGGGATGCCATTTTCCGAAGTGAGCGCTAGGCTTTCGCCGCAAAAGATGAACCAGTACATGCCGTCGTTCTGTGGAGATTTTTGCAAAAATAAGAAAGACATTCGACTTGCCCAAGTCTTCGCCGGCTTTACTGTGTGGCGTGCTGCAGGTCGTTTTTCCGCGCTTTCGCCCGGCCTTTTGCCACCGAGTTGCAAAATCTAAGGCGTACTTTTGCTCCCGAAACATTTAATCGCTCATCTTTATGGAACTTCTGTACGCTTTACTGAATATGCTCAACGAGATGTCGCCCTACGTGCTGCTCGGTTTCTTTATAGCCGGGCTTATGCACGCTTTCATGCCCCGCCGCACGTTTGCGCGCCATCTTTCCTCGTCCGGATGGCGCGCTGTTGTCAAGGCAGCGCTGGCCGGAATACCACTGCCGCTCTGTTCGTGCGGCGTGCTTCCTGCCGCTGTAGCCCTTCGTCGCGGCGGAGCTTCGCGTGCAGCCGCCACGTCGTTTCTCGTGGCCACTCCGCAGACCGGTGTCGACAGCATAGCCGCCACGTGGTCGCTGCTGGGGCCGGCTTTCGCCGTGGTGCGTCCCGTGGCCGCCCTTGTCACGGCCGTTTTCGGCGGCTTGGCTGTGGGATGCACCGAGAGAACTGGCGCCGTGCAGGCCGAAGCGCCCGCTGCCGCCGTGTCCGGCGACGAAATGCCCGAAGGTTTCGGCCGCAAGTGCGTCGCCGCGTTACGCTACGGCTTCATCGACCTCGTGGGCAGCATCGGAGGCTGGCTCGTCGCAGGCCTTGTCATCGCAGCCCTCATCACCGTCTACGTTCCCGCCGACTGTTTCGCTGCCCTCGGCCGCTGGCCGCTGCTTTCCATGCTGGCCGTGCTGGCTGTGGCCGTGCCGATGTATGTTTGTGCCACGGGATCCATCCCCATCGCCATGTCGCTCGTACTCAAAGGTCTTTCGCCCGGCACGGCGCTCGTGTTGCTGATGGCCGGTCCGGCTGCCAATTTCGCTTCGTTCGCGCTCATTTCGCGCGAAATGGGGCGTTGGGCAGCCTTAGTCTATCTCGCCTCCATCATTGCCGGTGCCCTGCTGTTCGGACTGGCCGTCGACTATCTGTTGCCGCCTGCATGGTTCGCGTTGCCGGGTGTTGCCGGCCACGCCTGCTGTGCGCACGAATACAGCCCCTTGGCCATGGCCTGCTCGGCCGCACTGGTCGTGCTGCTCCTCGTTTCTGCCGTCGTCTCCCGCCGGCGGCATCGCGTCGACAGCTGCGCAGCGACCCGCGTCTACCGCATTGCGGGCATGGACTGCCAGCATTGTCGCGCCGCAGTCGAGCGCAGCATCCGCGGCGTTGAAGGTGTGCGCGCTGTCGACGTCGATCTTTCCTCTCGTCTGGCCACCGTCGAAGGCACACAGCGCGACGAAGCCGTGGTCGAAGCCGTCCGGGCCGCCGGATACGACGTCGAATCCTGAATACCCCCGCCTCGGAATCCCCCTCGGCCGCAAGCCGTAAACTAACGCTGAGTAAGTTTGAATTTAGTCTGAGATAGTTCGAACTTACTCAGCGTAAGTTTTTCGAACGCCCTCCTTTTTCGCAAAACGCCTTACGGCGTTGTCTCACAGAGATTTTTAACGGAAGTTTTGCAGAGACCGATTTTATTGTTAACTTTGCACCCCGTAAACGAGAACATGCGCCGGGCAGCGGTCATTTAAGACACCACCCCAAGATTACGCAACCACAAATCTGAAAGCCCTGCGTTGGCGGCAAGTCTCTGATACGCAAGCAAAACAATAAAAAAGAGAGATAGCAATGTCTAAGATTTGTCAAATTACAGGTAAGAAAGCCATGATTGGCAACAACGTTTCTCACTCGAAACGCCGCACGAAGCGCACTTTCGACGTAAACTTGTTCACGAAAAAGTTCTACTACGTAGAGCAGGACTGCTGGATTCAGCTCCGCATCAGCGCCGCCGGCCTGCGCATGATCAACAAAGTGGGCCTCGACGCAGCTCTTTCCGGAGCCGTGAGCAAAGGATATTGCGATTGGAAAGATATAAAAGTAATCGGCTAAACACAGACTGAATATGGCATCAGGAAAGAAAGCAAAAGGCAATCGTGTGCAAGTCATTCTCGAATGCACCGAAATGAAAGAAAGCGGTCTGCCCGGAACATCTCGCTACATCACCACGAAGAACCGCAAGAACACCCCCGAGCGTTTGGAGTTGAAGAAATACAACCCCATCCTCAAGCGAATGACCGTTCATAAAGAAATCAAGTAACCCCCACAGCAAGCCATGGCAAAGAAAACAGTCGCCACGCTGCAGACCGGCAAAACCGACGGTCGCAGCTATACCAAGGTCATCAAAATGGTAAAGAGCCCCAAGACCGGTGCATACATCTTCGACGAGCAGATGGTTCCCAACGAATCCGTGAAAGACTTCTTCAAGAACTGACCGGCATAACATCGACCGAATATGCGCTTCGGCGTCCGCCCTCTCAATCGGGGAAACGGACGCCGGAGCGCTTTTTAGTTTGTTTTAACATTAAGTTGTAGAGATGAAAGAAACTTTCGTTTGGGCAAACCGACAGCGCGATGCGGCTATATTCCCACAGTTATAAGCAATGATTCTTTCATCTTGGCAATATATAGTCCCGTATGCCTTGTGGCGGGAAGGTTTGGTTTGTGAAAAGAGAAAATGTCCTTTGGGTGCGCAAGATTGATGTACTGCAAAGAAAAACAAAAGTTTGGGGAAAGCGCTGCGCAGGCTTGCCAACCGTTCGTTTTATGCCGCTGCGCGAGCGGTTGTCGGTGTCTTTTGCGCTTGGGGCGTGCAGGGCATGTCGGCAACGGGATTTTGTAAAATTTTTTGACAAAAGAATTGCTCGTTTTAGCGTAAAAAGTGACAAAAACGAACCGCAACAGTGTGCCGATGCGGCGTTAATCCGAACTAACGCAGACTAATTTCCGACTAACACGGCGTTAGTTCTCGCTCAGTCGGCGTTATTTTCGGCGATTTCCGGTCTGAAAACGTCAGAAAAAGCCGTCTTTCGGCCGGAAAACGGATGGCAGGCCGTCGAGAAGGTTTTCGTATGGATTTGAAAGCTAAGTTATTGCCGTTTCTTGCGGCCGACGGCCGAAAAATCGCGTGAAGCCGGGCGCTGGTGGCGCCGGACGATTTCGCGCGAACCGTGAAGCCGGAAATTGTAAAATATTTTGACAAAAAAGACGGTCGGCCGCAGGGCGTAGAAAGCGGTTGGGGCAGGCTGCGTCCGGCAAAAACGTCCGAAAGCGCTGGAAAAGGGATGATGTCGCGGCATTTCAGCCATGGCGTATGCGCCAATGCTGCGGATAGAGATTGTTGGCGCGTGCGCCGAGGTTGTTGGCGAAGCCTATCGGCTGGCCATCGTAGAAAAGCAGGCAGTAGCCGCGCGGTGTGGCGGGCGGAAGGCAGAGCGACTCGCGCCGAAGGTAGGCCAGCGCCTCGTCGAGCGTGAGCGTCACGCAGGGAAACGCCTCGTGGCGCAAGACCGTGGACAGCGACAGCTCGTGCGCCGGAACTAACTTGCGTCCTTTGCGCACGGCCAGCGGCACGCCGGCCTGCGTGACGCGCACCGCGCCGCACAAAGCCTCGACGGCGGGCCAAAGACTCTTGCGCACGGCCGACATACAGCCCTCGGCGGGCTCGAAAATGCGGAAATCGGCGGCGTTCACGAGCCATTCGGCCGCCTCGGCGGCGCCTTGTACGCCTTTGGAGGGGCGCACTTTCGGCGCGCGCCACGCGGTTGCGCCCGAAGTCTTGCGCAGCAACGCGAGAAAGAAGCCTTCGCCCTCTGTGCGGTGCGGCAGGAAACGGTAGCCGGCTGCGCCGTCCTCTCCGCACGGCAGTTGAAAAATGCGCCAGGCCGCTTGCAGCGGAATTTCCACGACTTCGGCGCCCAGTTCGCGGCAAATCCAGCGCACGTTGCGCTCATTTTCCTCGCTGTTGAATGTACACGTCGAATAGACAAGCCATCCGCCCTCGCGAAGGGCTGGCCAGACGTCCGCCACAATCGCGCGCTGGCGTGCGGCACAGCGTTCGACGGCCTCGCGCGACCAATAGCGGCGCGCATCGGAGTCTTTGCGAAACATTCCCTCGCCCGAACAGGGCACGTCGGCCGCAATAATGTCGAAAAAGCCGCCGAGTCGCGCGAAATCGTCGGGCATAGCCTGCGCGACGACCACGTCGGGCTGCCCCCACTTGGCGAGATTTTCCTGCAACACCTCGCGGCGCGGCCGTTCCGGCTCGTTGGCTACGAGCAACGCCCCGTCGGGCAGCAGCGTGCGCCACAAAGTGCTCTTTCCACCGGGCGCGGCGCAAAGGTCGAGCGCACGAAGCGGCCGTTCTCCGCCCGTCGGGAGCGACGAGAACAGCGTTTGGTAAGCCTGCTCGACGAACATCGACGCAGCCTCCTGCACATAGTAGGCGCCGGCATGGAGCAAAGGGTCGCGCGTGAACGGCGGGCGCGAATCGAGACGGCGTCCCGCGGCGCACCAGCCTACCGATGCGCCCTCGGGTGCGGACGCGGCGGGCTTTTGCGGGTTGAGGCGCAGGCTGACGCCCGGCTCGGTGTCGACCAAGGCGCGACAGAGGGCCTCGGCCTCGGCCGGTCCGAGCGTATCGGCCATCAGTGAGCAAAAATCGGGGGGAAGTGCGGTCATGAGTCGAAAAAAGAAAAGTCTTCTTGTGCGAATGGCGGCAAAATTAGCAAAAAAGCCCTAATTTTGCAGCATAACAGACCGTACATCAGGCATGAAACAATATCACGAACTCCTGCGCCGCATTCTTTCAGAAGGAGTGGCCAAAGGCGACCGCACAGGCACCGGGACACTCAGCGTTTTCGGTCATCAGTCGCGCTACGATTTGCGCGACGGCTTTCCGTTGCTCACGACGAAGAAACTTCATCTGAAAAGCATCATATATGAACTGCTTTGGTTTCTGCGCGGCGAAACGAACGTGCGCTATTTGCAGGAGAATGGCGTGCGCATCTGGAACGAATGGACCGACGCGGCCGGCGAACTCGGGCCCGTCTATGGCGCACAATGGCGTTCGTGGCCCGATTATGGCGGCGGACACATCGACCAGATGGCCGAAGTGGTCGAACAGCTCCGTCGCAATCCCGATTCGCGGCGTCTCATCGTCTCTGCGTGGAACGTGGCGGCTCTTCCGGAGATGCACCTGCCGCCGTGTCACCTGCTGTTTCAGTTCTATGTGGCCGAGGGGCGGCTTTCGCTGCAACTCTATCAGCGCTCGGCCGATACGTTTCTGGGAGTTCCCTTCAACATCGCCAGCTATGCCCTGCTGTTGCTCATGGTGGCCCAAGTTTGCGGCTTTGCGCCCGGCGAGTTTATCCATACCACGGGCGACACGCACCTCTACACCGACCACATCGAACAGGCGCGGCTTCAACTCGAACGCACGCCGCACCCGCTGCCCGTGATGCGGCTCAACCCCGACGTGAAAAGCCTTTTCGACTTCCGATACGAGGATTTTCGGCTCGAAGGTTACGACCCGTGGCCGCATATCGCCGCCAAAGTTTCCGTCTGACGGCTTGCGAAGCGCACTTCGCCCCACCCATTATTATTATAAGCACGTTCCCGATGATTACAATCATTGCTGCCGTGGCCGAAAACCGCGCCATCGGCCACAAAGGCCGCCTGCTGTTTCGCTTGCGGGCCGATATGCGGCGCTTCAAGGCGCTCACCACGGGCCACACCGTGTTGATGGGCCGCAAAACGTTCGAATCGTTGCCCAAAGGCGCGCTGCCCGAGCGGCGTAACCTCGTGCTGACACGCACGGAGGGCTTTTCCGCCCCCGGCATCGAGACGTTCGCATCGCTCGACGCGGCGTTAGCCTCTTGCAAAGCCGACGAAAAAGTTTTCATTATCGGCGGTTCGTCGGTCTATGCCGAGGCCATGCCCTTGGCCGACCGCCTTTGTCTGACTCATGTCCACGCCACGCCGCCCGAAGCCGACGCCTTTTTCCCCGAACTCGCGCCCGGCGCGTGGCGTCCGGTAGAAAGCGAGCGCCACGAGGCCGACGCGGAGAACGAGGCCGCCTATACTTTCGCCGACTACGCGCGCAGTTGAGCCTTGCGCCCTTAGCACGTTGATTTACAAGCGAGAATTTTGGCATATCGCGCTTAATGGCTAAATTTGCGGCCGGAAAAGACAAACTGAACCATTATGATTAAATCTCAAGACATTAAAAAAGGAACCTGCATCCGTCTGGATGGCAAACTTTACTTCTGTATCGACTTTCTTCATGTGAAACCCGGCAAGGGCAACACCATTATGCGCACCACGCTCAAAGACGTCGTTTCGGGTCGCGTACTCGAGCGCCGTTTCAACATCGGTGAGGCGCTCGAAGACGTGCGTGTGGAGCGCCGTCCCTATCAATACAGCTACGCCGAGGGCGACCAGCTGCACTTTCTCAATCAGGAGACATGGGACGACGTGGTTATCGGCCGCGAACTCGTTACGGGCGTCGACTATATGAAGGAAGGCGACGTCATCGAGGTGGTCAGCGACGCCAGCACCGAAACGATTCTCTACGGCGAGATGCCCGTGAAGACCACGCTCAAAGTGGTTTACACCGAGCCGGGCCTCAAAGGCGACACGGCCACGAATACGCTCAAACCGGCCAAACTCGAAAGCGGCGCGGAGATACGTGTTCCCCTCTTCATCAACGAGGGCGAAATCGTCGAAGTCGATACGCGCGACGGTTCCTATCTGAACCGCGTGAAAGCCTGACCCACGGCTACCGGATGCAGCCCGAACGCAGCAAACCGCCCGGTGTCGGAACGACGCCGGGCGGTTCTTTTTTGCCTCAGCCCGCCCGGGCGGCAATTTACGCAGAGATAGTTTCAGCTTAGTCTGAGTAAGTTTCGGCCGTTTTCGTGTTGAGGAAAACTACCTGTACGACGGGCAGGAAGCAGGCGGCCGTGCGATTCGGTAAATTCGAAAGAAGAAACTGTATTTTTACAAAGAAATGCTTACTTTTGCCTCGGAATCCTTGTGTAACCCACATAAAAATTCAACACACACCCATAATTAAATCAACATATCAAGGTACTCGGCGTGCGACAATCGCGCGAGCACCATATAAGAAGAAAGGAGAAAAACTTATGGCACATTTCCGCAAGCTGCAAGTTCTGCACATATCGGCTTTGGCTCTCTGCCTGTCAACTGCATGGCTTTCGTCGTGCAGCGACGACGACGAAACGCCTGCCGACAAGTCCGAACGGTCCGTTCCCTCGTCGCCTGCTTTGGCACAATCCTTTTCGCCCGACGACGGCTCGCCGAAACTCAGCGCGAACGCAAACGCTGCGCTGTATGGCTTGCTGCAAAAAATCGATCCGTCGAAAGCACTCGACATCAGCAACCAGAATATCACGCCCAAAGAGTATGCCGAAATCAAGGACTTCACGGATAATCTGACGAAAGGGATAGACGACGAAGAACAAATCTTCAAAACGGCGTTCGAATGGGTGTCGACAAACGTGAAGCCCAGCTACTACGACTACTGCGACAACGACCCCTATCCCGTGTTCACGGAACGCTTGGCCGTTTGCCAAGGGTACTCCAACCTGCTGGCCGTGATGCTGTACTCACAAGGTATCCCCGTGTTCAACGCAAACGGCATGTACAATCCTATTGGCGGACACGCATGGAACTATGCCTATGTAAAGGGACGCTGGCTCGTGGCCGACGCCACTTTCCACCAATACTTTACGGCCTCGGCCGTGACCACCTACAAGCACCTCGAGCCCTACACTACGACGATTACGTTCTTCGAAGACGAGCAGTTCGTCTACGACTTCCGCGACAGCCAACTCAACGTGTGCCGCGTCAAGCATGGCAACACCCGGCTGACCGTACCGTTCAGCGCGGGCGGCTACCAAATCACGTCGTTCAACCCGCAGTCGGAGCTGCCGGAGAGCATAAAAGAAATCTATATCGGGACAAACATCAAGACGCTCGGCGAGGCATTCTTGGGTATGCTGCAATTTGCACCGAACGTATCGGCCGTCTATGTCGACGAAAACAACGCCGCGCTCGAAGGTTACGGCGGAGTGGTCTACAAGAAAAACGGCTCCAAGCGAGATATCTACTTCATTCCGCCCCACATCGAGAGCATCAAGCTGCTGCCGATGGAGCGCGTGGAAAAGAACACCATATACAATTGCAAGCATGTGAGGGCCATTGTCTTCCCGACCGGCGTGAAAACCATCGAAAACTATGCTGTCGAGAACTGTCCCTCGTTGGAAACCGTTTATGTGCCCGTCGAGACGGAAATTGAGCCTGAGGCCTTCTACCGCTGCGGGACCAACTTCGAAATCGTGCGCGGCGACTTTACGGGCATACCTCGCGTAACGCTCTGAGCCGGCCGACAGACGGGTTTCGAACGCTTCGGAACTTGTCGCAACCCAAAGAAAGGGCAGCCCGATTACAGGCTGCCCTTTCTTTGGAGGCCGGAAAACCGCCTTCGCGCGACCAAATGAACGAATAATCGCCGAGCTCAGTAAAGAAAATCTATTTCCTCGGGCAAAATATAGGCTTCGAGGCTGCGCACATCGTCGTGTATGGCGTGGCCGTCGACGCTTACGGGCGCCGAAACTTCGAGGTCGGTGTCCAAACGCAGGCGGTCGGTGCGCCATACGCGCAGTCCCTTTTGTCCGAGAAAGCGTCCCGTCAGCAGAAGCCAGACGCCTTTGGCCAAACCGCCGAGTTTGGGCACACTGACGGCCGTCACGTCGAGCCGGCCGTTGTAGGGCACGGCGCTGGGCGTCTGTCCGTAGCCGCGAGCGTTGCCGATGCAGAGCGTCATGACGCGCAACTTCGTCTTTTCGCCTGCCGTGTGCAAGCGGACAAGGTAATTGAAGCGATGAAGCAGCAACAAAAGGCTCGAAGTGAGGTAACTCAATGTATTCGAACCGAAGAACGAGCGCGTCTTGCGGCGAATGCGCGTGATTTGCGCCCCCACGCCCACATTGATGCAGTTCAGAAAGTAACGACATTCGGGGTCGGGCTCGCCGTCGGCCCCGCGACTGTGGATTTCCACCACGCCGACGTCCACCCGGCGCGTGCGGCGCAGCATGAGCCGACGAATCGTGTCGCGATAGTCCGACACGTCGAGCCCCCAGTAGCGGGCAAAATCGTTTCCGAAGCCGTTGGGTATCACGCCGAGGGCGGGGTGCGTGCCTGTCGGGCTTTCGGTGGTCATGATGCCCCGCAGGGCGTCGCTCAACGCTGCGTCGCCGCCCACGACGACGATGGTGCGGAAACCGCTGCGCGTCATCATAGCGGCCAATCGCTCTACGGCGCCCGGCCGATCGCTGCGCACGAAGTCGTAGACAATGCCGCTTTCGTCGAGCGCGCGGCATATTTTCTTCCAACGGCGGGCCAGCCGCTGCGAACCGACCTTCGGGCAGTAGATAATTCCCCAACGTGTCTGCATAGGTGTAGTCAAATGTTTTCGAGTTGTGCGAACGCTTCGGGTCGAAGCCAGCGAATGGGCACGCCGCGCCGCTCCATGCCGCGGAAATAGGTCATCTGGCGCTTGGCGAACTGATGTATAGCCGTTTCGAGCTGACGAAACATTTCGTCGCGGCTCATCGCGCCCGTGGCGCAGAGCGTAAGGTATTTGTATTCCAATCCGTAGTAAATCAAATCGTCGGGTGCGATGCCTTCGGCGAGCAAGGCGCGCACTTCGTCGAGCATACCGGCGTCGAGACGGGCGCGAAGACGGTCGGAGATGCGGCGCCGGCGCGTCTCGCGGTCGATGTCCACGCCGAATGTCAGACTCGTGAGCGCAGGAAACGGACGCCGGTCGACGGGAGTGCGGCGGTAGTATTCTTCAATCTCGATGGCGCGAACGGCACGCTGCGGCGTGTCGATGTCGGTGGTGTTGTGCAGCGACTTATAGGAAGAAAGAATTTCAGTAAGTTCGCCGAGTGTTTTTCCTTCGAGGCTGCGGCGCAACGCGTCGTTTTGCGGTACGGGCGAAAGGCGGTAGCCGCGCAAAATGCTTTCGAGGTAGAGCCCGCTTCCGCCGCAAAGAATGACACGACGGCCGCGACGTCGAATGTCTTCGTAGGCTGCGAGAAAGTCGCGCTGATAGGCAAAAAGGTTATAGCGCGTGCCGGGCTCGCAAATGTCGATAAGATGATACGGTATCTCGCCGTATTCGTCGATATCCTTACCTGTGCCGAGATTCATGCGGCGATAGACCTGCCGCGAGTCGGCACTGATAATTTCGGCGCCGATTTGTCGCGCCAAACGCACGGCAATGGCCGTCTTGCCCGAAGCCGTGGGGCCGAGAATGGTGATAAGGTCGGTCATTGCGGCCGATAGTTTTTGCAAAGTTCGGCCAAGCCGCACTTATCGCACTTCGGTGCGCGCGCCGTGCAAGTATAGCGGCCGTGAAGCAGCAGCCAATAGTGCGAAGCGGCCACTTGGCTTTCGGGAATATACTTGCGGAGCGCCATTTCCACTTTGTAAGGCGTATCCGCCGCCTCGGGAACAAGCCCCAAGCGGTGGCTGACCCGAAATACATGCGTGTCGACGGCAAGCGCCGCCTTGCCATAAGCCACAGCCATGACGACATTGGCCGTTTTTCGGCCTACGCCGGGCAGAGAAGTCAATTCTTCGAGCGTTTGGGGGATTTCGCCGCCGAACTGTCGGGCCAATGCGCGCGAAAGTCCGGCCAAATGGCGGGCCTTGCTGTTGGGATAGCTCACGCTCTTGATGTATTCGTAGAGTGTTTCGGGCGAGGCCTCGGCCATTGCTTCGGCCGTGGGGTAATCGGCAAAGAGACGCGGCGTGACCATGTTGATGCGCTTGTCGGTACATTGGGCCGAAAGCACCACAGCCACCAACAACTGAAACGGAGACCCGTAGTCGAGCTCCGTTTCGGTGGCTTCCATCGTGCGGGAAAAGTAATCGAGCACGCGAGCGAAGAGTTCCTTGCGGCTCATGGGCTTATTCTTCGAAATGACGCAGACGTGCGATGTACTTGCCCAGAATGTCGAACTCTATATTGACCACCGAGCCGGGACGAATGGCGTGGAAATTCGTATTATCGAACGTATAGGGGATAATACATACCTGAAAAGAATTGTCGGTGGGCCTGCAAACGGTCAGGCTCACGCCGTTGACAGTCACGCTGCCCTTGTCGACGGTGAAATAGCCGCGCCGAGCCATCTCTTTCGTACAGTCGTATTCGAATGTATAAATATGAGAGCCGTCTACATCGTCGACAGCGGTGCAACGGGCCGTCTGGTCGACGTGTCCTTGCACGATATGGCCGTCGAGACGGCCGTTGAGAGCCATCGACCGCTCGACATTGACTTCGCTGCCCGTTTCGAGCAAACCGAGGTTGGAGCGACGAAGCGTTTCGTCCATGGCCGTGACCGTATACTCGTTGCCGCTTTGGCTGACAACGGTCAGACAGACGCCGTTGTGGGCAATACTTTGATCTATCGACAACTCGCGGGCAAACGGGCAAGTGAAAGTAAAATCGATGTTTGTGCCGTAGCGGCGAATGTGGGTCACTCGGCTGATTCCTTCAACGATACCGGAAAACATAAGCGGGTAGAGATTAAAAATTACTGGCCTATATAAATATGGGTGCCGTCTTCGGCCGTGCCCGTGAGGCATTTGGCGTCAAGACGGTTTATTTTAACGCTCTTTCCGCCGATAACGAGCCGACCGTTCACGATACGGTAGTCTTTGGTCAGACGCTCCAACTCGCTGAGGTTGATTACCGTAAGCAGCGTCGGGCCGTTTTCCGTTTGACAGGCCGTCACGGCATAGCGATCGCCCGGTCGCAGCCCGCCGGATACGGTTGCTTCGCCGCGGTCGAAGTAAAGCGCATCGTTAGTCCCGTCGACGACCATCGCAAAGGTCGACATGCCGAAATCGTCGGTCGCCGTGCCGTAAATGGTCGAGTCGGGCACCTCTTTGCTCCCGACAAGTTTCGTCGTATCGACGTTTGCCGAGTCGGCCCCCTCGCCCTTTGTCGTATTGCCGCCGCATGCGGCGAGCAGCAAGCCCAAAACGGGGGCAATCCAAAGAACTTTTTTCATATTGAAATGCGTTGTTTTGCCTGCAAATGTACGAAAAAACGTGGCAGCCGCCCTTTTCCGCCTGTTTCTTTTTGCGTTGTCGATGCTTATGCCCGACCTGCGTGCGGCGGAAAACGCATCAGTAAATTTGGATAAGCCATAGATTCTGTGTATCTTTGCCGCCGTTTTCAGACAAACATAAAGTCTAATCTATTAACTCAAAACAAACTCAACATTTATGGAAAACAAATTCAAAAACATCGCGCCGGACGCTAACTTCGACTGGAATGCGTTCGAAAACGGCAGCGCTGCCACCTCGGCCAGCCACGAAGATCTCGAAAAAGCCTACGACGCTACGCTCTCCAAGGCTTCCGAGAACGAAGTAGTCGAGGGAACCGTGCTCCACATCGGCAAACGTGAAGTCGTAGTCAGCATCGGCTTCAAGAGCGACGCCGTAATTCCCGCTGCCGAGTTCCGTTACAACCCCGAACTCAAAGAAGGCGACAAAGTAGAAGTGCTCATCGAAAGCCAAGAGGACAAAAAGGGCCAATTGGTGCTTTCGCATCGTAAGGCACGCCTTTTCAAGGCTTGGGATCGCGTGAACGAGGCGCTCGAAGCCAAAGAAGTTATCAAGGGTTTCGTGAAATCGCGCACGAAAGGCGGTATGATTGTCGACGTATTCGGCATCGAGGCCTTCCTTCCCGGCTCGCAGATCGACGTGAAACCCATTCGCGACTACGACGTCTTCGTAGGCAAGACAATGGAGTTCCAAGTCGTGAAAATCAATCAAGAATATAAGAACGTAGTAGTCAGCCACAAGGCACTTATCGAGGCAGAACTCGAAGTACAGAAGCAAGCCATCATCGCGAAGCTCGAAAAAGGCCAAGTACTCGAGGGTACAGTCAAGAACATCACGTCCTACGGCGTATTTATCGACCTCGGCGGCGTAGACGGTCTCATCCACATCACCGACCTTTCGTGGGCGCGTGTTTCCGATCCCCGCGAAGTAGTCGAACTCGACCAGAAAATCAATGTCGTTATCCTCGATTTCGACGAAGAAAAGAAACGCATTGCACTTGGTCTCAAACAGCTCATTCCTCATCCCTGGGATGCGCTCGACACCGAGCTCAAAGAGGGCGATAAGGTAAAAGGAAAAGTAGTCGTGATGACCGATTACGGCGCATTCGTCGAAGTCGCTCCCGGCGTAGAGGGACTCATCCACGTCAGCGAGATGTCGTGGAGTCAGCACCTGCGTTCGGCTCAGGATTTCCTGAAAGTCGGCGACGAAGTAGAGGCTGTAATCATCACGCTCAACCGCGAAGAGCGCAAAATGTCGCTCGGTCTCAAGCAGCTTAAGGAAGATCCGTGGATGAACATCGAGGAAAAATATCCCGTCGGGTCGAAACACAACGCCAAGGTGCGTAATTTCACGAGCTTCGGCGTGTTCGTAGAACTCGAAGAAGGCGTAGACGGCCTTATCCACATCAGCGACCTTTCCTGGACAAAGAAAGTGAAACATCCCAGCGAGTTCACGCAGGTAGGCGCCCCGATGGACGTCGTCGTGCTCGAAATCGACAAGGAAAACCGTCGCCTCTCGCTCGGTCACAAGCAGCTCGAGGAGAATCCTTGGGAGGCACTCGAAGCGACTTACGGTGAAGGCAGCGTACATCAGGGCACAATCAAGCAGCTCATGGAGAAAGGCGCTGTCGTGACGCTCGCCGAAGGCATCGAAGGCTTCGCTACGCCCAAGCACCTTGTGAAAGAAGACGGCAGCAGCGCCGCTCAGGGCGAAACGCTCGACTTCAAGGTCATCGAATTCAACAAAGACAGCCACCGTATCATTCTTTCGCACAGCCGCACGTTTGAAGATCCGGCCCGCGAGGCCGCACGTGCCGAGCGCAAGGCCGCCGCAGCCGCCAAGAAAGCCGCAGCCAAGAAAGAAGAAACGCCTGCTATTCAGAATCAGGCCGCTACGAACAGCCTCGGCGACAACGATGCCCTAGCTGCCCTCAAAGCTATGATGGAGAAAGGCGAATAATCCGCCCGACACGACTTTACGATAACACACAGACAGCGTGGCAACCGTAGCGAACGCCCTTCGCCCGGTTGCCGCGCTTCGTTTTTTTCACCCATATTTGCTTCGTGCAAGCTAATAAGCTGCATTCTGCTCGGCAAAAGGTGAGCGGAAAACGTAACGCCGCGTTACGAAAAACTTACTCTGAGTAAGTTTGAACTAAGTCTGAGTAAGTTTGAACTAACGCCCTGCAATTTACGCTGAGTTGAG
>JAFLUW010000025.1:4196-21169 GCA_022508615.1 Prevotellaceae bacterium | reverse complement strand
CGAAAAACTGACGAAAACGAAAAAATTATAATAATTATGGCCGGCGAAAAGGAGATTCGGAAAGGAGCAAGCATATTCCGAATGACTCAGCATTTGTCCGAAAAGAGGCCTTTCGCATGTTTTGCATGACGGTTTCTGAGAAGTCCGGCCCTTCCCGCTCATCGACCGGCAACCGGGGCAGGTTTTTACGGGCGTCCCCGCAACAAAAGCAAAAATCGGGGAAAAGGCGGCGCGGGTGGCAGATTTTTCCTAACTTTGCGACCTCTCCCTCCCAGCGGCGGGAGAGTCACCCGAACGAACACCGACACAACATGGGCAAAATCATCGCCATAGCCAACCAGAAAGGCGGAGTTGGGAAAACGACCACCGCCATGAATTTGGCCGCCTCGCTGGCCACGCTCGAGAAAACGGTGCTGCTCGTCGACGCCGACGCGCAGGCCAACGCCTCGTCGGGGCTGGGCGTCGACCTGGCCGAAGTGGACTGCTCCGTCTACGACTGTCTGATTAACGGGGCCGACCCGCGCGAAGCCATCTACACGACCGACATCGAAAGGCTCGACGTCATCCCCTCGCATATCAACCTGGCGGGGGCCGAGGTCGAACTGATGAACATGGAGAAGCGCGAATACGTGATGCGCCGCATGCTCGAACCGCTGCGCGGAGACTACGACTTCATCCTCATCGACTGTTCGCCCTCGCTCGGCCCGATTACGGTCAATGCGCTCACGGCGGCGCAGAGCATGATTATCCCCGTACAGTGCGAATACTACGCGCTCGAGGGCATCAGCAAACTGCTCAACACGATTAAGATAATCAAGAAGAAGCTGAACCCCGCACTCGAAATCGAAGGCTTCCTGCTCACGATGTACGACGCACGGCTGAAACTGGCCAACCAGATTTACGACGAAGTGAAGCGCCACTTTCAGGAACTCGTCTTCAAAACCGTGATACAGCGCAACGTGAAGCTGGCCGAAGCGCCGAGCCACGGCTTGCCCATCATCCTCTACGACGCAGCCTCGACCGGCGCGCAAAACCACCTGAAACTGGCCAAGGAAATCATCACGAAGAACAAATAAACCCGTTTGCAGGCGGCCTGACGGCCGGCAGACGCAGGAAACAGCCGACAAGACCAATGGCAAAAAAGAAATTTCCCGCACTCGGACGCGGACTCGACGCGCTCATCGCTCTCGACGAAACGCCGCGCACGGCCGGCTCGTCGCAAATCAGCGAAGTGCCGCTCGCACAAATCAGGGCCAATCCCAACCAGCCCCGCCGTCAGTTCGACGAAGAGGCACTGGCCGAGCTGGCCGAAAGCATACGGCAAATCGGCATCATACAACCCGTCACACTGCGCAAGACGGCCGACGATGAATACGAAATCATCGCCGGCGAACGCCGCTGGCGCGCTTCGCAGGCAGCCGGACTGGACAGCATTCCGGCCTATGTCCGCACAGCCGACGACGAGAAGATGATGCAAATGGCGCTCATCGAAAACATACAGCGCGAAGACCTCAACCCGATTGAAATCGCGCTGGCCTATCAGGGCCTCATGGAACAGGGAGGCCTGACACAGGACCAACTAGCCGAGAAAGTGGGAAAAAAGCGCACCACGGTGGCCAACGTCCTGCGCCTGCTGCGCCTGCCGGCGCCCGTACAGCTGGCCTTGCGCAACAAAACAATCGACCAGGGACACGCCCGCGCCCTGCTGGGCCTGAACAAACCCGCCGAACAGGTGCGGCTGTTCAAGGAAATCTGCCGCCACGGCTACTCGGTGCGCCAGGTGGAAGACATGGTGCGCACAGCCGCGAAAAACGACGCGGCCGACAGCGGAGGAAGCCCGCAACGCCGGCCGGCGGCAAAGGAATGGGGATTGCTGAAAGACAGCCTGTCGCAATTTTTCCAGTCCAAAGTGTCGCTTTCGGTGTCGGCCGCCGGAAAGGGCCGCATCATCATCCCTTTTGCCGACGAAGAGGAACTCGAACGCATCGTGGCACGGCTCGACGGCCGCAAGCCCTCCTGAGTCTGCGGTACGCCACGGAAACCGCCCACGCCGACAGCCGATGAAACCCGCCGTCCTCGTCCTGCTCGCCCTCATCCTGCTCGTGCCCTCCGGGGTTGCGGCACAGGAACGCCCTGCTCCGGCCGATACGCTGCGCACCGATCGCAGCCCAATCCCCGCAGCGAAGTCCGGCCGCGGTGATAACAGGGAAACAGCCCGGACAACCGAGCGGCAAGAGCCGGACACAGCCGTCGCGGCGGCAGAAACCGACACGCTGCGGCCGGAGACAGGCGTGCTGCCCAAACTCAGCCGGCAGCAGCGCCGCGCACTCAGACCGCATTTCGTGCCCGACCCGAAACGGGCGCTGTGGCTGAGTCTGGTCATGCCGGGCGCCGGACAGATTTACAACCGCAAGTACTGGAAGCTGCCCATCGTGTACGGCGGTTTCTTAGGCTGCACTTACGCCTTGACGTGGAACCAGCAGATGTATCTGGACTATTCGCAGGCCTACCTCGACATCATGGACGGCGACCCGACGACGAACAGCTTCATGGACATGCTCCCGCCGCACTACGACATCACCGGACGCGAAGAGCAGCTGAAAAACATACTCAAACGGCGCAAGGACCGCTACCGCCGCTACCGCGACATGAGCGCTTTCTGCTTCGTGGGCGTTTACCTGATTTCGGTCATCGACGCCTACGTCGACGCCCAACTTTCGACATTCGACATCTCGCCCGACTTGTCCATGCGGCTCGGGCCCTCGGTCATCGAAAACCACGGACTGCGCAACACGGCGTCTTACGGCGTAGGTTGCAGCTTGAACTTCTGACCACGCCCACAAGGCCGGACGAAAACGAACCTGACAAAAATGAAAACGAAAAAAATACTTTTGCTTGCCGCATTGTCCGCACTGTCCGTGACAGCGGCCATGGCCCAAAACTCCGCCGACCGCGACACGCTCATCGTACACGACGACCGCACGGGACGCGACGAGACCATCGACCTGCCCGAAGGCATGACTGAGGACACCGACCTGCTCCTGCAGGAATGGCAGGCCAGAAACTTTCTGCACGGCGGTACCGACGACACGGAAAACGCCGAAGCCGTCTTCACGTCCGACGACTACCGCGCCGCGCTGGAGCGGCTGCCGGCCGTAATGGAGCTGCCCTACAACAATGTCGTGCAACGCTTCATCGACCGCTATGCCGCAGGGCTGCGCCGCAGCGTGAGTTTCATGCTGGGAGCGGCCAACTTCTACATGCCCGTATTCGAAGACGCGCTCGATGCCCGCAGCCTGCCGCTCGAACTGCGCTATCTGCCCGTCATCGAGAGCGGCCTCAACCCTAAGGCAAAGAGTCGTGTCGGCGCCATGGGCCTGTGGCAATTCATGATTGGCACAGGGCGGCAGTACGGACTCGAAGTGACCAGCCTCGTGGACGAACGCTGTGACCCTTATAAAGCTTCGCACGCCGCAGCCGCCTATCTTTCCGACTTATACAAGCGCTATGGCGACTGGAGCCTTGTCATCGCCGCTTACAATTGCGGGCCGGGCAATGTGGACAAGGCTATTGCCCGTGCCGGCGGCTCGAAGGACTACTGGACCATCTATCCCTATCTGCCAGCCGAGACGCGCGGATATGTTCCGGCGTTCATCGCAGCCAATTATATCATGAACTATTACTGCCGGCACGGCATAAGCCCCATGCAGACGGAACATCCCGTGACATGCGACACAATTATGGTTTCGCAAAACCTGCACATGGAGCAGATAGCCGAACTCACGGGCATCGAAATAGAGGCATTGCGTGCGCTCAATCCGCAATATCGCACGGATGTCATTCCCGGCGCACAGCGACTGAGCAGCCTGAGCCTGCCGACGGACTATCTGCAGAAATTCCTCGAACTGGGCGAAACCGTCTACGCCCACCGCGCCGACGAACTCTTCACACGGCGCGCCACGGTCGAAGTGACCGAACCGGACAAGAGTGCGCCCGCCGCACGCAACAACGTTTCCCGCAACCGGAAGACCAGCACAGCACGCCCCAAGACCGTGACCATACGCAGCGGCGAAACACTCAGCGAAATCGCCCGCCGCAACGGCACGACGGTCGACAAATTGCGCCGCCTCAACGGCATCAAAGGCAGCAACATCCGCGCCGGAAAGAAACTTCGCGTGCGCTGATTCACAGCCGCTGCGGCCGAAGCCGAACTTAGTCTGAGTAAGTTCCGACTTTCTCCGAGCAAGTCGAAACTAACGCCAAGTAAGTTTCCGCCATTTCAACGATACGCTCGCCCAAGGCTTTTACATCCCGGAATGCTTATGACTGAACACAACACGCAGCCCCTTATCCCCGAAGAGGCCCGCGACGAGGCCATGGTCTCGGCCGCGTTCCAGCATCTGCTCGACACCTACCTCGCCTCCAACCACCGGCGCAAGGTCGAAATCATCACGAAAGCCTTCAACTTCGCCCGACAGGCGCACAAAGGTGTGCGTCGTCTCTCGGGCGAGCCCTACATTCTCCACCCCATCGCCGTAGCCCAGATCGTAGCCGAAGAAATCGGGCTCGGCTCGACCAGCATCTGCGCCGCACTGCTGCACGACGTCGAAGAAGACACCGACTACACCAACGAAGATCTGGCCAACCTTTTCGGCCCAAAAGTGGCCAACATAGTCGAAGGCCTCACGAAAATCTCGGGCGGCATCTTCGGCGACCGCGCTTCGCTGCAAGCCGAAACATTCAAGAAACTGCTGCTGACGATGAGCGACGACATACGCGTCATCCTCATCAAAATAGCCGACCGCCTGCACAACATGCGCACGCTGCAAAGCATGCGCCCGTCGAAACAATATAAAATCGCCGGCGAAACGCTCTACATCTTCGCACCCATCGCCGACCGCCTCGGACTGAACAAAATCAAGACCGAACTCGAGAACCTCTCGTTCCGCTACGAGCATCCGGAAGAATACGCCCGCATCGAACGCCTGCTGGCTGACACACAGCCCGAACGCGAAAAGGCCATCGACGGCTTCACGCCCGCCATCCGCCGAATGCTCGACCGGCAAGGCGTGCGATACACGCTCAGTTCGCGCATCAAGAGCCCGTACAGCATCTGGATGAAGATGCAGAACAAACACGTGCCTTTCGAGGAAATTTTCGACATCCTGGCCATACGCATCGTCTTCGTACCCAAAGACCGCGAAAACGAAGAAGGCGAAGCCTTCAGCATCTATGCCGGACTGACAAAACTCTACAAACCCCACCCCACCCGCTTTCGCGACTGGCTCTCCACGCCCAAGGCCAACGGCTATCAGGCGCTGCACAACACATTCATGTCCGACCAAGGCAAATGGATTGAAGTGCAAATCCGCTCTGACCGCATGGACGACATCGCCGAGCAAGGTTTCGCCGCCCACTGGAAATACAAGGACGCCGGCGCAGCCTACGACGAAAACGAACTCGACAAGTGGCTCGACTCCATTCGCGAAATTCTCGACGACCCGCAGCCCGACACGCTCGACCTGCTCGATTCCATCAAGCTCAACCTCTTTTCCAGCGAAATCCTCGTTTTCACGCCCAAGGGCGACATCAAGACAATGCCCGCCGGCGCCACCGTGCTCGATTTCGCCTTTTCCATCCATTCTTTCGTGGGCGCCCACTGTTTCGGCGCCAAGGTCAACCACAAACTCGTTCCCCTTTCCTACGAACTCAAAAGCGGTGACCAGGTCGAAATCATGACCAGCGACGCCCAGCACGTGCAAGCCGAGTGGCTCACCTTCGTCACCACGGCCAAGGCCCGGGGCAAGATACAAGCCGCCCTGCGCCGCGAGGCCCGCGAACAGCAGCAGAAAGGCGAAGCCCTTTTCGCCGATTTCCTCCGCAGACACGAAATCGAGCGCGCCGACCTCATTGCCGACAAACTCGCCGCCTACCACCGCCTCGCCGGCCGCGACGAATTCTACCAGTTGCTCGGCGAAGGCCTGCTGCAGCTCGGCGAAGAAGACCTCGACCACCTGCGCGGAAAAAGCCGGAAGAAAAGCTGGAGGCGCCTGCTCGGCGGCATCCTCGGCAAGAAACACGAAACGACGGCGACCGAAGACCATGCCGAACGCAGCGCCGAAGAATTCGTCAAGAACATCAACCGCAAGAAAACCCTTCGCATCGACGAAGATGTGCTCGGCAAATGCATCTGCGCCCCCTGCTGCCACCCCATACCGGGCGACGACATCATGGGCTTCATCACGCAGAAAGGCACACTCGAGATTCACAAACGCTCCTGCGAAACCGGCATTCGTCTTAAAACCCGTTACGGCAACAACATCATCGCCGCCGAATGGGCCACCCGCCGCCGCCAGCATTTCGACGCGACTATCTATATCAAAGGCGTCGACTCCCACGGCGTACTCTACTCTATTGCCGACGTACTCCAGTCGCAACGCGAATTCACCGTCAAACGCATCACCCTCGAAACCCAAGACGGCATCTTCGAAGGCACTTTCGACATCAGCGTCTACGACACGGCCGACATCGACGCCGTCTGCAACTCGCTGCGCAAACTTCCACACATCAACAGCGCCGCACGAACCGAAAAATAACCTCTATTCCTCGTTCGCAACCATGAGAAAACACCTCTTTCTGCTCTTTCTGCTACTCTCTGCCGGTCTCTTCGCCCAAAAGCGCGCCAAGTACGTCTTCTATTTCATCGGCGACGGCATGGGCGTCAACCAAGTTTGCGGCACCGAGACCTATTACGCAGCCCTCGACGGCCGCATCGGCATCGAGCCGCTCTGCTTCCCCTCCTTTCCACACGCCGGATTAGTCAACACGCAGAGTGCCTTTAACGGCGTAACCGACTCAGCAGCCGGCGGCACCGCTCTGGCTTGCGGAGAAAAGACCAAAAACGGCGCCCTCGGTCTCAGCCGCGACTTGCAGACGGCCATCTACTCCGTGGCCGCCGACGCCCGACGTCATGGTGCCGCCGTGGGCATTACGACCAGCGTCAGCATCGACCACGCCACGCCGGCCGCTTTCTACGCCCACCGGCCCAGCCGCGAAATGTACCACGAAATCGGCCACGACCTCATCGCCGCCGGCTTCGACTTCTACGCCGGCAGCGATTTCCGCAAACCCACCAGCAAGGATTGCTCCGACGACCTCTACCAACTCAGCCGCGAAGCCGACTATACCCTCGTGCGCGGCTACGCCGACTTTCTGAAAAAGCAGAAAAAGGCGAAGAAAATGATACTCCTGCAAAGCGAAGAGGCCAGCCGTGCCGACCGCACCTGTCTGCCCTACGCCATTGACCGCACCGAAAGCGATCTGACGCTCTGCGACATTACACAGGCCGCCATATCTTTCCTCGAACGGCAGAAAAAAGACGGCTTCTTCCTCATGGTCGAGGGCGGAAAAATCGACTACGCCGCCCACATCAACGACGCCGGCACCTGTTTCCGCGAACTGAAAGACATGGACGACGCCGTGCGCATAGCCTACGCCTTCTACGAGCGCCATCCCGACGAAACCCTCATCGTCGTGAGCGCCGACCACGAAACCGGCGGCATCGTGCTGGGCCGTGGCCCCTACGAACTGCGTCTCGACATCCTGCGCCACCAGAAAATGAGTGCCGACCGCTACACCAGCCACATCGCCGCCTTACGCGACTCGCTCGGCAGCGAAGGCTTCACTTGGGAAGCCGTGCAGGCCGACATCCGCGAGAACTGGGGCCTGGGCGGAGCAATCGAGTTGAAAGACCGTCAGACCGAACGCCTGCAACGCGCCTGGAAAGCCTTTGCCGACGGCACCGCCGCCGACCACAAGACCCTCTATTCGCAAGCCAACGAGCTGGCCCACACCGTGCGCGCCGTCATGCAGGAAACCGCCCTCGTGAGCTGGGCCAGCGGCGGCCACTCCGACGGCTACGTGCCCGTCTTCGCCGTCGGTGTCGGCGCCGAGCGCTTCGGCGGCCGCATCGACAACACGCTCATCGCCCCCATCATCCGAGCCATAGCCGGTTGGGAGTAGCACCTGCCACACTGCCGCCTTCGAAGCCGCTGTGCTGTGATTTTCAGCCTGAACATTTGCAGCATTCGGCGGGAATACGTAATTTTGCACCCGATTTGACGACCATTACACGCGAAGAGAGTGTTACCAACACCGCAATCGTAAACAATAAAACGCTATAGCAATGAAAAAAGGTATTCATCCCGAGAACTATCGCCCCGTAGTCTTCAAAGACATGTCGAACGGCGACATGTTCCTCTCGCGCTCCACCTGCAAGACCACGGATACCGTGGAATTCGAAGGCGAGACCTATCCCGTCGTGAAGCTCGAGATTTCCTCGACGTCGCATCCTTTCTACACGGGCAAGTCGAAGCTCGTCGACACGGCCGGCCGCGTCGACAAGTTCATGAGCCGCTACGGCCGCTCGCGCAAGTAATGCGCGGCGCAAGCTGCTCCGGAAGACACGAAGCGGACACGCCTGACGAGGTGTGCCCGCTTTCTTCGTTCGCTGCCGCTGCGGCGGCAAGTTGGGCCAAGTCAATCGCGCACCACACGGCGTCGGCTGCAGCCCGCAAGGCGCCGGCTTTCGCTTACGCCGAGACAGTCCGAACTTAGTCAGACTAAGTTAAAACTTACGCTGAGATAATTGAAACTTAGTCTGAGATAGTTCCACCCATCTTTCGCCCGACGCCACCCAACCCCGCAACCCGTTCATCCACAAAGCCATGTCCCTACGCATTGCACTCATCGGCCTCGGCCGGCGCGGCCTGAAAACGCTGCAACGCTATGCCAGCGTGCCCGGCGCCGAGATTTGCCTGCTCTGCGACACCGACCCGCAGACCGTTCCCACCGACTATGCCCACCTTCCCTTCATCGCCGACTGGCGCGAAGCCTGTCGCGCCGACGTCGACCTCGTCTACATTTGCACGCCGTGGGACACGCACTGCGCCATGGCCTGCCACGCCATGGAGGCTGGCCGTCACGCCGCCGTAGAAGTGCCTGCCGCCACGACTGTCGAGGAATGCCACCGCTTAGTCGAGACTTCGCGGCGCACGGGACGGCAGCTGCTGATGACGGAAAACTGCTGCTACGACCTGTTCCACCTCGAAACGCTCGAAATGGTGCGCGCCGGCCTGCTGGGCGAACTCACCCACCTCGAAGGCGCTTACATCCATCCGCTGGAAAACGGCGAGGCCGAATGGATGCAGCAGAGCTACCTCAGCCACGGCGGCAACCCCTATCCCACCCATGCCTTCGGCCCCGTCTGCCAGTTGCTCGGCGACGACCGTCCCGCACGGCTCGTCTCGCTCACCGGAAAGAACGGCATCAACACGACCCTCGTCCGCACCGAGGGCGGCGTGAGCATCATGCTTGCGCTCGACGTGGCCACGCCCGGCCGCCCGTACAGCCGGCTACAAACGGTGTGCGGCACACGCGGCTTCGTGCAGAAATACCCCGTACCCTGCGTGCGCGTTGAGGGCGAGTGGAACCGCCGTGCGCCGCTCATCGAGCTTTGGCACGAAGGCCACCGCCTCGGCGTACCCAACGAAATGAACTACGTCATGGACTGCCGCATGGTCGAAGCCCTCACGACAGGCCGACGCCCAGACATCGACGTGACCGACGCAGCGCTGTGGTCGAGCATCGCTCCGCTCTCGCGCCAGTCGGCCCTGCTGGGCGGACAGCCCGTAGACATTCCTGACTTTCGCCGGCCGCGATAGGCAGCAGAAGGCCGCTTCCTTTCATCTTTCGCCCCGCCGGCGGCGATTTCGTCCGGCACATTTCCGACCGACATGCGCTATTTCATCTATCTCTCTTACGACGGCACGGCCTATCACGGCTGGCAGATACAGCCCAACGGCATCAGCGTGCAGGAATGCTTGAACCGCGCACTTACGGCCCTCGTCGGGCAGCCCGTGGCCTGCACCGGCGCCGGCCGCACCGACGCCGGCGTACACGCGGCCTGCATGGTAGCCCACTTCGACGCCGAGCCGCGCACCGGGCCGCGCGGCGAACGCTTCGAAGACTGGATGGCCACGCGGCTCGACCGCATGCTGCCGCCCGACATCGCCGTCAGGTGCGTGCGGCCCGTGCGCAGCGACGCGCACGCCCGCTTCGACGCCACGCAGCGCACGTATCATTACTCCGTCGTCACGGCCAAATGCCCCTTTGCCCGACACTATGCCATGCGGCTCACGGCACCGCACGACTTCGAAGCCATGAATCGCGCCGCCGCACGGCTGCTCGACGTCAGCGACTTCACCAGTTTCGCCAAACTTCACACCGACGCGAAAACCAACATCTGCCGCGTCAGCCGCGCCTGCTGGCAGCAGACGGGACCGGCCAGCTGGCGTTTCGAAATTGCAGCCGACCGTTTTTTGCGCAACATGGTGCGCGCCGTGGTGGGCACGCTGCTCGAAGTGGGCCGCGGACGCATCGACCAAGAGGGCTTCGAGCGCATCATAACCCGCCGCAACCGCTGCGCAGCCGGCGACAGCGTGGCCGCAAACGCACTTTCGCTGGTCGACATCGCCTATCCCGCCGACATTTTTCTCGACAACCCAGATCTCCGCCCCTGCACCAGAAACAGCAGCCGTCTGACAGCAGACACGGCTTCCTGCTCCCGAAAGCCAAACAACACATGTGGATAACTTTTGCCTTTCTCTCGGCTGCGCTGCTCGGCCTCTACGACGTCTGTAAGAAGCATGCGCTCGCGGACAACGCCGTCATTCCCGTACTGACGGCCAATACGCTACTTTGCAGCGCGTTCTTTCTGCCTTTCATCTTCGGTGGCGCTATCGGAACCGGCGACCTGCGCGCCCATAGCCTCGTATTGCTGAAAAGTATGATTGTGCTCGGTTCGTGGGTGTGCGGCTATTTCGCCATGGCGCGGCTTCCGCTTTCGACGGTCGGCCCGATTAACGCCACACGGCCCGTGCTGACGTTGACGGCCGCCATGTTCGTCTACGGCGAACGGCCTGGTTTCTGGCAGTGGGCCGGCATCGTGTCGGCTATGACGGGCTTGCTGCTGCTCAGCCGCAGCAGTCGCAGCGAAGGCATACACTTCACGCACGACCGCGGCATACTGCTGCTGGCGGCAGCCACGCTTTTGGGCACGGCCAGCGGGCTTTTCGACAAATATCTCATGTCGGCCGGCGGCGCATGCCTCGACCGCCTTTTCGTACAGGGCTACTACAACCTTTATCAGGCCTTGCTGATGAGTTTTGCCTGCCTGCTGCTCCACGGCCGCGGGAAAAACGGACGCAAACCTTTCCGCTGGCGGCGGAGTATTGTGTTGGTCAGCCTTTTCCTCACGCTGGCCGACCTTTGCTACTTCTACGCCCTGAGCCTCGACGGGGCAATGATCGGCATCGTGTCGATGGCGCGCCGTTCGAGCGTCGTCGTGTCGTTCGTCTGTGCCGCAGTCCTTTTCAAGGAAAAGAATTTGCGCGCGAAGGCTTTCGATTTGGCTCTCGTACTGCTAAGCATCGTCTGTCTGGCCCTCGGCTCGCGGACGAACAGCACGACTTCGGAATGACGGTCGGCGACTTTTCGGCGCACTTTTTGCACAGACAAGCTAAAAAACGTATTTTTGCAACATAAAATCACTTTTTCCGCATACGACACATGAAAAAATACTTTTTATCCTTTTTGCTTGCCGTCACCGTCCTGCCACAAACTCAGGCCCAAAGCACCATGAGCGATCAGGAAATAGCCGCATTCGTGCAACGAGAAGCCCAAAAGGGTACTCCCGAGAGCACCATCGTTACCCGGCTTGTTGAGCGCGGCGTGAGCGTCGATCGGATTCGCAATCTCCAGAAAAAATATGCGAAAGACTCGGGCCGCACGTTGGGTACCCGCGACATTTCGCTCTCGACTGCACCGGAAAGCAGCCGCCGCCTGCGCAAAGGTACAGCCGCGGGACATCAGCAGCAACCCGTCAGCGAAGAGAAGGACTATGCCGGCGAACTTGCATTCCTGCTGCCCGACTCGCTGCTCGACTACGAGGCCGAAGTCATCAAACTCAAGACAACCGATGTGTTCGGCCGCAATATTTTCAACCAGAAAAACCTTACATTCGAGCCTAACCTCAACATTTCCATGCCGGCCGACTATCGGCTCGGACCGGGCGATGCCGTTTTTGTCGATATTTGGGGCGCCAGCCAGAAAACGTTCACCTCGACCGTCAGTCCCGACGGCATGCTCAACATCGAAGGTTTCGGGCCCGTCAATGTCAACGGACTGACCATAGTACAAGCTCAGAACCGTCTCAACGCCACGCTCGGCAGCCGCTATGCCGGCTCGCGGCTGCGGCTCACGGTGGGCGAAACGAAATCTATCAGTGTCAATGTGATGGGTGAGGTCGTTACGCCTGGCACTTACACGCTCAGTCCTTTCGCCACTGTGTTCCAAGCGCTCTATTCGGCTGGCGGAGTAGGCGACATCGGTACGCTGCGCGACATTAAAGTCTACCGGGACGGCCGACTCGTCACCTCGGTCGACGTCTACGACTATATCCTCAACGGCAACCTGCGCGGCAACGTGCGGTTAGCCTCGGGCGACGTCATCGTGGTCGGCCCCTACGACTGCATCGTCACCATCAGCGGAAAAGTGAAACGCCCCATGCGCTACGAGATGAAAAAAAATGAAAGCGTAGCCACACTCATCAAATACGCCGGTGGCTTCATGGGCAACGCCTACGAAGATAATCTGCGATTGGTGCGCAAAGCGGGCGAATCCTACTCCGTATATACCATCGGCGAATTCGATCGCGGCACGTTCCAGCTGCTCGACGGCGACAGTCTGTCCGTCGACTCGACACTGGCCCGATACAGCAACATGGTCGAACTCAAAGGAGCCGTGCGCCGGCCCGGCATGTACCAAATGGACGGCGACATCGCTACCGTGCGCGCACTGATCGAAGCCGGCGGCGGCCTGCTCGAAGAAGCCGTCACCGCACGCGGTATCATACATCGCCGCAAGGCTGACCGCACGCTTGAAGTACAGGCTTTCGACATTGCCGGCTTGATGACACATCGCGACCCCGACATTACACTGCGCAACGAAGACATTGTTTTCATCCCTTCGCGCGAAGACCAGCTCAGAGAACAGAAACTCAGCATCACGGGCGAGGTGACTTATCCCGGCACTTACAACTATGCCGAGGGTACTACGCTCGAAGACCTCGTGCTGCAGGCCGGCGGTCTGACCAATGCCGCCAGCACCGTACGCGTCGATGTCAATCGCCGCATCCGCCACAGCGATGCACAAAGTTCCTCGTCTGAAATTGCCCACACCTATACGTTCAGCCTCAAGGATGGCTTCGTCGTCGACGGCGAGCCAGGCTTCACACTCGAGCCTTTCGACGAGGTAATCGTGCGACGTTCGCCCGGATATACCGAGCAGGAAAATGTGACCGTCAGCGGAGAAATCGCCTTTGCGGGAACCTATGCGATGACCAGCAAAAACATGCGGCTGAGCGACCTCATCCTCCGCGCCGGAGGGTTGAAAGACGAAGCCTATTCTGCCGGCGCACATCTTGAGCGGCTTTTGTCCGAAGATGACGAAGCCCAAATCGCATCCATGTTGAAAATGGCTACTTCGGGTGACAGTATCAACCTTTCCAAACTCACCTTTTCGGGACACAAAAACGTCGGCATAAATCTTGACATGGCTCTTTCCAATCCCGGTGACGACCGCTGGGACATTGTCTTAAAGGAAGGCGACCATCTTTTCATCCCACAATACGATAACACTGTTTCAATCAATGGCGAGGTCATGATGCCCAACACCGTGGCCTACATCGAGGGTAAGAAACTCGACTATTACATCAATTCGGCCGGAGGATACTCGCTCAAAGCAAAAACACGCCGCGCTTTCGCCGTCCACATGAACGGCACCGTGACTCGCGTGAAGAAAGCCTCCGACATTCGTCCCGGCAGCACCATCATCGTGCCCTCGAAGCCCGAACGCGAGAGAGCTTCATTGGCACAGATTCTCTCCATCGGCACAACTTCCGTGGCCATGATTGCCGCCCTGCTGAGCGCATTCAAATAAATCCACAGACACCTACAAGAAAAAATGGAATGGTTCTTACACATCCTTTCTGACCCAGCCTCCATCGCCCACCTCGTCATTCTCTACGCCGGCGTAATCTGCATCGGCGTGCGGTTGGGTCGTGTCAAGTTCGGCGGAGTGGCACTCGGCGTGACTTTCGTCTTGTTTGCCGGCATCGTAGCCGGACATATATTCAACCAATTCGGCATCGACCATGCCGCCCAGAAAGACACTATCGATTTTGTTAAGGAACTCGGCCTCATTCTCTTCGTCTACTGCATCGGCTTGCAGGTCGGCCCTAGTTTCTTCGCCACGTTCAAGCACGGCGGCCTCGGCATGAATCTCATCACCTCCGGCATCGTGCTGCTGAATGTGGCCGTCATGCTCGGTCTCTATTTCCTCTGCATACACCTCGGCCTGCTGGCCGACGAAAAGGCCACGCTGCCCATGATGGTCGGCGTAATGTACGGCGCCGTAACCAACACACCCGGTCTGGGTGCGGCCAACGGCGTGTTACCCACCATCTTCGCCGATGATGTCCCGGCTATCGCCAACGGCTATGCTTGCGCCTATCCGCTCGGCGTGGTCGGCATTATTCTGGCCACCGTCGCCTTGCGCTATCTGTGCAGCATCTCCCTCGAAAAAGAACAAGAACAGTTGCGCCTCGAACAGGAGAATCAGCCTCATGCCACGCCCAAACACATCGTCGTGCGCGTCACCAATCCCGCCGTAACCGGTCGTTCGCTGCAGGAACTACATACGTTTCTCAACCGCGAATTCGTCGTCGTGCGCTACATCGAAGACGGCGAAGTAAAAATCCCCAACGGCTCCACAACCCTCGCCCTCGGCATGGAACTCCACCTCGTCTGCGCCGAAGACGAGGCCGAACCCATCTCGCTGCTCATGGGCGAACAAATCGACCGCAGCTGGGAAGAAGACAAAGGCCAAGTCAATTATGTCAGCCGCCGATTAGTCATCACGAAACCCGAACTCAACGGCAAAACTTTCGGCCAACTTCACTTTTCGACCATCTACGGCGTCAACGTCACCCGGCTGACGCGCAACGGCATGGATCTTTTCGCCGAGCGTAGCCTGCGCCTGCAAGTGGGTGACCGCATCCTCGTGACCGGCGCCGAGGAAAACGTAAACCGCCTCGAACGCGTGGTCGGTTCGAGCGTGAAACGCCTCGATCACCCCAACGTAGGAGCCATTTTCTTCGGCATACTGCTCGGCATCGTGGCCGGACAAATCCCTATCCCCATTCCCGGCGTCAGCATCCCCGTAAAACTCGGTCTGGCCGGTGGCCCGCTCGTTGTGGCCATCCTCATCGGTGCTTTCGGCTACCGCTACAAAATCAACACCTACGTCTCGACTTCGGCCAACTTCATGTTGCGCGAAGTGGGCCTCATCCTCTTTCTTGCCAGCGTCGGCATACAGGCCGGCGCCACCTTCTGGGAGACCGTCACGCACGGCGAAGGCCTCACTTACGTCTGGACAGGATTTCTGATTACCGTCGTTCCCATACTTATCATGGGCACCATAGCGCGCTGGAAACTCAAACTCAACTATTTTACCCTCATGGGCCTCATCGCAGGCTCGAACACCGACCCTCCGGCTTTGGCTTTCGCCAACCAGACGGCAGGCAACGACGCCCCCGCCGTGGGCTACTCCACCGTCTACCCGTTGGCCATGTTTCTGCGCATTCTCGTGGCGCAACTCGTGCTACTCTTTTTCTGTACCTGAGTCTCCGCAGCTCCCTCGTTCCGTCCATGCGGCAGGACAACGGAGTCTGGTTCTTTCCTTATCCTCCGATACATCCGTCAAACACAACTAAACCATGACTTACTGGATTCTTTTCATCGGCATCGCCCTGCTGAGTTGGGCGGTACAGGCCAATCTGCAAAGCAAATTCAAGCGCTACTCCCGCATTCCCCTCAGCAGCGGGCTTTCCGGCCGCGAGGTGGCTGAAAAAATGCTGCGCGACTGCGGCATCAGCGACGTCAAAGTCGTTTCGACGCCCGGCCAACTGACCGACCACTACAATCCCGCCACGCTCACCGTCAATCTTTCCGAAAGCGTCTACCGCGAGCGCAGCGTAGCCGCAGCCGCTGTCGCCGCCCACGAGTGCGGCCACGCCGTGCAGCACGCCTACGGCTACGCCCCGCTGCGCATGCGTTCGGCACTCGTGCCCGTAGTTTCGTTTGCCTCGCAATGGATGCAATGGGTGCTTTTGGCCGGCATTCTTACGGTGACCGTCTTCCCCCAAATCATGCTCGGCGGCATCATTCTCTTCGCGCTGACCACATTGTTCAGCTTCATCACGCTCCCTGTCGAGATCGACGCAAGCCGTCGCGCTGTCGTATGGCTCGAAGGCGCGCGCATCACGGCCGGCGAAGAGCAGACAGCGGCGCGCAGCGCCCTGCGCGCCGCTGCTTACACCTATGTAGCCGCAGCCCTTTCCTCGTTGGCCACGCTCGTCTACTACGTCATGATTTTTCTCTCCCGCTCGCGCGACTGACTCGCCGGCAATCCGCTGCGCAACAGCCTGTTGCAGGCAAAAAGTCTTAAACAACCGACATAATGAACAAAAAATTTTCCACGCAGCGGCACGATTTGTGCCGCTGCGTGCTGTTTCACGTCTTTCTGCTTGTCACTTCCACGCTCTTCGTCCCCGCCGCTTTCGCCCTCGACGGCAGTTGGCGCGGCGAACTCCGCATCGGGTCCGGCCGGCTGCCCCGTTCTCGCCCTTGGCGGCACGCTCGACACGCAGGTCGACGCCCGGCGCAACCTCGCGACCGTGCGCGAAGCCATTCCCGGGGCCGAAGTCCACGAAATGGACGGCCTCAACCATCTTTTCCAGCACGCCGCGACCGGCGACACCGCCGAATACGGCACAATCTGCGAAACGCTCGCGC
>JAFLUW010000025.1:0-4096 GCA_022508615.1 Prevotellaceae bacterium | reverse complement strand
GCTCGCGCTCGTCTGCGACTTTGTTCTCCGGCAGCGTTAACCGGCCGGAACCGTCTTTCCGTCAGGGCAAATGCGCCCTTGCGCCGACCGCGGTTTTCGCAGGTCGGCGTTTGTCAAAACTTACAGGGCGTTAGTTCAAACTTAGTCTGAGTAAGTTCAAACTTACTCAGACTAAGTTTTTTCTTTCGGCCCGGACGGTAGCCGAGACGCTTAAAAACATTATCCCGGAAGGTTTCCAGTAGAAACTTTCCGGGATAAAAACAATCGCAACAGCCGGCTTTGCGGCCGCAGATTTGTCAAATCGTTTCAGACAGCCGCGCCGTTCAGCGCAAGTCCAGCTCGTCGAGCAAATAGGTCGAGCCGCCGAACGTGTCGAGCATGAACAGCACGAAGCGAATGTCGACATTAATGCAGCGTTGCAGCTCGGGGTTGTAGCAAAGGTCGCTCGAGAGGCTCTCGATGTTGCCGTCGAAGGCCAAACCGATGAGTTCGCCGCGCGCATTGAGCACGCCCGAACCCGAATTGCCGCCCGTGATGTCGTTGTTCGATAGGAAGCAGGCGGGCAACTTGCCGTCGGGGCGCGCATAGCGGCCATAGTCGCCCGCAAGGAAGTGCCGACGCAGTTTTTCGTTGATGACGTAGTCCGAATCGTCGGGATTCTCCTTCTCGAACATGCCGTCGAGCGTCGTCTGCCAGTCGTAACGCACGGCATCGCGCGGATGCAGGTCGGCCACGCGGCCGTAAGTCATGCGCAGCGTGAAGTTGGCGTCGGGCGCCTTCGTCCATTTATACATTTCGCAGAGACCGCGCACATAGACGTGGCTCAACGCTGTCGAAGCCGCGCGATAGGCCTGCATAGCCTCCCGCAAGCGCGAATTGAGCGCCTGCCGGGCCACCGCATAGCGGTAGAGCGGGTCGGCAAGCAGCACTTCGGCCGAAGGAGCGGCGGCAAAAGCCTCGAAAGCCTCGGCCGAGCGGAAAATGCTGCCGTCGAAAATGCTGTCTACCTGCGCTTCAATGTCGGCAATGTCCGTCCCCGCCAGCGCACGTGTCTGTTCCAATCGGCCGTAACGCGCCGTAAGCGGCAACAAGAGCTTCGAAAGTCCGCGGTAGTAGTCCGCTTCTTCGTCCTTGCAGCGGCGGGCACGGTCTTTGCGCAGCGTTTCCATCGCCTTGGCCGTCGCAGAGTCGGCCTTACCGCCGGCGAGCGCCTCGGCCAGTGCTTCCACCGACTGCGTACTGATGTCCATTCCCGTAAGACCTGCGAAACGCAGCAGATAAGTGTCGTACAAACTGTCGGCCGCGGCGGCTTGCAGCGAGTCGATGCGCTCGATGATGCCCGCATATCGGGCTTTGCCGCGGGCAAAGGCGCGAAACTGCGCCTCTTCGGCCGCTTTGCGGGCGGCCAGTCCCGTCTTGCGCACACTTTCGTTCATGCCGCCGTAGTTTTTCACCACATTGCCTATGCTCATGTACTCGTCGGCGTGTTTCAGATAGAATGCACTGTCGGCGTCCATGGCCCGTTTCAGATAATCGAGGTACAAGTTGCCCGCAAGCGCCACGGGCGCGTTCTGACTTTCGCAACGGGTGCGCACTTGCGAGGCCGTGAGAAAACGACTCGTCGATCCGGGGAAACCCATTATCATCGTGTAGTCGCCTTCGCCCACGCCGTCGAGCGAAATGGGGAGATAGGCGGGCGTTTCGAGGGGCAAGTTTTCGGCAGCGTAGTCGGCGGGCTGCCCGTCGGCCGCGGCGTAGATGCGGAACACGGCGAAGTCGGCATTATGTCGCGGCCAAATCCAGTTATCTTGGTTGAAACCGAATTGCGCTACGTTTTGCGGCGGATTTGCCACGAGTCGCACGTCGCTATAAACCTGTTCGAGGAAAAGATAGAAGCGGTTGCCTTCGAAAAACGGCTCGATGCGGGCCCTCATGCCCTTTTGTCCGGAAAATTCGCTCTTTTCAAGTTGCTCGCGAGCCAAACGCGGCAGCGTTTCGCCGCGATAGAGTTCGAAAAGGCCGAGTTTTTCTTCGCGAATGGCCTTTTCCACGATATCCGTGACGTCCGCAATGCGGCGCACGAACGTGAATTGCAGCTCGGGAACGGGTAATTCTTCCTGCATGCTTCGGGCAAAGAAGCCGTCTTGCAGATAATTGTGTTCGAGGGTCGACATATCGTGCACATAGCCGAAGCCGCAGTGGTTGTTGGTCATGACCAATCCGTGCGGAGAGACCACTTCGCCCGTGCAGCCGCCGCCGAAGATGCCGATACAGTCGCGTATCGAGGATTTCTTCTCGCTATACAGGCGGTCGGGGGCGATGAGCAGGCCGGCCTTGCGCAACGAGTCGTCGAGATGCTGCTGTTTCATCATCGTGAGCAGCCACATGCCCTCGTCGGCGCGTGCGAAGAGAAATCCGAGAGCCAGCGAGAGCGTCAAAAAGATACGTTTCATTTCCTTTATATATATTATTGGGTTGCAGACGGGCGTTTCGTCCGACATTCTGCCACAAACGGCAAACGGGGACAAAGATAGTTATTTTCGCCGCAATGCGGGACGAAACGGTATAGGTTGTTCCAGTTTCTCAACCGCGCCGAATCGTCAGAAAGCGTCGACAAGCGTGTACAGCCGCGTGCCGTTCGAGCCTTTGAGCAGCACTGTGCGCCCTTCGGGCCGCTCGGACGCGAGGGCGGCGCGGGCTGCGTCAGCGTCGGCAAAACGGCGCCACGTCCCGGGGCCGTCCACGGCGTCCCATTCGCGCCCCACGAGCCACACTTCGGCGCCGGTCATCCGGGCAAGGGCTTCACCCACACGCCGGTGCTCGCTCCGGCTCTCATCACCCAGCTCGCGCATTTCGCCGAGCAGCAACATTTTCTGCTGACCCGAGAGACGGGCGAAACTTTCGAGCGCCGAGGCCATCGAAGTGGGGTTGGCGTTGTAAGCATCGACAATCAGCCGGTTGCGACCCGTATCGACGAGCTGCGAACGGTTGTTGCGGGGCTCGTAGGCGGCCAGCGCTTCGGCAATTTCGGCGCCGTCGAGCCCGAAACGCAGGCCGGCGGCTGCGGCGGCCAGACAGTTGGGCAGGTTATAGTCGCCCACGAGCTGCGTAGCGGCTTCGTGCCACACCCCGCCACCGAACCGGAAGCGCAGCGTGAGGCTGAAACCGGTGCCGACGGCTTCTCCCTCGACGTCGGCGCCGCTTCCGGGCGCGCCATAGGTGACGGCGGGCAGGCCGGCAGCTTTTTCTTCGAGCAGGGCGTCGCCTTTGTGCAGGAAAACGAAGGGCGTGCCGCAGCGTCCGGCCTCGCCGGCAGCGCGACGGGCGCGCAGGGCGTCGTAGAGCTCGGCTTTCGTGCGCGCCACGCCTTCGAGCGAGCCGAAACCCTCGAGATGGGCGCGGCCCACGTTGGTGACGAGCCCGCAGTCGGCGCCGACGAGGGCTGAAAGCTGCGCGATTTCGCCGGGATGGTTGGCTCCGGTCTCGATTACGGCCATTTCGTGTGCCGCCGTCAGCCGGAGCAGCGTGAGGGGCACGCCGATGTGGTTGTTCAGGTTGCCTTCGGTCGTCAGCACGCGATATTTGCGCGACAAGACGGCGGCGCAGAGTTCCTTGGTCGTGGTTTTGCCGTTGGTGCCCGTGATTTGCAGCACGGGAAGCCCGAGCCGGCGGCGGTGAAGGGCGGCCAACTGCTGCAAGGCGCTGAGCGCGTCGGGCACGTGCACGAACCTGTCGCCGGCAGGCAGCGCATCGTCGTCGACCACGGCGCAGGCGCAGCCCGCTTCGAGGGCCTGGAGGGCGAAACGATTGCCGTCGAACGAAGCACCGCGCAGGGCGAAGAAAATGCTGCCGGTCGCGATTTTCCGCGTGTCGGTGCAAATGTGGGGATGACGCAGGAAGCGTTCGTAGAGTGCTTGAATGTCCATCGCTTTGTCGGTCTTGATTGCTTGTCGGTGCCGCAAAAGTACGATTTTCGCCGGGAAAGCGGCCGGCGGCCGGCAGGTTTCGGCGTGCGGGGCGCCGAAAAAGCTCCGAAAGACGGGGGCTGCGGAAGCCGGCAGGCGACGGGGCGAAAATTAGTCTGAGTAAGTTGAAA
>JAFLUW010000024.1:11228-21400 GCA_022508615.1 Prevotellaceae bacterium | reverse complement strand
CAGCGACAAGTACGACTTCATCGTCGTGAACTTCGCCAATGGCGACATGGTGGGCCACACGGGCGTCTATTCGGCTATCGAGCAAGCCGTCAAGGCCGTCGACCAGTGCGTGGGCGAAGTAGTCGAAGCCGCTAACGCCACGGGCTACGAGACCATAATCATCGCCGACCACGGCAATGCCGACAATGCCGTCAATCCCGACGGCACGCCCAACACGGCGCACTCGCTCAACCCCGTTCCCTTCATCTACGTCACCGAAAATCCGGCGGCACGCGTTTCCGACGGCGTGCTGGCCGACGTTGCGCCCTCCATACTCCACATCATGGGCCTCGAACAGCCCGCCGAGATGACCGGACACAACCTCATCGAAGACTGACGCCCCGCCGCCGGCACGAGGCCAAGCGCAAATGCCACCTCACGCCGGCCCCGTTCGGCGAAAGACGGCGATAGGAAAAACTTAGTCTGAGTAAGTTGAAAATAAGTCTGAGTAAGTTCAAACTTACTCAGACTTATTTTTATGTCACCCGCACAAAAGCGCAACACGCTGGCTTCCAAAAGGCCGCAACCCCGCACGGCAGCCACCGTCCGGGCCGGCGATTTTTGCTACCTTTGCAGCCGTAAACCTTTCATCCCCGAAAACATCTCCCACCGACATGAAACAAGGAACCCTCTGCGTGCAAGGCGGCTGGCAGCCCAAGAAGGGCGAGCCGCGACAGGTGCCCGTCTGCCAGAGCACCACCTTTCGCTACGAAACCAGCGAACAAATGGCCCGCCTCTTCGACCTCGAAGACAGCGGCTACTTCTATACCCGTCTGCAAAACCCCACAAACGACGCCGTGGCGGCCAAAATCGCCGCCCTCGAGGGCGGCACCGCCGCCATGCTCACGTCGAGCGGACAGGCAGCCACGTTCTATGCCATCTTGAACCTCTGCGAGGCCGGCGACCACTTCATCTCGACCTGCAACATCTACGGCGGCACGTACAATCTCTTCGCCGTCACGCTGCGCAAGATGGGCATTTCCTGCACCTTCGTCGATCCCGAAGCCACCGACGAAGAAATCGGCCGCGCCTTCCGGCCCGAGACGAAATGCGTCTTCGGCGAAACCATCTCGAACCCCTCCTGCAGCGTGCTCGACATCGAACGCTTCGCCCGACTGGCCCACAGCCGCGGCATACCGCTCATCGTCGACAACACTTTCGCCACGCCCGTCAACTGCCGCCCCATCGACTGGGGCGCAGACATCGTGACGCACTCCACCACCAAATATATGGACGGCCATGCCGCAGCACTGGGCGGCTGCATCGTCGACAGCGGACGCTTCGACTGGACGGCCAGTGCCGAAAAGTTTCCCGGGCTCTGCCAGCCCGACGCAAGCTACCACGGCCTCTGCTACGCCACAGCCTTCGGCCCCGCCGCCTACATCACAAAAGCCACGGCGCAACTCATGCGCGACCTCGGCTCCACGCAAAGCCCACAAAACGCCTTCCTGCTCAACCTCGGGCTCGAAACACTCCACCTTCGCGTCGAGCGCCACTGCGCCAACGCACAGCGCGTGGCCGAATTTCTCTCGGCCCACCCGCGCATCGGCTGGGTGCGCTACCCCGGTCTCACGGGCGACAAGTCTCACGCGCTGGCCCGCAAGTATCTGCCGAAAGGAAGCTGCGGCGTGCTGGCCCTCGGCCTGAAAGGCACGCGCCAGGACGCCACGCGATTCATGGACAGCCTTGAGCTTATCTCGATTGTCACGCACGTAGCCGACGCCCGCTCCTGCGTGCTCCACCCTGCCAGCCACACACACCGCCAGCTCTCCGACGAACAGCTGCGCGAAGCCGGCGTAGCGCCCGATCTCATCCGCCTGAGCGTAGGCATCGAGGACGTCGAAGACATCATCGCCGACCTCAGCCAGGCGCTTGCCCGTCTCTAACCCCCTTTCCGTCACCCTTTTCCGCACAACCATGATCAGCTATCAGACCATCCGCGCGAAAATGCCCGCCATCGGCCGCCGCGACACCACGGCGTGGATACGCCGCGTGGCAGCGAGCCACGGCCGCCGCGTGGGCGACGTAGCCTACATCTTTTGCGACGACGCCGAGATTCTCCGCGTGAACCGCGAATACCTCGGCCACGACTACTACACCGATATCATCACCTTCGACTACACCGAAGGCGACACGCTCGGCGGCGACCTTTTCATTTCGCTCGACACCGTCCGCTCGAATGCCGAAGCGCTGGGCGTCGCCTACGCCGACGAGCTCCACCGCGTCATCATCCACGGCATTCTCCACCTTTGCGGCATCGACGACAAAGCGCCGGGCGCCCGCGCCGTGATGGAGGCCGCCGAAGACGCCGCGCTGGCCCTGCGCTGAGCCGGGACAGCCATGCCGGAAAGGCGAACAGGCCGAAAGGCGGCACGCTCCCGACAGTCGGCTCGGCCGACGGCCGCGAAAGGGCCGGAAGAACGGCGTCGGGGACGCGGAGGGAAGAGTTGATTTCCAGCATCTTGGACATGCGGAAAACTAACGCCCTGTAAGTTTTCACCAACGCCCCGTTTGTCGCGCTCAGCGCGGCGAAAGCGGCCGAAAGGCCTCAGGACAGACGCCGGCCGAGCGAGATGCGCATGCAATAGTAGAGGATATGGGACAGGCCGAAGGCGAGACTCACGTAAAGGAGCGTGCGGTCGGCCTCCCAACCGGCTTCCGTCTGATGCCAGAAGCCGGTGAAGATGCAGAAGAAGGCGAGCAAGACGCCCAGAACGCTGAGCAGCGACTGCCCGTGTCGGTGTTCGCCGCCGTCGGACATGCGACTGTGGCGCACACCGTAGAAGTTGTATACGTCGATGCCGATGAGCATCCAGATGACCAGGCGTATCCACGTATCGGCAGGCAGGGCGAGCATCATGCCCGCGCAGCAGCAGACGCCGAGTGCGGGAACGAGCGGAACGAGCGGCGTGCGGAAGGCGCGCGGCGCGTGGGGCATCGTGCGGCGCACGACGATGACGCCGGCGCAGACCAGCGTAAAGGCGAAAAGCGTGCCTATCGACGTCATTTCGCCGGCCACGCCGGCCGGAACGAGGCCGGCGCAGAGCCCGACGAGCACCATGAAGAGCAGATTGGAACGCGCCGGCGTGCGGTAACGCGGATGAAGGCGCGAGAAGACGGGCGGCAGCAGGCCGTCGCGGCTCATCGTGAAAAAGACGCGGCTCTGCCCCATGAGCATGACCATGATTACGCTCGTGTAGCCCAGCAGAATGGCCACGACGATGGCGCGGCCTAGCCAGGGATAGGCCGGAACGACAGCGCCCGAGGCCGAAAGGTGGCCCATGTGCTGCACGGCGACGGCGGCAGGGGCCATGGCGTTGGCTTCGCGATAAACATGATAGTCGACGACGCCGGTCATGACCGTCGAAAAGACGACATAGACCACAGCGCAGGCGGCCAGACTGCCCAGAATGCCGATTGGCATGTTGCGGCGCGGGTTGATGGTCTCCTGAGCGGCTGTCGAGACGGCGTCGAAGCCGATGTAGGCGAAAAAGACGATGGCCGCGCCGCGCAGCACGCCGCTCCAGCCGAATTCGCCGAAGACACCGGTGTTCGCAGGCAGATAGGGCGTGAGGTTTTCGCTCCTGATGTAGCGCCAGCCCAGCACGACGAAAGCTATGACGACGAACATTTTCAGCGCGACCATCAAATCGTTGAAACGGGAGGACTCTTTCGTACCGCGGGCCAGCAGAAGCGAAATGAAGGCGACGATGACCATGGCCGGAACGTTGAGCGTGCCGCCGTCGGACGGACAAGCGGTCATCCACTGCGGAAGGCCCCATCCGAGACCGTCGAGAAAGACGCAGAAGTAGCGGCTCCACGAAATCGAAACGGCCACGGCAGCCACGGCATACTCGAGCACGAGGTCCCAACCGATGATCCAGGCCGCAAGTTCGCCCATCGTCATATAAGTATAGGCGTAGGCCGAGCCCGAAACGGGCACCATCGAGGCAAATTCAGCATAGCAAAGCCCGGCGAAGGCGCAGGCCACGGCGGCGATGACAAAGGAAAGCGTAATGGCCGGGCCGGTATGGAAACCGGCGACAACGCCTGTCACGCTGAACAATCCGGCACCGATGACTACGCCCATGCCCATGGCCACGAGCGCCCAGGGGCCGAGCACACGCCGCATGCTGCGGCCCGATTCGCCCTCGGCTTCGGCCGTAAGCGCCGAGACGGGCTTTTTCACAAAAAGACTTACAGACATAATTTTTGACGAATTTTCGGCAAAAATACGCATTTTCGACTGTTTCACTGGCTTTTCGGCAGCATAATCCCCAAAATGGCGGCTTTCGGCGTCGAAAAGCGGGCCGCGCCCTGCGGCAGGAAAAACGGCGGCAGGCGCAGCAGAAAATCTCCGTGCAGCGGCGTGCATTGACGCCTGCCCGAGGGGCTTTTCGGGAGGCCGAAACGGCACAATCGGCGTGAAATTGTGCAAAAAATCCGCATTTCCCGCTCTTTTGTTTGCTCAAAACAAAGATTAGGTTTACTTTTGCAAACCGAAACAAGAACAACAATCTAAAACAACTTAATCACTTAACACCGAAAACTATGTCTGATATCGCAGCAAAAGTCAAGGAAATCATCGTCGACAAGCTCAGCGTCGACGCAGCCGAAGTAACGCCCGAAGCATCTTTCGCAAACGATCTGGGTGCAGACTCGCTCGACACCGTCGAACTCATCATGGAATTCGAAAAGGAATTCAAGATCTCCATCCCCGACGATCAGGCCGAAAAGATTTCGACCGTAGGCGACGCCATTGCTTACATCGAAGCAAACGCTCAGTAAGACATTTTCTTGCTTGAAATATTGTGCCGAAATGCGGATGCGCCTACGCCTCTTGGTGACCGGCATTCCCGCATTCCGGCACAATCGTTTACTTATACTATATAATATTGTATGGAACTCAAAAGAGTAGTAGTGACCGGCCTGGGTGCAATCACCCCAGTGGGCTCCACCGCTCCCGAGACTTGGGAAAATCTGAAAAAAGGCGTGAGCGGCGCCGCTCCCATCACGCATTTCGACGCTTCGCCCTTCAAAACGCAATTCGCCTGCGAGGTCAAGGGATTCAAAGCGGCTGACTATCTCGACCGTAAAGAGGCCCGCAAAATGGACCTCTACGAACAGTATGCCCTGGTGGCTGCCATGGAGGCCGTGAAAGACTGCGGCTTCGACCTCGAAAGCGTCGACAAGAACCGAATCGGCGTAATTCTCGGCGTAGGCATCGGCGGCATCAAAACTTTCGAGGACGAAATCTCGAACTGGGCCATCAACGGCGCAGAAGTCGGACCTAAGTTCAATCCTTTCTTCATTCCGAAGATGATTGCCGACATCGCCGCAGGCCAAATCTCCATCATGTACGGTTTCCACGGCCCCAATTACACGACTACGGCCGCCTGCGCCTCCTCGACCAACGCTATTGCCGACGCATTCAACCTCATTCGTCTGGGAAAAGCCAATGCCATCATCACGGGTGGCGCCGAGGCAGCCATTACGGCAGCCGGTGTGGGCGGATTCACGGCTATGCATGCCCTTTCCACACGCAACGACGACCCGCAACACGCTTCGCGCCCCTTCTCGGCCAGCCGCGACGGTTTCGTCATGGGCGAAGGCGCCGGTTGCCTCGTACTCGAAGAACTCGAGCACGCCAAAGCCCGCGGAGCCAAAATATATTGCGAAGTGGCCGGCGTGGGCATGAGCGCCGACGCACACCACATCACGGCTTCCCACCCTGAAGGTCTCGGCGCGCACCTTGTAATGCAGAATGCCCTTGAAGATGCCGGAATGAAGCCTGAAGAAATCGACTACATCAACGTACACGGCACCTCGACGCCCGTAGGCGACATTTCGGAAGTCAAGGCCATTGCCGGTCTCTTCGGCGAACACGCCTACAAGCTCAATATTTCGTCCACCAAGTCCATGACAGGTCACTTGCTCGGCGCAGCCGGCGCCGTCGAGGCCCTCGTCTGCTGCATGTCGGTGAAGGAAGACATCGTTCCTCCCACCATCAATCACAAAGAAGGCGACGAAGACGAAAATATCGACTACCGCATGAACTTCACGTTCAACAAAGCCCAGCAGCGTCCCGTACGCGCCGCCCTTAGCAACACATTCGGCTTCGGCGGTCACAATGCCTGCTGCATCGTGAAGAAATACGAAGAATAACCGCAAAAGCCCCGTCCGGCCGTCCGCAGAAAAGGTACGGACGGGGCTTTCGATTCCAACTCCACAAAATGAAAAACTTCATTGACAGAGTAAAACTTGCGTTTCACAAAGACCGCCAGTTTTACTCTTCACTGTATAAAATACTCGGTTTCTATCCTCATAAAATCGAATACTATCATATTGCCCTTGCACACAGCAGCAAGGGCTACCGCACCAAACATGGCCAAAAGCTCAACAACGAACGCCTCGAATATCTCGGCGATGCCGTGCTCGAAACCGTAGTAAGCGACATTCTTTTCCATAAATACCCTAACCAGCGCGAAGGTTTTCTCTCGTCCACACGGTCCAAACTCGTGCAACGCTCCATGCTGGGCCGTTTGGCCAAAGATATGGGCATTGAGCGCCTGATTACGACCAAAGGACACCAAAACGCGCATAACTCTTACCTCGGCGGCAACGCTTTCGAGGCGCTTGTCGGCGCCGTCTACCTCGACCGCGGCTTCGACTACTGCCAGAAGTTCGTCCGTCAGCGCATTCTCGACAGCATGGTCAACGTCGACGACGTGGCCCGGCGCGAAACCAATTTCAAAAGCCGCCTGCTCGAATGGTGCCAAAAAAATAAGCTTGCCTGTGAGTTCAAACTCGTAGAGCAGACCAACGAAGCGCACAACGCTCCCCACTTCACCACTTCGGTAGAGATAGAAGGGCTCGAAGTAGAGCGCGGAAACGGCTACAGCCGCAAGGAAAGCGAACAGACCGCAGCACGCAATGCTCTCATTCTGCTGCGTGCCGACGCCCAGACCGAAGACAAAGTCTACGCCGTCGTCGAAGCCCGTACCGCCATGGAGGCTCCGCGCATCTGCGCCGTACCCAGGATTCCTGAACTCGAGCAAGCCGTGCAAAAACTCCGCACCGAGCTCAAACGCAAAAGAGCAAAGGGCGAGCAACCGGCCGCAACGGCAGCCGAAGCCAAAGAAAAAACCGCGCGCAGCCAACAAAACGCCGACGAGCGTAAGAAAAATGACGACGACAACAGGAAAATTCTCGCCGACGAAGCCGACACAGCCCTGCAACCCGCAGCCGGAGAGCCGACAGCAGCCTCCGACATCCAGTCCGAAAGCGAAACGCCCCAATCCACAGCCGGAGCCGAATCCGAGACCAATGCCGAAGGTGAAAACACTAGTGCCACCAAAAAACGTCGCCGCCGCGGTGGGCGCAAACACAAAAAAAGCAGCGCAACGTCCGAAACCATTCAGCCGGACGAGACACTCGGCGAAGACAATACCGGCGATACGCTTCCCGAAACCGAGAATGCCATTTCAGAACCTGCGAACAACGCCGAGACCACCGCTGACAAGCAGCCCGAACCCGAAGAAAATCCTGTACATTTAACTAAAAAACAATCCAATACAAAAGAAAGATCGTCGGAGGACAGCGAAAAATCCGAAACCATTGCGGTGAGTGCCGGCGAAGCCGCTGCACAAAGCGAACCACACGCTCCCGACACTCCGCAGACCGCAGAAAAAGCCGGCACACCCGATGAAAATCCTGACATAGCCGCAACTACGTCAGAAACACCAGCAAACGAAACAGCGGTAGCCGCAACAATTGCCGAAAAGCCTGCTCCTGAAGCGAAAGAGACGGCTGACAATGTCGAAACGTCCCGGCCTACCGCTCAGCCGCGGCGGAGAAAATCCCGGACAGCCGCTCAGTCGGCCGCGCTTTCGGCCGACAGTTCCGCAACCGGCGCTCCCGAGAGCGAACCGGCGGCTAAAAATTCTGAAACTGCAAGCGTTGCGGGCGAAACCGTCCCCTCACCGGCCGGCGAAGCCGCCGATGCTGCCGACCAAGCCGCAGCCAAGCCCGCCAAACGCAAACGCGGCCGGCCCCGCAAGGCTGCTGCACAGCTTGCAGACGAAGCACAGGCTGCCCCGACAGCCGCCGAAAGCACAACGTCTGCTGCCGAGCCCGACGCAAAGCCCGCCAACGGTTCGTCAACTGACGAAAAAGCGCAACAATCTCAGGCTGAACATCACACAGCCTCGGCTGAAGCGAACGCAGCTGCTGCCGTCGAAGAAAAAGCGGCCGAAAACCGGCTGACCAAAACCGGAAACGCACGGAAAAGCCAGACCAAGGCTGAAACCACTGCGTCCGACGGCAAAAGCACAACCGAAAACCATCTGGCCGCGGCCGCCGTAACCGGCGCCGTAACCGACAACACTCCACCGGATCAGACCGATGCCGACGAACAAGCGGCTGCGCGCCCGCAGCGCAAGTCCCGCCGCCGCACTGCCGCCCGCAAGGCGCCCGCACCGCCGGCCGACATGAATCCGCAACCGTAACAGCCTTTGCGGGACGGGTGGCCGCCGCCGTCCGTCCCGCAAAGGTTTGCCTTTTCCCCAAGTGAAACAGACAATGAGCCTCACCCGCATCATCCGTCCCTTTTTCAGTCGGCGCTATGCCCAAATCTGCCGCTACGACCGGCACGCCGAAGAGATACAGCGCGGCGTATTGCGCCGGCTTGTCAGGGCCGGCGCAGCCACAGCCTTCGGCCAACGCTTCGGTTTCGGCAAAATCGAAACCTATGAGCGTTTTTCCGTCACCGTTCCCCTTTCCGACTACGAAGCCCTCAAAGCCGACATCGACCGCATGCGCCACGGCAGCGGCGATCTCCTCTGGCCGGGCCGCACGCGCTGGTTTGCCCAATCCTCGGGCACGACAAGCGACCGCAGCAAGTTCATTCCCGTCACGCAACAGAGCCTTGCCGACACCCACTACCGCGGCGGAGCCGACGCCGTGACCCTCTATCTGCACCATCACCCCGAAAGTCGGCTGTTCGACGGCCGTGCGCTCATCCTGGGCGGCTCGCACGCGCCCAACTTCAACCTTCCCCACTCGCTCGTGGGCGATTTGAGCGCCATTCTCATCGAAAACATCAACCCGCTGGTCAATCTCGTGCGCACGCCCTCGAAAAACACGGCCCTGCTGGCCGATTTCGAGCAGAAGCGCGACCGCATCGCCCGCGAGGCGCTCACGAAAAACGTGACAAGCCTTTCGGGCGTTCCCTCGTGGATGATGAGCGTGCTGCAACGCGTGCTCGAACTCTCGGGCAAGTCCACCATTTCCGAAGTATGGCCCCGTCTGGAAGTGTTCTTCCACGGCGGCGTGTCCTTCACGCCCTATCGCCAGCAGTATCGCAGCCTTCTGCCCCACGAAGGCATGCACTACATGGAGACCTACAACGCCAGCGAAGGCTTCTTCGGCTTGCAGGACGACCCGGCAGAGGCTTCGCTGCTACTGATGCTCGACTACGGCGTGTTCTACGAGTTCATTCCGCTCGACGAGCTGGGCAACTCCGACCCCACCGTGCTTCCCGTCTGGGAAGTCGAGGCCGGACGCAACTACGCCATGGTCATCACGACGAGCAGCGGCCTCTGGCGCTACCTCATCGGCGACACCGTGCGCTTCACGAGCGTGCAACCCTACAAATTCGTCATCACCGGCCGCACGAAGAGCTTCATCAACGCCTTCGGCGAAGAACTAATCGTCGACAACGCCGAGCGCGGGCTGGCCGAAGCCTGCCGGGCGACCGGCGCATCGGTGAAAGAATACACGGCCGCCCCCGTCTTCATGAATGCCCGCGGCGAATGCCGCCATCAGTGGGTCGTCGAGTTCGACCGCCGGCCCGCCGACACCGAAGCCTTCGCCGAAGCGCTCGACAAAGCCCTGCAACGGCTCAACTCCGACTACGAAGCCAAGCGCTACAAGAACCTTACGCTCCAGCGGCTCGAACTCGTCACGGCCCGCAGCGGACTCTTCGACGACTGGCTGCGCAGCCGCGGCAAACTGGGCGGACAGCACAAAGTGCCCCGCCTTGCGAACACGCGCGACATCATCGAACAAATCCTCGCACTCAACGCATGAAAATCAGCCCCCTGCAAACGGCAAAACTTAGTCTGAGTAAGTTT
>JAFLUW010000024.1:0-11128 GCA_022508615.1 Prevotellaceae bacterium | reverse complement strand
CGGCCCCGACGGCGGCCCCTACGACGAAACGCCGCCGCGCATCGTGGCCATGTCCCCCGAAATCGGCTCTACCGGCGCCGACAGCCGCCGCATCACCATCAAATTCGACGAACTCATCGCGCTGAAAAACGCTGCCGAAAAGGTTATCGTCTCGCCGCCCCAACTCAATCAGCCCGACATCCGCACCTCGGGACGCACCATCCGCGTCAGTCTCGAAGACACGCTGCTTCCCGCCACCACCTACACCGTCGATTTCAGCGATGCCATCGAAGACTACAACGAAGGCAACCCGCTGGGACAGTTCACCTATTATTTCTCCACCGGCAGCCACATCGACACGATGCAAGTGGCCGGCCGCGTGCTCGACGCCTCAAACCTCGAACCCGTCAAAGGCATCCTCGTCGGCCTGCACGCCGACACTTGCGACACGGCCTTCATGCGAAAACCCTTCGACCGCGTGGCGCGCACCGACACCCAGGGACGCTTCTGCGTGAAAGGCGTGCGTCAGGGCACCTACCGCATCTATGCGCTGCAAGACCGCGACGGCGATTTCCGCTTCTCGTCGACCAGCGAAATGCTGGCCTTCCGCAAGGAAACGTTCCAGACAAGCAGCTTCGCCGACACGCGTCAGGACACCGTGTGGGCCGACAGCACGCACATCGACACGATTCGCACCGTCGGCTTCACGCACTATCTGCCCGATGACCTCACACTGCTGGCCTTCACGCAGCGGCCCGACGCCCGACACCTGCTCAAAACGCAACGCGACGTGCCCGAATGGTTCACCGTCTACTTCACCGCGCCCTCCGCGCAGCGTCCCGTCTGCCACGGTCTGGACGCCGACCTCTCGACAGCCTTTCTCGAAGTAGCCTCGGCCGGCAACGACACCATTACCTACTGGCTGCGCGACACGACGCTCATGCAGGCCGACACACTGCGCATCGGCTACACCTACGAAGCCACCGACGACTCGCTCGGCACACGATACCTGCGCACCGATACGCTCGAACTCACGCCGCGCGAGACCATGGCCCGGCGACGCGCCGCACAAGAGGAAGCCAGAGCCCGCTTCGAAAAAGAACGCGAGAAACGCCATAAACGCGGCGACTACTCGCACGAAACGATGCCCGTCACCCCGCTTCAGCCGGCCGGCGGGCTGCCCGCAAAGCTCTCGCCCGTCGAAAACATCGCCTTGCGCTTCCGCGAACCGCTGACCCGCACCGACACTGCAGCCCTCCACCTGCAACTGTGTCTGAACGACAGCACCTTCTCGCCCGCCCCCTTCGAACTTCACAGCCACGACAACGACCCGTTCGCCGTGACCGTCTACGGCGAATGGCGCCCGGGACAGAAATACCGGCTGTCGGTCGACTCGGCTGCCTTTACAGGAATCTCCGGCAAAGTGTCGGCCGCCATCGAAACAGCCTTTTCCATCGGCCGCAGCGACGAATATGGCGCCATCTTCCTCGTCATGCCCGAAGCCACGGAGCACACCGTCGTCCAACTGCTGAAAAGCGAAAAAAACGTTGTCCGCCAGCTGCCTGCAACAAACAAACGGGCCGATTTCTACTACCTCGCGCCCGGCACCTACTACGTCCGCGCCTTCGAGGACCGCAACGGCAACGGCCAATGGGACCCCGGCATCTTCTCCGAGGGACTTCAGGCCGAAACGGTCAGCTATTGTCCCGTCACTTTCGAGCTGCGCGCCAACTGGGACATCGAGCAAAACTGGCTGTTCTCGGCTCTTCCGCCCGAATGCCAGAAACCCGAGACCTTACGCAAGACAAAGGCTGAACAACAAAAACAAACCACCCGCAGCCGCAACGAACAGCGCGCCCGAGAGCGCGGCGGCCGGTAATGCTTCCCGACAAAAATGAAACAGCTCCATCTGCTCGCGCTCCTGCTTCTGCTTTCCGCCTTCCGGGCCGCAGCCCAGAGCCCTTTGGCCAACACTGCGTTCAAAAGCGGCGAAACACTTACCTACGATCTCTATTTCAACTGGAAATTCGTCTGGCTTAAAGTCGGCTCGGCCTCGATGAACGTGACCGAAACGCGCTTTCGCGGCCAGCAGGCCTATCGTGCCTACCTGCAAACGCGCGGCTCGAAACAGGCCGACCGTTATTTCGTGATGCGCGACACGCTTACTGCCTACACCACGACCGATCTCGTCCCCTTATACTATAAAAAAGGCGCCACCGAGGGCAAGCGCCGCTACCGCGACGAGGTTTTCTACACCTACGACGGCGGCCGCTGCAACTTGCGCATGCGCCACGAGCGCAGCGACCGCGAACCGCGTGAAAGCCGCCACAGCAGCCGTGAATGCGCCTACGATATGATTTCCATGCTGCTGCGTGCGCGCTCATTCGACGCCTCTGCTTACCGGACGGGCCAGCAAATACCCTTTCTCATGGCCGACGGCAAGAAATGCGAGCGGCAAAAACTCGTCTATCGGGGCAAAAAGAATTTCAAAATCAAGCAAAGCGGCCTCACTTACCGTTGTCTGGTCTTCTCGTTCGTCGAAAACGAAGACGGAAAAGAGGAAGAAATCGTCACGTTCTACATCACCGACGACCGAAACCACCTTCCCGTACGCCTCGACATGAATCTTTCTTTCGGAACGGCCAAAGCCTACTTGACAGGGGCCTCCGGTTTACGCAATCCTCAGACTTCTCTTGTAAAATGAGCCTCGAGCGCGCCACTCGGCCCAAGATAGTCATCGACGACCGCATTCCTTACATAAAAAGGCTGGCAGAACGCATAGGCACATGCGTCTATCTGCCGGGAAGCGCCATCTCGCGCGACGATATCCGCGAGGCAGACGCCCTCATCGTACGGACACGCACCCGTTGCGGCGCGTCGTTGCTCGACGGCAGCCGTGTGCGTTTCGTAGCCACGGCCACTATCGGCTGCGATCACCTCGATACGGTCTACATGGAGCGTGCCGGCATCGGCTGGGCCAACGCTCCGGGCTGCAATGCGGGCAGCGTGGCGCAATATGTCCATTGTTCGCTTCTGGCGTTGGGCGCAAAGTTAGCCGGAAAGACCGCCGCCATCGTCGGCGCAGGCCGTGTGGGCAGCATGGTCGGGAATAAGTTGCGCGCAGCGGGCTGCCGCGTGCTGCTTTGCGACCCTCCGCGCCAAGAACGCGAGGGCGGCGCGTTTGTCAGCCTGACCGAAGCGGCCGCCGCGGCCGACATCGTTTGCCTGCACACGCCTTTGACGGACGAAGGCCCGCACGCCACGCGCCACTTGCTCGACAAAAACTTTTTCGACCGCCTCGAGCGGCGCCCCGTGCTCATTTCGGCCGGCCGGGGCGAGTGTGTCGACACGTCAGCCCTGAAAGCCGCCATCCGTGCCGGGCGTCTCGGCGCCACAGTCATCGACGTGTGGGAAAACGAGCCTTGTCCCGACCCCGAACTGCTGGCCATGGCCGACATCGCCACGCCTCACATCGCCGGATACAGCGCCGACGGAAAAGCTGCCGGCACACGCATGGCGCTCGAAGCCACGGCGCGCTTTTTCGGCCTGAACGAAACGTTCCGCGTCGAGCCTCCGGAGCTGCCGGCAGGCTTTTGTTATTTCCCCGCGGCCCACACTTCGTGCGAAGCCCTGCGCCGCTACGACCCGCGCCGCGACAGCCAGCTGCTGAAAGCCTGTCCCGCGGCGTTCGAAACCCTTCGCGGCGACTATCCCCTGCGCCGCGAATAACCCGGAAAGCACATGAAAACAGTAGCAGAGACCTACGGCATCAGCCCCGCGCGGGCCGACGAAATCTACACCCGCCTAATCGAATGGCTGGCCGAAAACAAGCGCTACCGCCGGCCCGACTGCACGGCCGAGGCCTTTTCTCTCCACGCCGGTCTCCACCGCAGCTACATCAGCGCGGCCGTGCGCATGGGCGGCGGCGGTTCGTTCAGCGAAATGGTGGGCCGGCTACGCGTGCGCGACGCCTGCCGCCTGCTGCGCGCCCCTCGCCACGCCGCACTTTCGGCCGAAGAAATCGGCATAGCCGCCGGTTTCAGCTCGCGCCAGAGTTTCTACAACGCTTTCCGCAAATACACCGGCCGCACGCCCCGCGCCTATCGCGAAGAGGGCCTTTCCGGCCGCGAAACTGCGACCGGAGCGGAAACGTCCGCGGCCGACTAATCCCCAAACGCCATGTCCCACTCCCTTTTGCTGCGCGCCGCGCGCCTTGCGGCCCGTCTCGACGCCGTGCTGCCGCACGACTTCGACCTTGCTCCCTCCGAAGAGGAAATCGACGTCGTCATTCCCGTCGTCGAAAAGGATCTCGGCATCCTTCCCCTCTGTCTCGAAGGCATACGCCGCCAGACGACCAACCGCCTCGGCAGTTTCTATCTCGTAGCGCCGCCCACGGCGCGCCTGCAAGCCTTTGTCGCGGCCGAAGGCCTGAGGCTCGTGCCCGAAGACGAGGTGCTGGGCTACGGCGCCGCGGCCATCGACTACCGCCCGCTGGGCCGCAACCGCGCGGGCTGGATTTTCCAGCAGCTGCTCAAGCTCTCGGGGCGCGTGGGCCGGGCCGAACATTTCCTTGTCATCGATGCCGACCACATTCTCGTGCGGCCGCACACCTTTCTCGACGCCAGCGGCCGCACCGTGCTCTACCGCAGCGAAGAACGCTACCCTCCCTACTACCGCAAGCTTCGTCAGCTCACGGGCCTCCGCTACCATTCGCCGCTAAGCTACGTGGCCCACAAAATGCTCTTTTCGCGCACACAGCTCGCAGCCCTGCGCGGGCTCATCGAGCAGCGTTCGGGCCTGCCGTGGGACCGTTCCATTCTCGCCGCGCTCGAACCTGACGAAGTCTCCTGCTTTTCGGAGTACGAAACCTACGGCACGTTCCTGCCCGACGCGGCCAAACGCCACCTGCCGTGGCGCAACCGGACGCTGCCCTACGGCAAGCTGCTGCCCTACGCCGAACTCTGCCGGAAATACGCCGGCTTCCACCGCGCACTGACCTTTCCCGAGTGGAAGAACCGCAGCTGACTTCCAGCAACTTGCCGACAGCCGAAACTTAGTCTGAGTAAGTTTGAAATAAGTCTGAGTAAGTTCAAACTTACTCAGACTAAATTTTTCCTAACGCCCTGCAAACTCCGCCCGACGCAAACTTTCGCGCCGCCAGCGGGCCAACCGCCGGCTCAACCGAACACTTCGGCAAACACTTCGGGCGAACGCAGCTCCGGAAAGCCGGGCACGTGCAACCGATAATAGTCCGTGATGCGCGCCAGCAGGCGCCGGCGCTCCGTTGCGCTGAACCGGAACAGATGCATCGTGGCATACTGCATGCGCATCAGGCGCGGCAGCAGCGCAGCCTCGTCGGGCGGCAGGAAATAAGGGTGCGCCGGGCGGCAAGGCGCGAAGGCGCCGCTCTGAAGGTCGAACCACCGGCCGCCGGCCGCCTCGTCGAGATTCGGAAAGAAGCCCGCGAAGCGCGTCAGCCGCAGCAAGAAGACAAGATGAAAGTTGGCCAGTCCCCCGCGTGCGGCATCAAGCCACTCCACGCTGGCCCGCGTGAAGGCATAGAGCGCCGGCGACGACTGTTCGCGCCGCAACACGTGGCAGAGAAACTCGGAAAGAAACAAAGCCAGCGCCCGCTTCACCGGATGATAGGGCAAATCGGCCCAAACCGCCTCGCTCTGCGCCGAACGCAAGGGCGAGAGGCCGCCCGCAGCGCGCTCCTCCCACTCGACGCTGAGCGCCGAAAAAGGTTGCAGCAGCGAGAGTTGCACACCCGAGCGACGCGAGCGCGGACGCCGCACGATGACCGAAACAAGGCCGCTCTCTTCGGTCAGCAGCGCGCAAATCAGGCGGTCGTCGTCGTATTTGAGCGTGTGCAACACAAGGGCACGCGAACGTTGCAGCATAGAACGGGAAAATTACACAGAGAAAAACGCGCCGCGCGGCCTACTGCCCGGCGCCGGAAAGCAGTTCGGCGGCCGCAGCCGAGAGTTCGGCATACCATTCGGCCCCGAAACGCCGGATGAGCGGCTCGCGCAGAAACTCATACAAGGGCAGACCCAGCCGACGCCCCTTGCGCACGGCGCCGGCACAGACCGACCAGCGGTGATAGTTGAGCCCCGTCAGCCCGTTGGAGAGATGCACCTCGCGAATCGGGTAGAGCGCACACGAAACGGGCTTGGGCCACGCCGTCCGGCCCTCGCGGCAGGCGCGTTCGGCCGCACAGAGGCACACGCCGCCCGCATAGCAGGTGAAAACGCAGTCGCGGCCGTCCACGAGAGTCGTCACGAGGTCGCTGTCGCCGTCGATACAGGCCACGCCCCGGCGTTCGATTACGCGGCGCGCGGCATGGCTCAGCGCAGGCAGCACTTCGGGCAGCACGCGCCGCAGTTCCTCGTCCTCGCCGGGGGCGAGCGGGGCGCCGCTCTCGCCTTCCACGCAGCAGGCGCCGCGACAGTCGTCGAGATCGCAGCAGAAACATTCCGTAAGTATGTCGGGCGAGACAAGCACATCGCCTATTTGCAAAATATGCAACATATATATAAAAGGTTTACCCTGCAAAAGTAGCGCAAAAAACCGACAGGCCGAAACAGCGGCCCGCCGCGTGCCGCCCGGCAGGCAGAGAAAATCGCACGCCGCGCTTCTTTCGGAAAATAGATTTTACTACTTTTGTCGCCGAACCTACATAACCTTCCCGATGAAAACCTACCTACTCCCGGCCGCCGCCCTGCTGGCCCTGACGGCGTGCAGCGGAAAAACCGGAGACAGTAACACGGAAACGACAGACAGCACCTCCGTCGCAACCGGCGTCCCGGCCGGCCCCATGTCCGACAAACCGCACAAAGTCGAGACCGAAGTCTCGCTCGGCGGCCACACTTACGCACTTACCGTCTCGCGCACGGTGGCGACAGCGCGTCCCGCCGTGAAAGACTGGGAGGGCGACGAATACTACGACAACATCTGCGAAATCGACATCCGCCGCGACGGCGAAGCCTTCGCCTGCCGCAGTTTTACCCTCGACGACTTCCAGTCCGGCCTCGACGAAGCCACGCGAAAAGGCGCTCGCCTGCTGGGCATGGCCTACGACAGCGAACGCTCGGACGCCGGGCGGCTCATGTTCGGCGCCCAAGTGGGACAAGCCGGGATGGACGGCGGCCCAGCCTTTTGTGTAGCTTTCTCCACAACCACCGGCGAGGTAAGCATAGCCCCCGACGCGCAACAAGACACCGAGGGCGGCGAAATCGGCGACTGAAAGTTCTGCCGAGCGCCCGCCTTCCTTCCCTTCCCTCCTTTCCGGCCGGGAAAAATACTGAGCCATGATCGAACTCAACCTGCCGTCCTACGCTCCACGCCTGCGGGAAAACGGCGGACGCAAGGAAATTTTCGACCCGCTGCGCGAAAAGTTCGTCGCACTGACGCCCGAAGAATGGGTACGCCAGCATTTCGTCAACTATCTCGTCGCCCACAAAGGCTATCCGGCGAGTCTGCTGCAAAACGAGGTATCTTTGCGCTCGGGCCGCGCGACAAGGCGCTGCGACACCGTACTCTATGCGCGCGAAGGACTGCGTCCGCGGCTCATTGCCGAGTACAAATCGCCCGCAGTGGAGATCAGCCGCGAAGTGTTCCGGCAAATCGCGTCCTACAACAGCGTGCTGCACGCCGATTTCCTTGTCGTTTCGAACGGTATCTCCCACTTCTGCCTGCAAATGGACTATGCCGGCGGCCGGGCCAGCTGTCTGCGCGAAATTCCCGACTACACACAACTTCCCTGATTCAAGCTTTTCCCTCTTTTCACAGACTTTTTCTCCCCTGAATATGAATTGGTTAAGAGAAACGCTGCTTTCGCACTCGGCCATACAGGCCGTTGTCGTCATCTGTCTGATTTGCGCCGTCGGACTTTCGCTCGGAAAGATGCGTTTGCGCGGCATCAGCCTCGGCGTGGCCTATGTTTTTTTCACTGGCATCCTTGCCGGAGCCCTCGGGCTCGACATAGACCACGACATGCTTGTCTATGCCGAAAGTTTCGGCCTCATACTTTTCGTTTACATGGTGGGCCTGCAGGTCGGGCCCGGCTTTGTCTCGACTTTCCGCCACGGCGGCATGCGGCTGGGCGGCATTTCGCTGGCACTCGTGGCGCTGGGTACGATTATGGCCCTCATTCCCGTCGCTGCCGGCCTGATGCCCGTGGGCGAGGCCATGGGTGTGCTCTGCGGCGCAACGACCAACACGCCGGCCCTTGGCGCAGCGCAGCAGACGCTCGAAGAAGTCGGGCAATCCACGCGCGGCGCGGCGCTGGCCTGCGCCGTAACCTATCCTATCGGCCTCGTGGGCGTCATCGCCGCCCTCATCGTGCTCAAACGCTTTGCGCCGCACGGCAAAGGCGAGCCGGAAGTTGAAAACGACGAGGAGCAAGCTTTCATCGCCTCTTTCCATGTCGAAAATCCGGCCATCTTCGGCAAGCGCATCGGAGAACTGGCCGACTACGGTGCAGGAGAATTCGTCGTCAGCCGCGTGTGGCATGACGGAAAGGCCGTGCTGGCCGACGACGACACCCGGCTCGAATCGGCCGACCGCGTGCTCGTCATCACGCGGCAGGCTGAACTCGACCGGCTTACCGTGCTTTTCGGCCAGCGCGACGAAGAAGACTGGAACAACGAAAAGGTAGACTGGAATGCGCTGGACAGCCATTTCGTTTCCCAGCGCATACTCATCACCCGCACAGAGATAAACGGCCGCCGCATCGGCGAACTTCATCTGCACGACCGTTTCGGCGTGAACGTTTCGCGCGTCAAGCGCGCCGGTCTGCAGCTCGTGGCCACTCCCTCGCTCGTGCTGCGCATGGGCGACCGCCTCACTGTCGTCGGCCGGCAGGAAGGCATCGACCGCGTCACGACACTTTTGGGCAACGCCGTGCGCCGGCTCGAAGACCCCAACATGGTGACGATTTTCCTTGGCCTCGTGCTCGGTCTCGCGCTGGGATGCGTGCCTTTGGTGCTGCCCGGCACGTCTTTTCCGGCACGTCTCGGCTTAGCCGGCGGCCCGATTATAGCGGGCATCCTTATCGGCGCTTACGGCCCCCGTCTCCACATGGTGGCCTACACGACGACGAGCGCCAATCTCATGCTTCGTTCGCTCGGACTGTCGATGTATCTGGCCTGTCTCGGCCTCGACGCCGGGCCGGGCTTCGTCGAAATGGTCTGCCGGCCCGAAGCGTTGGTATGGATAGCCGCGGCGACGCTCGTGACGTTCGTTCCGGTGCTGCTTACGGGGCTTTACTGCATGAAAGCCGCACACCGCGGCTTCGCGACGGCGGCCGGCATGCTCTGCGGCGCGATGGCCAACCCCGTAGCCTTGAATTATGTGAACGACACCGACGAGGACGACAAGGCTTCGGTGAGCTATGCGGCCGTCTATCCGCTCTGTATGTTCGTCCGGGTGCTTGTGGCGCAGATTCTCGTGATGATTTGGTTTTCGTAGGCCCGAAAGCTTGCGAAAAAGGGGTGAGCGCCCGTGCGCTCACCCCTTTGTTATTTCTCCGCTGCCGATACATATTTCCGCAGCCTCATCGTAAATCACGCCGAACTGTCCCGGCGCGATGCCTTGCAGCGGGACTGCGCTTTCGATGTGTATCCGACCGTCGTCTCTGCGCGTCAGCCGGCCGCGGAAGAAGCCTTCCGTGTGGCGTATCTTGAAAGAAACGCCGACGGGCCCGTCGTCTTTCCACGGATCGGCCGTGACGAAATGAAAGCCCTGCATGTCGAAGGCCGTTCCATACTGCCGGCGCGTGTCGTAGCCGTGCGAGACGTAGATGACGTTTTCCTCCATATCCTTTTCCATCACGAACCACGGCCCTCCGCCCAATCCGAGGCCTTTGCGCTGGCCTATCGTGTGAAACCAGCAGCCGCGATGCCGGCCCACGCGGCGTCCCGTCTCGAGTTCGACCACGTCGCCGGGCTTTTCGCCCAGATAGCGGCGGATGAAGTCGTTCCAGCCGATTTTTCCCAGGAAACAGATGCCCTGACTGTCGCGCCGGAGCGCATTGGGCAGGCGGTAGACGGCGGCCAGCCGACGCACTTCGCGCTTGGGCAGGCTGCCGATGGGAAATTCGAGGTGGGAGAGCTGCATATAGTCGATTTGGGCCAGAAAGTCCGTCTGGTCTTTCAGCGGATCGGCCGCCGTGCCCATCCAGACCAGCCCGTCGCGCTCGAGGCGCCGCGCATAGTGGCCCGTGGCCGTCCGGTCGTAGTGCCGGCCCACGCGTTGCTCGAAACAGCCGAACTTGATGAGCCTGTTGCACATGACATCGGGGTTGGGCGTAAGCCCCCTGCGGGCCTTGTCCACGACATAGGCCACGACATTCTCCCGATACTCGCGGCTAAGGTCGACCACGTCGAGCGCAAGGCCGTAGCGCCGGGCGACAGCCGTGCAAAGTTCGAGATCTTCTTCGGCCGTGCAGGTCAATCCCGTCTCGTCCTCGCCGACGATTCTGATGTAAAACAAATCGGGCCGCAGTCCCTGCTCGCAAAGCAGGTGTACGGCCACGGCGCTGTCCACGCCTCCCGACAGTAAAGCGGCTATAGTCATATCCTTCGGTTTACTTTCGCGCCGGAACGCCCCTGCCGGCTGCGGCGCGGGGGCAGGAGTCCGTCCGGACGCTTTCCGACTGCAAAATTACCGCTTTCGGCCACGCAGCGCAATACCGCATACGCGGTATTTCCGCCCGTCGGCGGCCCGCTTCCGAAGGCTTTCGCAAGCGCATCTCTTTCCGGCGCAAAACTTACTCAGACTTGATCTGAGATAGTTCGACATCGGTCTGCGCACAGGCGGACAGAGGCTGTGCCGTTTCCTGCCGGCGGCCGGAAAATTGACGCTGCGTCTGCATGCGGCACGATCGACGGGGCGTTTCTTCCCGCTTTCGCCGGCCGACGGACGTCTTCCTCCGGCCCGGGACGGCCCGACGCAGCGTCTCGGCCGACGGACGGCATCGAAACGCGGCATCCGTCCGACCAACCGCGCGACAAGCGTGACTTTCCGGCCCCTTTCCGCGGAAGAACCGGCGGTATATACGGAAAGAGGCCGCCTTTCGGCGACCTCTCCGTGATCCGCTTGGGGCTCGAACCCAAGACCCCAACATTAAAAGTGTTGTGCTCTA
>JAFLUW010000023.1 GCA_022508615.1 Prevotellaceae bacterium | reverse complement strand
TCCGGGTTGCGCTGGAGACGCTGCCGCAGCTTTGGCTGCCGCCGAGGTTTTTTCTTTGCTTTTGCGCAAGGTTTGCAGCACTTCTTCGGCTTTTTCGCGACCTTCTTTGTCCCGGCCGAATTCCTGCTCTACGACTTCCTGCTGGCGGTCGTTGAGTTTGGAGTTGGGCGTAGCATCCTCGAGCGGGCATCCCCGTTTTTCGAGAAGTTCGGTCACGGTGTTGATGCCCACACCGTATTCTTTCAGAATTTTGTTTAAGCGGATACTCATTAAGGATTGTTTTATTAAAGATGACTGCTGGCCGAAACTTACGCAGACTAAGTTTCAAATTACTCAGACTAAGTTCTGACTTACGCTGACTAAGTTTCGACTAACACAGGCTGGCGATTCGGCAGTTGCGTGAGAGGGTGTGTCAGTTCTCGAATTCGGCATTGAGGATGCGCAGAAGGTCGTCGACGGTGTCTTCTTCGAGGTCGGCCTGCGAAATGAGCATTTCGCGCGGAGCGCCGAGTACATCTTTGGCTGTGGTGAAGCCGAGCGACTTGATGGCTTCGATTACCCAGTCGTCCACCTCGTCCTTAAATTCGTCGAGATAGATGTCGTCGGCCTGCTGTGCGCCTTCCACTTCGCGGTATACGTCGATCGTATAGCCCGTCAGCATCGAGGCAAGCTTTATGTTCGAGCCATTCCGTCCGATGGCCATGCTTACTTCCGAGGGCTGCAGATAGACGTCGGCATGATTTCTTTCTTCCGATATTTCTATACGCGAGATAACGGCCGGGCCTAATGCGCGCTGAATGAAGATTTCTATGTTCGGGGAATAGTTGATTACGTCGATACTCTCGTTACGGAGTTCACGCACGACGCCTTGAATACGCGAACCCTTCACGCCGACACAGGCGCCCACGGCATCGATGCGGTCATCGTAGCTTTCGACGGCAATTTTGGCTCGTTCTCCGGGAATGCGGGCCACTTTGACCAAAGAGATGAGTCCGTCGGCGATTTCGGGGATTTCCTGTTCAAGCAGACGGCGCAAAAATTCGCCGCTGGTGCGCGAAAGGTATATTTTGGGATTGCCGTTCGTCACATCGACGCGGTCTACCACGGCGCGCACGATGTCGCCCTTATGAAAAAAGTCGCGGGGAATCTGCTGGCCTTTGGGAAGCAACAGTTCATTTCCTTCATTATCCATAAGAAGAGTTTCGCTCTTCCATGTTTGATAGACTTCGAGCGAAACGATTTCGCCGACGAGATCTCTGTATTTGTTCGCCAGCGCGTCATGTTCGAGTTCCATAATCTTGCCGGCCAGCGTCTGGCGAAGCGTAAGGATGGCGCGGCGGCCGAACTTGGTGAAATCGATGCGTTCGCTGACTTCTTCGCCTTCTTCGAAGTCTTCGTCGATAGCATGCGCCTCTGTCAGCGAAATCTGCTTGTTCGGATCGCTCACCTGGCCGTCGGCAACGATTTCGCGGTTGCGATAGATCTCAAAGTCTCCTTTGTCAGGATTCACTATCACGTCGAAATTCGCGTCCGAACCAAAGAGTTTTGCAATTACGTTGCGGAAACTTTCTTCGAGCACGCCCACCATCGTGGCGCGATCGATGTTTTTTGTTTCCTTGAACTCCGAAAAAGTCTCGATAAGACTGACTTCTTGTTTCTTCTTGACCATATATATGTATTTCTGTTATTTTTCGCCTATTCAGCAAAGACTAAGAATCGCTCTAACCGGGCTCTCATTTGAAATCCACGACATATTTCGTCCATTTCACGCCGGTGTATTTCAGCGGCACTTCGACGTCGACAAGCACAGGCCGCTTTTTTCCCTCCACACGGCATTTTTCCTGCGTAACCAGCACGAAACCCTCTGGCGTCACGGCCGTCAGCAGGCCTTCCAGCCGGCGGCCTTCCGTTGTCAGCACCTCGACACGCTCTCCCTCATGTATTTCATATTGACGCAGCACCTTAAACGGCTGTCCGATACCAGCCGAGCCTACTTCGAGTTCGAAATCTTCGGCGTCGCGGTCGAGTCCGCTTTCTATGAAACGGCTCAGGTCCACACAGTCGTCGATCCAGACACCGTCTGCATGGTCGATTTCCACTACGATGCGGTCATCGGCCGAAATCTGAAGATCGGCCAGAAAATACTCTTTCCCCTCAAGCCACTGCTCAACGAGGGCCTGTACTTTCGCTTTGTCTATCATGCTTTATCCGAGATTAAAACAAGTGAGGAACCGTATCCCCGGCCCCTCACCCTTAACTTCGCAGCAAAGTTATGCCTTTTTGGCCACACACACAAGTTTTTCGACCAAAATCCCGCATAAAAACAACTTATTCGCCCTTTTCTGCGTAAATTTGTCCCACTTCACACCCTACACCATATATATTGTTTCATCTCCAAATGAAATTTTTCTCACGTTCCACCGCCCGCGAATCCGCTGCTGCAGAAGAAAACGAGCCTTCATTGCTTGCAGAGCCGCTCGACACACCGCTCGACAGGCTTAGCAAGGGCCATGCACGCACTGCCGTTGCCCCGCTCGACGAAGACATGAAGCGTGCGTTTTTCGCGGCAGGCGAAGATCTCGATCCGGAGCAGACTGATTTCAACGTACAATTGTCGGCCCGGCTGGCCCGGCACGAAGCCCAAGCCGAAAGCCGCCTTCGCCAGCTTGAAGGAAAGGCCGAAGCATTGCGTTCCCTGAGTTTGTCTCCCGATGAACTGACCGAGGTCGAAAGTGCCCGAAAACGCCTGCTTTGCACGCTCGACGACATCGCAGTTCAGCGCACGGCTGCCGGAGAACGCCGGACGAAAGCCGAGGCACAACGGCAAGCGACAGCCACGGCTGCAAAATTCGAAGAGGAATACGCGGAGCGCCACAAGGCTTACGCAGCACGGCGTACAGACATCATACGCATTGCCCGCTACGAAGCGGCGCTTCCCGTCCTGCCATTATGGAAAGAAATCGCTTTACGCCAAACCGAGTTGACCGAAATCACGGAAAAAGAACTCACGCTCAAGGCCGAAACAGCAGATTGTCGTGCCCGACTCGACGCAGCGGAGCGCAAGTTCGCACAAGCAGAGAGAGCGCTCATCGAAGCTGAAGAAGCCCAGACCGCCAGCCGGGAGAAACTCTACCTCGGCCAGAATTTGCTCGCCGAAATCGAGCAACTCGAAAAAGAAAGCGAAAAACAGACCATTCTGCAAGAGCATGCCGAGGCAGGAATCCTCGATACCGAAGCCACACTCAGCAAGCGTCGCACGGCTTTGGCCGAAATCCAGACTCGCCTCCACACACTGTGCCAGCATGAAGACGCATTGAGCGTACATCGTCTGATGTTCGACAAATTTGACCTTGTCAAAGATAAATTGGGCAGTCTGCGCACCGAATCGCGCCTCAACGAAGAATACCACGAACAAGCCGCCAGCCTGCAAAAACGCCTTACCGCTCTTCACCATGCCGTTTCAATAGCCGAGACCGAGCACACTGAGCGGAAAGGACAGCTTGCCGCATTGCAAAATGAGCTGTCTAATCACCGCCAATGCCTTCGGGGAGCTGATTTTAAGGCCATCAATCGCCGTGCCACAGCCTTGACTATCCGCACTGCCACGCTTCGCCGTGCAGCCAGCCTTTGGCACAATATTGCCACCGATTACGAAACCGGCGAACAACTTGAAGCCGAGATGCAACGCCGCAACGTAGAGGTCAACTATCGAGCGAAAAACATCGAGCGTCTCGAAAGTCAGGCAGAAAGCCTGCGCGACGTATGGCGCAGACAAAACATGGTGGCGGCTCTTTCCATGAGCCGCGACGTAGAGCACCTTCGAGACGAGCTGCATGAAGGCCGTCAGTGTCCCGTATGCGGAGCGACCCATCACCCCTATCACTCCGAAGACGCTTCACGTCATGCCGAATTATCTGCACGATTATCGGACGAACTCTCCGACACCCACACCCGACTGCAAACACTCGAAAGCGAAATCACGACCCAGAAAACGCGGCAAGCTGCTGAGAGTGCCCGTATCGACCACTTGCGCTCTGCACTCACTGCACTCCGTAATCGCCTTGAAACCAGCCGTGCAGAGTGGGATACGCTGTTCGACGTATCCGAAGAAAATCGTACTTCTTACGGCATCGACCAGCAGTTTGCGGCGCTACGGGACTGTTCTGCCGAAGTCAACCGCCACATGCGCCGCACAATGATCGAGATGCTTATAGAAAGCACAGATTCTCTGCTCAGGCAAGCTAAAGCCGAACTCGAAGATGCGCTTATCCACCAAGACCGCATCAATGCGCTTATCGAACAGATCGAGCAGGCAGGAACCGATACAACTGAAACGCAGACCCGGCTAAATGAGCTGCAAACCGAGACACGCATTACGTCAGCCGCCCTCGAATCGCTGCAAAGCCGCTCGGATACGAATGACCGTACTGTGAGCGAACTTTACACCGATCTCGACGAAATGGTCACCCTTTCCGGCTGGTTCGTCATGTGGAAAAACAACCCCGATGCCCTGCGCATACATCTGACTTCCCTTTTCGCCGACTGGCAGAAAACGCAGAACGAAATCGCTGCCGCCCGCCAGACACTCGATACACAGGAAAAAGAATTGAAAAACAGCGAACGCTTGCTGGCAGAACTGCACACACGGGCAGAAAAGACTTCTTCGCAGCTCACATCCCTGCGAGAGACAATAAATGCCCGCCGCGAAGAGTACATGCGACTTTTCTCCGACGACCAAAGCCCCGAAATCCTCTCCGCACGCCTGCAAGAGGCCGTCGACAACGCCCACAAGACACTCGAAGGCTGTCGACGCGAGTTGTTTCAGGCTAATACGGCCATGGCCGAACTGCGCCATTCGCTCGCCAATCTCGACGAACGCCGAAAAAAAGCCTCTGCCCACATCGCCAACCTCACGTCACGCCTTGAGTTGCAGCTCCATTCCACCCCGGATGAGACCATGCCCCAACCAGCCGAGCTCGAAGAAATTTTCACCGAAACGCGCGACTGGAACGCCTTGCGTGCTGAGCTCGAGAGTTTGCGCATCCGTCTCGAAACGGCCCGGCAGGCGCTCGACAAAGCCCGCAACGAACAGCATCGTCTGCAGGCTGAGAAACCGGAAGACCCCGAAACCATCGACCGGCACGAACAGTTGCTGGTCGACCGTCGCCGGCAGGTACTCAGCCAGCTCGAAGAACTCTCCGGCCGCCTGAACGCTCACCACGAGAGCCGGCGCCGGCTCGAAGCCCTTGCTCCCGAAATCGAAGCTGCCCGCACGGTCCACGCTTTACAAGAGAAAATCCTCAAAGCTTGGGAAGCAGGGAAATAACTTGTAATTTTGTCCGCTGACACCTCAGCACAACACAACGACAACACCGATATAATGAAAATAGAACAGCAACTCACCACCCGCATCATCGAGGCCGTACAGGCTCTCTACGACTTCCGCATCACGGAAAAGGAAGTCGCCCTGCAAAAGACAAAGAAAGAATTCGAGGGACACCTCACACTCGTCACTTTCCCCTTGTTGCGCGCATCGCGACGCAAGCCCGAGGAAACCGCCGCTGACATAGGCCGCTGGCTCACAGAGAACACTTCGCTGCTGGCCGGCTATAATGTAGTCAAAGGCTTTCTCAACCTGACCATCGCTGAGGCGGAATGGATCGATCTGCTCTCCGAAATCGACGCTGACGCACATTACGGGTTCAAGAAAGCCGGTGCCGACGCGCCGCTCGTGATGATCGAATACTCTTCGCCCAACACGAACAAGCCGCTCCACCTCGGCCACGTGCGCAACAACCTTCTGGGCTGGAGCATCGCGCAAATTGCCGAAGCCTCGGGCAACCGCGTGGTCAAAACCAACATTGTGAACGACCGCGGCATACATATCTGCAAATCCATGCTCGCTTGGCTGAAATACGGCCACGGCGAGACGCCCGAATCGAGCGGGAAGAAAGGCGATCACCTCATCGGCGACTACTATGTGGCTTTCGACAAGCACTATCGCGCCGAGGTGGCCGAACTCTGCCGGCGTTTCGCCGCCGAAGGCCTCGGCGAGGAAGAAGCCCAAGCCCGCGCCGAGCGCGAATCGCCCCTCATGCAGGAAGCCCGCGCCATGCTCGTCAAGTGGGAGCAGGGCGACGAAGAAGTGCGCGCCCTGTGGCACCGCATGAACGAGTGGGTGTACGCCGGATTCGACGAAACGTATAAAGCCTTGGGCGTTTCGTTCGACAAAATCTACTACGAGAGCGAAACCTACCTCGAAGGCCGCGAAAAAGTCGAGGAAGGCTTGCAAAAAGGCATCTTCTATCGCCGCGAAGACGGCAGCGTCTGGGCCGACCTCACGGCCGAAGGGCTCGACGAAAAGCTTTTGTTGCGCTCCGACGGCACGAGCGTCTACATGACGCAGGACATCGGCACGGCCAAGCTGCGTTTCCGCGACTACCCTATCGACAAGATGGTCTACGTCGTGGGCAACGAGCAAAACTACCACTTTCAGGTGCTTTCCATCCTGCTCGACAAACTCGGATTCGAGTGGGGCAAGAGCCTTGTGCACTTCTCCTACGGCATGGTCGAGCTGCCCAACGGAAAAATGAAGAGCCGCGAGGGCACGGTGGTCGACGCCGACGACCTTGTGGCCGAAATGATACGCTCGGCACGCGCCGTGGCCGACGAAGCCGGCAAGTTCGACGACATGAGCGAGGAGGAAAAGCAGGAAGTGGCCCGCATCGTGGGCATGGGCGCCCTGAAATACTTCCTTTTGAAGGTCGATGCGCGCAAAAACATGCTGTTCAATCCCGCCGAAAGCATCGATTTCAACGGCAATACGGGGCCTTTCATTCAGTACACCTACGCCCGCATCCGCTCGCTGCTGCGCAAGGCCGAGGCTGCGGGCATCGTGCTGCCCGAACGCCTCGAAAGCGGCATCGGCCTTTCGACAAAGGAGGAAGAAATCATACAACACGTGGCCGACTTCGCCGCTGTGGTCGAAGCCGCGGGCAAAGACTACTCGCCGAGCGCCGTGGCGGCCTACTGCTACGACCTTGTGAAGGAGTACAACCAATTCTATCACGACTTCTCCATACTTCGCGAAGAAGACGAGCGCCGTCGCGCCTTCCGCCTCGTGCTTTCGCGCAACGTGGCCAAAGTCGTTCGCCTCGGCATGAGTCTTCTCGGCATCGAAATGCCCGAAAGAATGTAAATCCGTCCCATTATATATATGTCTGCGGGGAGCAAGAAATACTATGTCGTCTGGACGGGTCGGCACACGGGCGTTTTCACGACATGGGCCGACTGCGAAGCGCAGGTGAAAGGCGCAGCGGGCGCCCGCTTCAAGGCTTTCGCCACGCGCGCCGAGGCCGAAGCGGCCTTTCGCGCCGGAGCGCCGTCCGAAGCGCCGCGGCGTGCACGAAAGCCGAACGCCGACAACGCCCGGACGGCGGGAACAGGCAGCGAAAGCCCCCGGCCGGCCGGAAAAGACAGCCAAACGGCGGTGTCGGCGGCCGCAACCGCCAAGGCATGGGCCGTCGACGCCGCCTGCTCGGGCAATCCCGGGCCGATGGAGTACCGCTGCGTAGACATGGCGACGGGTCGCAGCCTCTTTCACGTCGGCCCGCTGCGCGGCACGAACAACATCGGCGAGTTTCTGGCCCTTGTCCACGCCCTCGCCCTGATTCGCCGCGAAGGACTCACGGGCATGACCGTCTACAGCGACTCGCGCAACGCCCTGCTGTGGCTCAAAGCCCGCAAATGCCGCACGAAGCTGCCCGAAACGGCCGCCACGGCCGAAGTGCACGAGCTCATTCGCCGCGCCGAACGCTGGCTCGCCGCCAACCGCTGGGACGACGTGCGCATCGAAAAGTGGCACACCGACCTTTGGGGCGAAATTCCCGCCGATTTCGGCCGCAAGTAACCCGCACGAAACGAGACGATTACAAAAATTCTGCCTACAAGGCGGAATTTATTCAGACTTAATTCAAACTTACTCAGACTAAGTTCAAACTTACTCAGACTAATTTTCAACTAACTCCGCAGAAAGTTTTGCGGCGCGGCCGTCTCCCCTCCGCGCCCGGCGAAAAGCCCGAACCGACAGCCGTCTGCAACAGCGGACTCGGGCGCAAACGACAATCATGAAAGAATTTTTCCGCGTGATGGGGCATTTCGTCGCCCCCTACAAAAAATATCTGGCCGGCTCGCTCGTGTTCAACCTGCTGTCGGCCGTGCTCAACGTCTTTTCGTTCCTTTCGCTCATCCCGATGCTCCAGATGCTTTTCGGCATGGACGGACGCACTTATGCGTTCATGGACTGGAGCGACCCGTCGGCCGGGCTCAAGGACATCCTCGTCAACAATCTTTACTACGGCACGCAGCAACTCATCGTCTCCTGCGGACCGGGGGCCACGCTGCTGCTCATCGGCGGCGCCCTGGTGGCGGCCACGCTCTTGAAGACGGCCTGCTACTTCGCCTCGGTGGCCATCATGGTGCCGATGCGCACGGGCATCGTGCGCGACATCCGCTCGAGCCTCTACCACAAGGTCGTCGCGCTGCCGCTCTCCTTTTTCAGCGACGAGCGCAAGGGCGACATCATCGCCCGCATGAGCGGCGACGTGAACGAAATCGAGAATTCCATCACCGGCTCGCTCGATATGCTCATCAAGAACCCCGTTCTGCTCGTCTGCTACTTCAGCGTGCTCATCTACACCTCGTGGCAGCTCACGCTGTTCACGGTCGTCGTGTTGCCACTCATGGGCTGGATCATGGGACGCATAGGCCGGCGGCTCAAACAGAACTCACTCGAAGCGCAGTCCAAATGGAGCGAGACGATGGCCCAGCTCGAAGAGACGCTCGGCGGCATGCGCATCGTCAAAGCCTTCACGGCCGAAAAGAAAATGTGCCGCCGTTTCGACACGAGCACCGACGAATTCCGCACGGCCACGAACCGCGTGGCCATACGTCAGGCTTCGGCCCACCCCGTGAGCGAATTTCTCGGCACATGTCTCATCGTGCTCGTCCTCTGGTACGGCGGAACGCTCATTTTCTCGGCCCATTCGCCCATCGACGCCCCGACGTTCATTTTCTACATGGTCATACTCTACAGCATCATACAGCCTTTGAAGGACTTTTCCAAGGCTTCCTACAACGTGCCCAAGGGAATGGCCTCGCTCGAACGCGTCAACAAAATCCTGCTCGCAGACAATCCCATCCGCGAGGCCGACGACGCGCAGCCCGTCGCGCAGCTGAGCGACTGCATCGCGTTTCGCGACGTGCATTTCGCTTACAGCGGCAGCAAGCACGAAGTGATTCGCGGCATCGACCTCGTCGTGCGCCGCGGACAGACCATTGCGCTCGTCGGGCAGAGCGGCAGCGGAAAGTCTACGCTCGTCGACCTGCTTCCGCGCTTTCATGATGTCACCTCGGGCAGCATTCTCATCGACGGACGCGACGTCCGCACGCTGCGCATAGCCGACCTGCGCGGCCTCATCGGCAATGTAAACCAAGAAGCCATACTCTTCAACGACACGTTCCGCGCCAACATCGCTTTCGGCGTGGAAAACGCCACACAAGAGGCCATCGAGCACGCCGCACGCGTGGCCAACGCCCACGACTTCATCATGGAAAGCCCGCAAGGCTACGATACGCCCGTCGGCGACCGCGGCTGCCGCCTCTCGGGCGGACAAAGACAGCGCATATCCATAGCCCGCGCCATTTTGAAGAACCCCGACATCCTCATACTCGACGAAGCCACCTCGGCACTCGACACCGAGAGCGAGCGACTCGTGCAAGAGGCCCTCGAACGGCTCATGCGCACGCGCACCACCATAGCCATCGCCCACCGGCTCTCGACTATTCGCAGCGCCGACGAGATTTGCGTGCTCCACGAGGGGCGCATCGTCGAGCGAGGCACGCACGACGAACTGCTGGCCCGCGGCGGCTACTACCGACGGCTCAACGACATGCAGCAACCATGACGCGCCACACACTTTACAAGGCTGCACGGCTGCGGCTGCTGATCCGTTTCTACGCAGCGCTCCTGCTCCTTTTCGCCGCAGGCAAATGCGTGTTCCTCGCAGCCGGATATTTTTCCGGACAGCGCCTTTCGGCAGCCGACACGGCCGCCGTCCTGCTGCACGGGCTGAGCCTCGACTGCGCCACGGCCGGCTACTTCGCCGCTCCCCTGTATCTCGCCCTGCTGGCAAGCCTCTTCTTCCGCATTCCTCGCGCGCGTATATTATATATGGTGTATGTCGCACTCGCTGCGGCCGCCATTTCGGCCGCCATCACGGCCGACGCAGCCCTTTATCCCTTCTGGCATTTCAAACTCGACGCCACGGTGCTCGCCTATCTCGACGCGCCGCAGGGAGCCGTGCAGAGCGTGAGCGCAACCTTTCTCTGGGCCGCACTGACGGGCTTCGTCACTCTCGCAACCGCCGGATGGGGCCTGCTTCTTCGGGCCGCGGGAAGAGCGAGAGGCTTGCAGGCAGCGCGACCGAAGGGCTGGAAGCTCGCAGCCGCGACAGCCGGCTTCGGACTGGCCGGCGGGCTGCTGTTTCTCGGCGTGCGCGGCGGCGTCGGCAAGTCTACGGCCAACGTAGGCATGGTCTATTTCAGCCCGAATCAGTATCTCAACCACGCAGCCGTGAACCCCGTGTTTTCTTTTCTCGAAAGCGCCTCGAAAGCCCGCGACATCGGCGGAAAATGCCGCTATCTCGACGAAACGGCCCGCGCCCGCAGCTTCGCCGAGCTGGGTTATGGCCGCACGGAAGCCGCCGGCGACACCCTTTTGCGCACCCGCCGGCCCGACATCCTGCTGATTCTCATGGAAGGCCTCGGCGCGCAGTTCGTCGGAAGCCTCGGCGGCGCAACAGGCGTCACGCCCGAGCTCGAACGGCTGGCGGCCGAAGGAATTGTCTTCACCCGAGCCTATGCCAACTCCTACCGGACGGACCGCGGCACAGTCTCGGCGCTGAGCGGCTACCCGGGATTTCCCAACATCTCGGTCATGAAGCTGCCCGCCAAGTCGCGCACGCTGCCTTCGCTGGCCCGCTCGCTGAAACGCGAGGGCTATGTCACGAGCTTTCTCTACGGCGGCGATAAAAATTTCACGAACATGAACTCCTATCTCCTTTCCACGGGCTACGACCGCGTGGACGGAGACGAGTCTTTCCCCGTCGCGCAGCGCCGCACCCACGCATGGGGCGTGACCGACAGCATCCTTTTCGACCGGCTCGGCGATGAGCTCGCCCGCATGCGGCCGGCGGGCCGGTGGTTCAAGACTGTGCTCACGCTGGCCAGCCACGAGCCGTGGAAAGTGCCCTACTCGCGCCTGCCCGGCGACGAGAAAGCCAACGCAATGGCCTATCTCGACCACTGCATCGGCCGTTTCGTCGACAAGTTGCGCCGTCGGCCGCTCTGGGAAAACCTTCTCATCGTCATTCTACCCGACCACGGCGCCGACTATCCCACCGGCGTCGACGAAGGCGACCCCCGCAAATGGCACATTCCCGTCATCTGGACGGGCGGGGCCGTGAAACAGCCGCGACGTCTCGGACAAATCATGAACCAAAGCGATTTGGCAGCCACACTGCTCGGCCAGCTCGGCATCGACCATGCAGATTTCCGCTTCAGCCGCGACGTGACCTCGCCGGGCTACACCTTTCCCTCGGCATTCCACTGCTGGGGCGGCGGAGCGGCTCTGCTTTCGGACGACGGTCTGACGTTGCTCGACCTGCAGACCGGCCGGCTGCGCGAGGGCCGCGACAAAGCCGGCGTCCGCCGGCTGAAAGCCTATTTGCAGACCATACACGACGATTTAGCCGCCCGCTGAGACGCGTTTCGGCCGACGCCGGCAGCCGCCTCTCCCGCCGCAATTAAGGAAACTTTAACATTTCAGAGGCCTCTACAATTGCATATTTTCGTCCGACCGAATCGTCGGACGAAAATATGCGATTTTTCCGACGCCATGCGCATATAGGATTAATTCACTGTGGGCGAGAGCCTTGCATATTCGTGCGGCAAAAACTCAACCAGCACTTTGGCTGAAAAATGACGCTTAACGGGCATTTTTGGCTCGAAAAACGAGCCAAAAAACCTTGATTCAGGAAAAACTTACAGGGCGTAAGTTCAAACTAACGCCCTGCAAGTTCAAAATTAGTCCGCGCAAGTGTCCTCGAACGCCCGTCGGCGTGACGCTTAACGCCTGTCTCACATGAAAACCCGGACAAAAAAATTCAGCCCTTCGCGACATTTCGTGCCTTCGCGCGCAGCGCGCCACCCGAAGCCCGTATTCAAAGACGTTTTCCGCTGCACACGGCGCGTTTCGACAGCCTCTGCACCCGCCGACGGGGAAGAAAGGGGCGGCCTGCGGTCGTCGGCTCCGCTTTTTTCGCTATATTTGCCGACAAATCCAACATTCGTCACACATTATTATGAAAAAGCAATTTCGGCTGTGCTTGCTCGGCTTGGGCAGCCTTATGTTTTCCGCTCCCCTTGCGGCACAAATCTCTCTTGTCAGCCCCGTTCCCCACGAAGTGACGGACCGCGGCGACGTGACCAGCGTTCCCACCGGCTTTCGCCTGACTTGCGACGACGCCCGGCGCGAAAGTTTTGCGCTCAACCCGCTGGCCGCCAAACCCTCTACGCTTTCGCTGCTGCCGCCCTACGAAATCGTCTGCGGCGTGGCGGGCGACAAGTGCATCAAGCCCTTCGCAAAATTCATTCCCCGGCAGAAAGAAGGCTATTACCTGAAAATCGAAGCAGGCCGCGCCATAGTGGCCGGCCGCGACGAGCAGGGACTATACTATGGCCTGCAAACGCTTTTGCAAAGCATCAGCAAAGGCAAGGCCGAAGCCTGCACTGTGCGCGACTGGCCCGACGTAGCTTTCCGCGGTACGGTCGAAGGTTTCTACGGCACGCCGTGGAGCCACGCCAACCGTCTCGAACAGCTCCGTTTCTACGGCCGGAACAAAATGAACGTATATATATACGGCCCGAAGGACGACCCTTTCCACCGTGCCCGCTGGCGTGAGCCTTATCCCGAGGCCGAAGCGGCCCTTATCCGCGAGCTGGCCGAAGAAGCCCGCCGCAACGGCGTGAATTTCTACTGGGCCATTCACCCGGGCGTGGACATCAAGTGGACGGACGCCGACCGCGACGCCCTTATGGCCAAGTTCGAGAAAATGTACGCCCTCGGCGTGCGCGCTTTCGCCGTCTTCTTCGACGACATCTGGGGCGAAGGCACGCGTGCCGACAAGCAAGCCGAGCTGCTCAACTACATCGACGACCACTTCATCAAGACAAAGAAAGACGTGTCGCCGCTCGTGATGTGCCCCACCGAATATAACCGCGCCTGGGCCAACGACGGGAAAGGCTATCTGCGCACACTCGGCACGAAGATGAACAAAAGCGTCGAAATCATGTGGACGGGCAACAGCGTAGTCCACTGCATCGACGCCGAAAGCATGGACTGGATCAACTCGCGCATCGACCGCAAAGCCTATATCTGGTGGAACTTCCCCGTCACCGACTATGTGCGCGACCATCTCATGCTCGGCCCCGTCTATGGCAACGGTCTCGACATTGCGCCCAAAGTAAGCGGCTTCGTGTCCAACCCGATGGAGTTCGCCGAAGCCTCCAAAATAGCCCTTTACGCCCTTGCCGACTACACATGGAACATGCAGGCCTACGACGAGCAGGCCAGTTGGCTCCGCGCCCTCGCCGACTTGCTGCCCGAAAAGGCCGGGCAGCTCGAAAAGTTCGCCTCCTACAACGAAGACGCCGGCCCCAACGGCCACGGCTTCCGTCGCGAAGAAAGCCGTCAGCTTTCGGGCATCGCCGAGGCCGCTGCCGGCGGCGACCGTCAGGCCCTCGCAGCCCTTTACGGCGAATGCGTCGAACTGGGACAAGCCTGCGACATACTCTTGGGCAGCGACGAAAACCCCGAACTCATCGAGGAACTCCGTCCCTGGCTCATCCAGGGCACACTGGCCGCCCGCTACGGCCAGACGGTCGTGGCCATGGCCCTCGGCAGCGCCAAGACCGACGTGACGGCCGCCTCGTTCGAAAATCTCTATAACCAGGCCCGCTCGGTGCGCCGGCAGATGACGCTTCTCGAGTACAGCGACATCCGCCATCCGCTGCAAACGGGCATTAAGGTCGGTTCGCGCGTGCTCATGCCCACCCTTTCGAAAATTTTCGCCTCGGCCGTCAACAAGCACAACGCCGACTGCGGCACGAAGCTCGACCCCGAAGCCGAGTTCAAGCCCTACAAGCTCTCTTCGGGCGTGCCCCAGCTGGCCGGCCAGAGCATTTCGGCCCCGGGCAGCGACATCACGATAGCCCCCGTGCTCGAAGTGGTCGACTGGCCCGCCGGCGCCAGCCTTACGCTCTCGTCGTCGCTCCCGCTGACGCTCGACGGCATGGATTTCGACTTCGGCGTGCCCGGACAAGCCGGCAACTTCACGCTCGAGCTCGAACTCACCGACGGCACCCTGCGCCCCGTCGGCCTGCTCCACTACAAAGAGGGCGACACCGTCATCCACACCGACGCATCCCTCTCGGGCGCCACGGTCAAGAGCCTCCGGCTGACCAATACGAGCGGAAAGGCGCAAAAAATCTACTTCAAGAAATTCCGCTTGGGCCACAAATAGCCCGCCAGGGCCGCGAAGTTCCCGTCTTCGCGGCCCTTTTCCCGTTCTGCCCCATGACCCACGAAGATTACGACGCCATACTCGCCCGGGCCGGCGTCAAACCGACCGCCGTGCGCCAGCTCGTTTACCGCACGGCCACAGCCATGCACGGCGCGTTCAGCTTAGCCGACATGGAACGCGCGCTGCCCGCAGCCGACCGCTCGAGCTTGTTCCGCGCCCTCGTCACACTTTCGGCCCACCACCTGCTTCACACGCTCGACGACGGCAGCGGTTCGCAAAAATACTGCGTCTGCACGAACCACGGCGACTGCCGCGCCGACGAGTTCCACCCCCATTTCTTCTGCGAGCGCTGTCACCGCACGTTCTGCCTCGACGAGGCCACGATTCCCCCCGTCGGCCTGCCCGCGGGCTTTGCTGCCCGCGAATTGAACTACGTCATCAAGGGCCTTTGCGCCGATTGTGCCGCGAAAGGCTGAGATACGAAAAACTAACACAAAGAAAGTTCAAACTTAGTCTGAGTAAGTTTGAACTTTCTTTGTGTTAGTTTCAATCTATCGGGGAGTGCTGAAAAACAGGGCGCTTAAAACTTCTTTCCGGCCACGATGTTCCAGAACGTAAGCCAGAGTATGCGCGCGTCGAGCCGCCACGAGCGGTGTTCCAGATAGTAGAGGTCGAGTTCTAAGCGGCGCAACATCTTTTCGAGCGTGTCGGCGTAGCCGTTATAGAGCGTGGCGTAGGACGTCACGCCCGGACGCAGCTGGAAAAGACAGGCATAGCGCGCATCGCGCCGCATGATTTGCTCCACGAAATAGGCCTGTTCGGGCCGCGGGCCGACAAAGGCCATGTCGCCGCACAGCACGTTCCAGAGCTGCGGCAGTTCGTCGAGATGATGTTCGCTCAGGAAGCGGCCCACACGCGTGAGCCGCGGGTCGATGCCCTTCGGATAGAGTTTCGGGCCGTCTTCCCCGGCATTTCTCCCCATAGTGCGAAATTTCAGTATGCGAAACTTGCGCCCGCCGCGGCCTACGCGCTCCTGAGCATAGAAAGCCGGGCCGCCGTCTTCGAACTTCACGGCTGCGAAACAGGCCAGAAACAGCGGCGAAAAGACCAGCAGGCACACGGCCGCGAGCAGACAGTCGGCCGTCCGCTTCATCAGCCGCGCAGGGCGGCGCATGCCGTCGGCAATGCCCGCGCAGCCGGCCGTTTCCGTTATGTTTTCCGAAATCATTGAGAATAAGAAGGACTTTTAGCGTGACAACGGCGTTTTGCCGGCTTTATTGTGCGCAACGGCCGGCTTTTTTTCGTCGCCGGGGCAGACGCCGTCGGCTATTTCGCGCCGCAGGCGCAGGGGAAGTCCGCGCAGGGTCTGCGCATAAGCGTGGTCTATCAGCTCGACGGCCAGCGCTTCGGGCACATCGGCCTCGAGGCTCACGTCGTTCCAATGCCGCTTGTTCCAATGCCAGGCCGGCACGATGCCGGCATAGGCTTCGCGCAGCGCCTCGGCCCGTTCGGGCGCGCATTTGGCCGTGAACAGCGTCGGGCGCGCCAGCGGCAGGCACACAAAAATCTTGCCCGCCACGCGAAACGTGACATAGTCGGGGCCGAAAGGGCTGTCCTCCGTCACGAACGGCAGCTCCAGACAGCGGGCACGTACATCTTCGATTGTCATGGCTTACTTTTTGAAATTCGGGCAAATATACGAAAAAACAAGAGGCTTCGGCCCGTCGCCGGGCCAAAAACAGGGCCACACGGGCCGCTCCGCCCGGCTCCGGACAACGGCATGGCATCCGGCAGCGCTGACGAAAAAACATCCGACAAGCGGGAATTGTGGCAAAATGTTTGCACAGACGAAAACTTTTCTGTACTTTTGTCGGCGAAAACAAGAAAAAGCGCATGAACACGCAAGCTGCCCAGTTCTACTTTTATTTTTATTTTTACTTTGCCGGGCAGGCGAAGCGGGACGTTGCGCACATAAACGGATAGAAAACGGTCGACGACATCCCGCTTCGCAAGGAGCGGGATTTTTGTTGACCCGCCAGCCACCAAGACCGACCGATATGAGAAAAATAGCCATACAGGGCATCAAAGGCTCGTTCCACGACATCGCGGCGCACCAATACTTCGCCGGCGAAGAGTTGGAACTCGTGGAATGCGCCTCGTTCGAGGCCCTTTTCGACGTGTTGCGCAAGGACGACGAGGCGTTAGGGCTCGTGGCCATCGAGAATACGATTGCCGGCTCGCTGCTGCACAACTACGAACTGCTGCGCGAGAGCGGCAAGACCGTAGTGGGCGAACACAAACTGCACATCGAGCACGCGTTGATGTGCTTGCCCGACGACGAACTCGGCGACATTCGCGAGGTGAACTCGCATCCCGTGGCGCTGGCGCAATGTCGCGGCTTCCTGACGCGGCATTCGGGCATGAAAATCGTCGAAGTCGAGGATACGGCGGGCGCCGCCGAGCGCATCAGCCGCGAGAAGTTGCGCGGCCACGCCGCCATTTGCCACGCAGACGCGGCCCGGCTCTACGGTATGCGGGTGCTCGAACGCTCAATCGAGGACAACAAGCACAACTATACGCGTTTTCTCGTGCTGAGCGACGAAAAGTGCGCCGACACGCTGCGTTGCGCGCCGCAAACGACGAAGGCGAGCATCGTTTTCGCCACGCCGCACACCGAAGGCGCGCTCTCGCAGGTGCTTTCCATCTTCACGTTCTATCGCATCAACCTTTCGAAAATACAATCGCTGCCCATCATCGGCCGCGAGTGGCAATACTTGTTCTACGTCGACGTCTGCTACGACGACTATGCGCGCTACCGCCAAAGCATCGAGGCCGTGCGGCCGCTGACGAAGGATTTCAAAATACTCGGAGAATATGCAGGAAAATAAAATACGTCCGGCCGCGCGCTTGGACTGCGTGCAGGAATACTACTTCTCGCGCAAGGGAAAAGAAATCGCCGCCATGAACGCCGCGGGGCTCGACATCGTCTCGCTGGCCATAGGCTCGCCCGACAATCCGCCCTCCGAGGCCACCGTGGAGACGCTCTGCCGCGAAGCACGCCGACCCGACGCCCACGGCTACCAGCCTACGGCCGGCATACCCGAACTCAGACGCGCCATGGCCCGATTCTACCGGCGCTTCTACGGCGTAGAGCTCGACCCGGAGCGCGAAATTCTTCCGCTCATCGGCTCGAAGGAAGGCATACTGCACACAACGCTCGCCTTGGTCAATCCCGGCGAAAAGGTTCTCGTGCCCGACCCGGGCTATCCCACTTATACTTCGCTGAGCCGCCTGCTCGGTTGCGAAGTAGTCCACTACGGGCTTTGCCCGGAGCGACGCTGGCAGCCCGATTTCGAGGATCTCGAAAACTCGGACCTCGACGGCGTGCGCCTACTCTGGACAAACTATCCGCACATGCCGACCGGAGCGCGCGCCGAGCGACAAACTTACGAACGGCTCGTGCGTTTTGCCGCCGACCGCGGCATTACGGTCGTCAACGACAATCCTTACAGCCTCATACTCAACGATACGCCGCTCTCGCTCCTGCAAGTGGACGGCGCACGCGAACATTGCATCGAGTTCAACTCGATGAGCAAAAGCCACAACATGCCCGGTTGGCGCGTAGGCATGATTGCGACGAACGCAACCTTTATCAGTTGGCTGCTCAAAGTAAAGAGCAACATCGACAGCGGCACTTTTCGCGCCTTGCAGCTCGCTGCGGCCGAGGCATTCAACAATAATGACGACTGGCACGCCGCCTTCAACCGCGAAACCTATGCCCGCCGCCGCGCATGTGCCGAAGAAATCATGCGCACGCTGGGTTGCACGTTCGACGAGGGCCAAGTCGGCATGTTTCTCTGGGGTCGCATTCCCGAAAGCCTGACTGACGCGGAAGTGCTGACCGAACGCGTACTCCGCGAGGCCCGCGTGTTCATCACGCCGGGCTTCATCTTCGGCGAACGCGGCCGAAAGTACGTGCGCATCTCGCTTTGCGCCGACGAATCGCGGCTCGACGAGGCCCTTGCCCGCATTCGCGCCGTCTTCTGACGCCGGACGGACGCAAGCTGTCAATGCAAACAAAAATTAACACAAACATACTCATGGAAATCAAACTCCAACCACTCAATCTCCCCGGCGTAGAAACGAAACGCCCGCTGATTATCGCCGGCCCGTGCTCGGCAGAAACCGAAGAGCAAGTCATGACCACCGCCACCGCCCTTGCGCAGCGCGGCATCAAAGTGTTCCGCGCCGGCATCTGGAAGCCGCGCACCAAACCCGGAGGCTTCGAAGGCGTGGGCGCCGAGGGACTGCCTTGGTTGCAGCGCGTGAAGCGCGAACTCGGCATGCTCGTTTCGACCGAAGTGGCCACGCCGCGCCATGTCGAGGCGGCACTCGGCGCCGACGTCGACTTACTTTGGATAGGCGCCCGCACAGTGGCCAATCCCTTTGCGATGCAGGAACTGGCCGACGCGTTGCGCGGCGCCGATGTGCCTGTTCTCGTGAAAAACCCCGTAAATCCCGACATCGAACTGTGGATAGGCGGCCTCGAACGCATTCATGGCGCGGGCATCGGCCGCCTCGGCGTGATTCACCGCGGCTTCTCGTCCTACGACAAGCGCATTTATCGCAATTTGCCCATGTGGCACATTCCTATCGAACTGCGCCGCCGCATTCCCGGCCTGCCCATCATTTGCGACCCCAGCCATATCGGCGGCCGCCGCGAGTTGATTGCTCCGCTCTGCCAGCAAGCCATGGATCTCGGCTTCGAAGGCCTGATTGTCGAAAGCCATTGCACGCCCGACTGCGCTTGGAGCGACGCCGCCCAGCAGGTAACGCCCGATGTGCTCGACTTCATTCTCGACAAGCTCGTGGTGCGCGACGCCGCCCTCACGACCGAGAGCATCAGCCAGCTGAGACAGCAAATCGACGAGTGCGACAACGCGCTTATCGAACTGTTGGCGCGCCGCATGCGCATCAGCCGCGAAATCGGACAGTATAAAAAGGAGCACAACATGACCGTAGTGCAAACTTCGCGCTACAACGAAATCCTCGACAAGCGCAGCGCACAGGGCGTGCTCTGCGGCATGAGCGAGTCGTTCATGAAAACGGTGTTCGAAGCCATACACGAGGAGAGCATACACCAGCAATTCGACATTTACAGCAAATAAAGATGAGAATTCTCGTCCTCGGCGCCGGCAAAATGGGCTCCTTCTTCGTCGACCTCCTCTCGTTCGACCACGAGACGGCCGTCTACGACACCGATGCGCGCCGCCTGCGCTTCATGTACAACACACAGCGCTTCCTCTCGCTCGACGAAATCGACGCCTTCGCGCCCGAACTAGTAATTAATGCCGTCACGCTGAAACATACGCTCGACTCCTTTCGCGCCGTCATGCCGCACTTGCCCGCCGGCTGCATTTTGTCGGACATCGCTTCGGTGAAGACGGACTTGCAGGCCTTCTATGCCGCGTCGGGCCACCCCTTCGTTTCCACCCACCCCATGTTCGGGCCCACGTTTGCCAATCTCGGCAAACTTTCGTCCGAGAACGCCATCGTCATCAGCGAGGGCGACTACATGGGGCGCGTCTTTTTCCGCGATCTCTACGCGCGATTGGGCCTCGCCGTCCACGAATATACGTTCGACGAGCACGACGAAACGATGGCCTACGCGCTTTCTATCCCCTTCATCTCGACATTTACCTTCTCGGCCGCGATGAAGACGCAAAAGTCGCCGGGAACGACGTTCAAGCGCCACCTCGAAATCGCCCGGGGCGTGCTTGGCGAAGACGAATGCCTGCTGCGCGAGATTTTATTCAATCCGCGCACGCCGGCCCACGTAGAACGTATCCGCATGGAACTGAAAACGCTGCTCGACATCATCGACCGCAAGGACGAAGCCGCACTCGGCGCCTACTTGGCGCGTATTCGCGAAAACATACGCTGACCGCCTCCCTCCCCGATGAGACGAAAACACGCGAGCCGCCTCTGGCCGCTCCTCCTTGTCTGCGTCATCGCCGCCGCGCTCCAGCAGAGACAGGCCCCGCAAGCCGCAGCCAACGGGTCGACGGCCGACAGCGCCGCCGTTCACGCCGCCTCCGGGTCCGGACGCAGCGGCAGCGACGCTCCGTGCGCGCCGCTTGCCGACCGGCCCGAACGAATACTGCGCCACGGGCGCTACATCGTCTCCTACAACGCACAGACGGCCTGCCCCAACTACGTCGGCTGGTGGCTCACGGCCGCACAAACCTCGGGACACGTCAGCCGCGACGGCGCCGACTTTCTTCCCGACCCTTTGCTCGGGCCTGCGGAACAAATCACTACGGACGACTATCGCGGCAGCGGCTTCGACCGCGGGCACATGTGTCCTGCGGCCGACAATCGCTACGACGGGCGCGCCATGACCGAATGTTTCTACATGTCGAACATTTGTCCGCAAGACCATGCGCTCAACGCCGGCGCGTGGGCCACGCTCGAAAACGCCTGCCGCCGCTGGGCCGTGCAGGAAGACAGCGTCCTCATCGTCTGCGGGCCGATGTTCGCCGCCGAAGCCCCGGTCATCGGGCGGCGACACCGCGTCAGCGTGCCCCGCGGCTTCTTCAAGTGCGTCTTGTCGCTGCGCGCCGGCGCCGAGAAAGCCATCGGCTTCGTCTATGCCAACACCGCCGAGCGCCAGTCCATGGAACACGCCGCGCGAACGGTCGACGAAGTGGAACGCCTTACGGGTATCGACTTTTTTGCCCACCTGCCCGACGAGCTCGAACAGCGCATCGAGGCCAGCTGCTCGCTCAAAGCGTGGCACTGAGGCTCCGGCCGGCGGGGCGGCCGGACATGCAAGACGTCAGCCGGGAGAGATTCTCTAATCTCT
>JAFLUW010000022.1 GCA_022508615.1 Prevotellaceae bacterium | reverse complement strand
AGTTATCAACAACTTATCAACAGGGTTTTCCACCAACTTACGCCCTGTAAAGAAAATTTGCACGGAGCGGGCGGATGGACAGCGTTTTGCGTAACTTTGCCGCGGCCCCGCACAGCGCGGCACGGCGTTGCGCCGCGCGGAGGCACGATTATTAACCTTTAATTCTTAACTCTTTATGTCATCTTCAATCGAAAGGAAGCGCGACGTGTTCACTTTCCGCCACTTCGGCCGGAGGGGATGGTCGCTGTTCGCCGCGCTGGGACGCGAGCTGCGCATCGGCGTGTTGAGCGTGGCCACTATCGGCACGGCGGCCCCGACGTATGCCGGCGTGTGCACGGCGAGTCTGGCCGACCGGAGCGAGACGGCTCGCGGCGAAGCGGCGGACGACGACGAGACCGCTGACACGCTGGCGCTGGCCGAGGCTACGGTCACGGCTTCGCGCACGCCGATGGCTGCCGACAAGGCGGCGCGACAGGTGACGCTCCTCTCCGCAAAAGAACTTGCGGCGGCGGGCGTCGCAAGTATTAACGATGTGCTGAAACTGGCAGCAGGCGTCGACGTGAGACAACGCGGCGCGATGGGCATTCAGACGGATATTTCGATAGACGGCGGCACGTTCGACCAGATTACGATTCTGGTGAACGGTGTTGCCGTTTCGAATCCGCAAACGGGCCACAATGCGGAGTTTCCGCTCTCGCTGGCGGACATCGAGCGCATCGAGATTCTCGAAGGCGGGGCGGCGCGCGTGGCGGGCAGTCAGGCTTTTTCGGGGGCTGTGAACATCGTGACGCGGCGCGACGCGGGCGTCGAGGCGAGAGTGGCCGGAGGTTCGCGCGGCACGGCGACATTCGACGGCCGCGCGGCTCTGCGCAAAGGCGACGGCCTCACGGCCTCGCTTTCGGCCTCGGCGGGGCGCAGCGACGGATTAGTGGACAACGGCGACTGGGCGGCAGGCCGCTTTTTCGGCACGTTGCGCTACGACGACAGCCGCCTTAGGCTCGACGCACAGGCGGCCGTTTCGCTGCAAAACTTCGGGGCGAACACGTTCTACTCGGCGGCCTATCCCGACCAGTGGGAGGGCACGCGGCGCTACCTCGTCAGCGTGACGGCACGCACGAAGGGGCGCGTGGCGCTGGCGCCGAGCGTGGCGTGGCTGCGCAATGCGGACCACTATCAGCTGGTGCGCGGCACGCCGACAGGCGAGAATTTCCACCGAAGCGACGTGACGACGCTCGGCCTGACGGCTTCGGCGCAGTGGCGGCTCGGCACGACGAGCCTCGGCGCGGAGCTGCGCGACGAGTTGCTGTATTCCTCGAGCCTCGGCCGCGAGCTGGCGGAAGAATTGCGCTTCGGCCGCTTCACGAAGCGCGACACGCGCACGAATCTGTCTTGTTTCGCCGAACATCATCTGATTTTCGGGCCGCTGGCGCTGAACTTCGGGGCGATGTTGCTGCGCAACTCGGCGCTCGACCAGCGTTTCCGCGTCTATCCGGGCGTCGACGCGGCGCTACGCCTGCATGGCGGCCTGAAAATCTTCGCTTCGTGGAACCGGTCGCTGCGCCTGCCTACGTTCACCGACCTTTGGTATAAAAGCCCTACGCTCGAAGGCAACATAGGGCTGCTGCCGGAGCGGAATTCGGCCTTCCGCACGGGCGCAGACTGGCGCCGGCGCGGCATGCGGCTGACGGTCAAGGCGCATTTCAGCCGATGCACGGACATTATCGACTGGGCCATGTTCGCGCCCGACGATGTCTATCACGCGACGAACGTCAGCCTGCGGCGCATGGGGGCTTCGGCGGACATGACGCTCGACCTTGCCGAACTCCTGGGCCGACGGCAGCCGACGAGCAGCCTGCGCGTGCAGTATGCCTATCTGCATCAGGCGAAAACGTCTGGCCGCGAGGTGTTTAAGTCGAACTATGCGCTCGAACATCTGCGGCATAAGTTCACGGCACGGCTCGATCATCGCATTTGGAGCCGGCTTTCGGCGGCATGGACGCTGCGCGTGGGGCAGCGCTCAGGCGGATACGAGGAGTATGTCGGCGGAAAGCCGACGGGACGCCGGCTGCCTTACGGCACGCATGCGCTGCTCGACGCGCGGCTGCGGTGGGGCACGCGGCACTACGAACTTTTCGCCGACTTTTCGAACCTCACGGCCCGGCGTTACTACGACTTGGGCAACGTGCGCCAGCCGGGATTCGTCTTCATGGCCGGCGTGAAAGTGAAACGCTAAGACAAGGAAAACTTACTCAGAGAAAGTTCGAACTTACGCTGCATAATTTCGCCCTGCACAACGCACTGCGGCCCAACGGGCCGGAAAAGGCCAGCCGGCCGCTCCCGTTTTTCGGAGAGCGGCCGGCTGTTGTTTGTGAATTTATGGGAAATCGCCCGTTGCGGCTTATTTGACTTCCTCGATCGTGCAGATGGCGACGCGGTTCCAGTCGGGTTCGCTGAAGAAGTCGCCTACGCCGAGCCCTTGGGCGGCGATGCGGGAAGCGGCGATGCGGTAGCGCTTCACGAGGCAGTCTTTCACGGCTTCGGCGCGGGCTGCGGCGAGCTTTTCGTTGATTTCCTGGCTGCCTTCGGGGCTGGCATAGCCCTTGATGACGACTTTGCTCTCGGGATGACGGCTCAGATAGGTGGCCACGCGCTCTACGTTGGGCAGCTGGCTGGCGTCGATGACGCTCTTGCCCTGGCGGAAGTGTACCATGGACTCGAGGCTGTTGTTCTCTTTCACGATGCGCCGCTCCACTTCGACCACGGGTCTGTTGTTGCATTCGTCGAGCTCGCGCTGCAAACGGCGGTTTGTATCGCGCATGATGCCCAACTCGGTGGCGAGCCCTGCCACTTCTTCGCGCTGGGCGTTGATTTTGGCGTTGAGGCCGTCGACTTCAGCCTGATCGTATTCACGCACGCGGCCGAAGTGGTGCAAGCCGTTGGAATTCTTGAAATGGTAGGTCACGCCGGCCAGCAACTCGAGATGCGAGTCGTTGAGGTCGAAACGTGCGCCGCGGTCGCCCGTCGTACGGCTGAGGTTGCGGTCGTAAACGCCCTCGGAGCTGCCTTCGAGATCCCAGACAATGGCGGGCTTCACGCTGATGGTCCAGGCTTTCTTTTCGCCGAGATTGAAATTGAGGTTAAGCCCGGCTTTTGCGCCCCAGGAAGTGTGCGCGCTACGCGTGCCGAAGGCCGCGATGTCGCCCCAGTTGGCGTAACCGTCGTCGGTCTGCTCGCCGAAGTAGCGGATGATGCCGCCGCCGAAAACACCTTCGATTTCAAACACGCGGGGAGCCTTCTTATAGCCTGCGAAAAGATTCGACAAGTTGATGCGGGAGAGCACGAAGGCGTTCACATTCGAAAGCGCCGTCTGCGAATGGCGGTGGTGGAGGTTGTTGCCCGACACGGCTTCAAACGTAAGCCCGAACACCGGCGAGATCTGCTTGTTCAACCCTACGCCGTAGGACGGACGCATGTTTTTCCAGAAATAACAATTGGTGACGGGAGCGTTCACACCGCCGTTCACGGTCACCGACCAGTTGTCGAAGAATTTGGTTCCCGAAAGAGCGCCGTTCTTCTGTGCGCCGGCAGAGAGAACTGCAAGCGCTGCTGCAAAAAATAGAGCAATCTTTCTCATATCATGGTATGTTTTGGTTAATAATCGTCGACAAAATTAGAGGGTTCGCCTTTCCCATGTGCAAACGCGAGGCGTTTTTTCACATGTTTTACGAAAAAAGTCTGTCGAAACGCAAGTTTTGCAAGGTCGCCTTTGCTTTTTTCACGGATTTGGGCTATTTTTGCGCCGTTTCTCCTGTCCGGGAGAGGCAACCGCGAATCAAATACAATTTAATATCTATATGGAAGAAAACACTCCTCAGAACGGCGAACTCAAAATAGAACTTTCGCCCGAAGTGGCCGAAGGCGTCTACGCGAATCTGGCCATCATCGCCCATTCGAGCAGCGAAATGGTGCTCGACTTCGTCCGGATGCTCCCGGGTCTGCCCAAGGCGAGCGTCAAGAGCCGCATCGTCATGGCTCCCGAGCATGCCAAACGCCTGCTGCTGGCGCTTCAGGAAAACGTACAGCGCTACGAAGCCTCGTTCGGCCCCATCCGCATCCCCGGTCCGGCCAAGGAAGAACGCACGGCCATGCCTTTCGGCCTGCCCAAGGGGAAGGCCTGACACAAACCCTGTCTCATATAATCCGTACATCATATGTTCAAAATTTTTCACGGTATACATCTCGTAGACCACTATCACAACCAAAAGAAAGCGCGACGCGAATCGAAAATCATGTCCCGCACCATCAAACTGCTGTTTTGCGTCGCCGCACTCATCGCCCTGTGGGCCACGCCGACCGACTTTTTCGGCATTCCCGGCCTTTCGACCGTCGAACACCGCGTCATCGCCATCTTTATCTTCACCACGCTGATGTGGATACTCGAAGGCGTTCCCTCGTGGACCACGTCGGTGCTGGCCACGACGCTGCTGCTCTTCACCTGCTCGGACCAAACGCTGCTGTTGCTGCGCGATGCTTCGTTCGCCCCGGCTGAAGAGGGCGCCAAGTTCGCCGCCCATATCATCAAGTCCAAAGATCTTTTTGCCACGTTCTCCGATCCGATCATCATGCTCTTCCTCGGCGGCTTCTTCCTGGCCATCGCCGCCACGAAGACGGGACTCGACGTCAAGCTGGCCCGCCTTATGCTCTATCCTTTCGGCAAAAAGAGCGAAAACGTGCTGCTCGGCTTCATTCTCGTGACCGGCATTTTCTCGATGTTCATGAGCAACACGGCCACGGCCGCCATGATGCTGGCTTTCCTCACGCCTGTGCTCAAATCTCTCCCCGCCGACGGAAAAGGACGCATCGCCCTGGCGCTGGCCATTCCCATCGGCGCCAACGTAGGCGGCATGGGCACGCCCATCGGCACGCCGCCCAACGCAATTGCCCTAAAATATTTGCAAGACGAGCTGAACATCAACATCAGTTTCGGCGAATGGATGGGCGTCATGATACCTTACGTACTTGTAGTTCTGCTGCTTTCGTGGATTGTGCTGCGCCTGATGTTCCCCTTCAAGCAGAAGGAAATCGAAATCAAAATCGAGGACAACGTGAAGGACAGCAAGCACCTGCCCATCGTCTGCGCCACCTACATCGTGACCATTCTGATGTGGATTTGCGAGGAATACACCGGCATCGGCTCGAACGCCGTGGCCATGATTCCCATCACGGTGTTCGTACTGACCGGCGTCATCGGCCGCCGCGACCTCGAGGAGGTCAACTGGAGCGTATTGTGGATGGTAGCCGGCGGCTTCTCGCTCGGCGTGGCCCTTCAGCAGACGGGACTGGCCAAACACATGGTCGAACACATCCCCTTCGGCGAGTGGCCCGCCCTCTTGATGATTGTCGGCGCCGGATTGTTGTGCTGGATGCTTTCTAACATCATCTCGAACACGGCTACAGCCAACCTTCTCGTGCCCATTCTGGCCATTATCGGCGTCAGTGCCAAAGATGCGCTGGCTCCTTACGGCGGCGTTCACGCCCTGCTCGTGGGTGTGGCCATGTGCGCCTCGCTGGCCATGCTGCTGCCCATCTCGACTCCGCCCAACGCGCTGGCTCACTCCACCGGACTGATCGAGCAGAAGGACATGATGCGCGTAGGTCTCATCGTGGGTCTCGGCGGCATCGTGCTGGGCTACCTGATGCTGTTCTTTGTCTATTGACAGCACAGAGCGCCGAGGCGCTTTGGTAAACAGAATCCATCCGTACAGCTCTTTGTGAGCTGTACGGATGGATTCTGTTTTTCTACGTTCAGAAATTATACCGCACCCTCAATCCGAGCAACAAATGATACAGCCGGACGGCTAACGTCTTATGCCCACGAGTCCATGAGCAAGAAAAATGGTGTACGCATACCGTGCGAGGTGTAATTTGCACCTCGCCATTGTCCCAGCGCTTGGCACAAAAATAATCGAAGTCAAACACAATGGGACGTTCCTCGGCGGGGATTCTCGGCCAAAGGGTGACTGTCAACAGTTTGGTATTAGGCGTGCGACACATATGACCAAAAAAATTGATAAAATGATGCCGAGAATAGTAATCTAAAAATATTTTAACCCATCGACTTCCTGCTTCAGCTCCTATGCAACCAGTTCCGAGAAAATTATGCTCGCGACCAAGAAACGAGTGGAGATGCAGGAATTTATCAAAACGGCTCAGCACTTCAATGTCGGTGTCAAGATAAATGCCACCCTCCGTCCAAAGCGCTTCAAGCCGGCATACGTCGGCAACGAAAGCATAATTTCGCAAGGCATAAGCCTCACGCGTATACGCTCGGCGTGAAATATCGAAATTCGTCTCATTCCATTCCTTAATAACATAATCTGGCATCACGCGCCGCCATAAATTGATATAACGTATTACAGTCGGGGGCTTTTCTGCGCCGCCGAACCAACAGTAATGGATGGTTTTGGGTATCATGGCTTGATTATTTCGCATCTTTCATCGGCGATTGCCAGCAGCCATTCAGTGCCAGCCGTTAGCCAACCTTTTGAAAAATTTGCGTACATCCCACCAGAAATCGTGACGGTGCTTAACGGATAGTGCTTCAGCCAATTTTGAGACAGGCAAACCGCGGACAGCTATATATTCGCGCAGGAAACATACAAACATCTCTGAACAGCAGGAAAAGCGTGTGAGATTGGCAAAACCCTCGCGGGATGAAAGTCCGCAGCTATTGCGATGAAAACGCATACGATTGAGATCGATGAGCATGAACGCATATCCGTCAGACTTCATCCGGAAGCGCACGTTCGTAGCGTTGAGGTCACAGTGTTCCACACCTTTCGCATGAATTCCAACCATGAAATGAGCGAAAGCAGTCGTCAATTCTCGGTTAAAATAACCCGTTTCGTGAAGCCCTTCACCCAATGCCGGCCACGAAACATAGTCGCACACATAAAAAGTGTCGGTCGCGAGGCCGCAAAACGAGCGCAACTCCACGCAAGCCACGGGCTTCGGTGTCTGTACGCCGAGTTGCACGAGTCGTATGGCGTTGTCATAAGATTTGCGGGCCTTACTGCGGCCGAATACGCCTAATAGCCGTACCGCTACATTGTGTCGCCCAAAACGTTTCACCACCAGATTACGCCCATCTACACAAAAACAGCGTAATTCATTGCGACCGCGAAACAACAATTCGCCCGAAACGGCAAATACCTGTGGCAAAGTTTCGAGGAAAGGTCGAAGCGCAGCCTCACCCGGGGCCATTAGAACGCAGACGGCTCGTCTCTTCTCCATTTCTCCTCCATGACTTTCGACAACAGCAGAATCTGGTAAACCGCCGCCAAATGAGCACGCACAATTCCGCGGCACCCATCACGCCAGCCGCCTTGCAACAGAAGACTACGCAAGAAAAACCAAACAGGCCGCCACAATAAACGCCACGCGCCGCAAGGCTGCCGGCGACGGCGCATTGTTTCGTTGTCCGTATAGCGATTCATTTTTTTTACTCGTGCATGCACATTGGCATCGTCGAGATGAAGCAGACACACATCATCCAATCTTTGCGGAATACGCTCGACGCGGCCGTCCACACGGGGAATCGCGTGAATCACGGGCGGCCATGCGGCCCGTTCGCGCTCAAGAAAGCGTAACTGATAATCGGCCGACGAGTGAATGTAACGGCCCATAAACATGTTGCGCCGCGCTACGAATAACCCCGACGGACAGTCACCGCGAGCAATACGCGCATACAAATAGTTGCGCAGGGCGGGCGTGACAATTTCGTCTGCGTCGACGACCAGCACCCAGCGGTATTGAGCCGCACCGATGGCGAAAGAGCGAGCCGGTTCACAGATATTGTGTTGTCCGCGCGGGAAAGTCACCACACGGCAACCATAACTCCGAGCTATCTCGAGCGTGCCGTCCGTGCTTTCCATGTCGCACACCACTATCTCGTCGAAACCGGCGAGCGCCTCAAGTACACGGCGCAGAAAAGCCGCGGCATTGTACGTATTAAGCACAGCCGAAATGCCTTCGCAGTCCGATGCGAGAACAGCACCAGCGCGGTGTCCGGAAATTTCCTGCATTATTGAAATATGAGCATGTTTTTCGTTCGACGACAGATCCATCATTTTCTCCGATCACGACTACCTTTGGAGTAAACAAAAGGATTTGCCCTGCAACAAGCAAAAGTACAAAAAAATCCCCGACAGCTCGCATATTGACGAAAAAAGTTGGGAACAGATCCGGATGTTGCATTTTCAGTTGTCGCGAGATTTCGTCGAACACCATACAAAAGTCCGGAAAAATAACGCTGAGTAAGTTTGAACTTAGTCTGAGTAAGTTCGAACTTACTCAACGATAGTTTCGACTTTCGGGCCGACACTTTTGCGAATCGCGCAGGAAGCTGAAAATCTGCATCTTGCACAGCCGCATAAAAACACCCCGGCGGGCAGCAGCCGGCGACCACAGACAAAATCTGCGCAAAAGCGTGCGAATTGTGCCGTAAAATGCCTAACTTTGCGGGCAAAACACAACCGGAAAACAAATTTTAACAAATAACGATTAGCACAATGAACTTTACCTTGCTGATTACGACCGTACTGACCGGTCTGGCGTTTGTCGGCGTGGTGGTGATGCTGGCCAAACTCATCTCTCCGCGCACCTACAACGCGCAAAAGGAGGAGCCCTACGAGTGCGGCGTGCCCACACGCGGGCGTTCGTGGATGCAGTTCCGGATAGGCTACTACCTGTTCGCGATTCTGTTCCTCATGTTCGACGTCGAGACGATGTTTCTCTTCCCCTGGGCCGTCGTGATGCGCAGCCTCGGGCCGGCAGGCTTGTTCTCGGTGCTCTTTTTTCTGTTCATCTTGGTTCTGGGCCTCGCTTACGCCTGGAGGAAAGGAGCGCTGAAATGGCAATGAAACATCCGAAAATCAAGAATATACCCTACGAGGAATTCAAGGACAACGAAACTTTCGAAGAACTCGTAGCCCAGCTCAACGCCGGCGGCACGAACGTCATCGTGCGCCCGCTCGACGACCTCATCAACTGGGGACGCAGCAACTCGCTCTGGCCGCTGACCTTCGCCACGAGCTGCTGCGGCATCGAGTTCATGGCCGTCTGCGCCGCACGCTACGACATCGCCCGCTTCGGCTTCGAAGTGACGCGCAACTCGCCCCGTCAGGCCGACGTGATTCTCGTCAGCGGTACGATTACGACGAAGATGGCTCCCGTCCTGCGCCGCCTCTACGACCAGATGGCCGACCCGAAATACGTCGTGGCCATTGGCGGTTGCGCCATCTCGGGCGGCCCGTTCACGAAGTCGTATCACGTAGTGAAAGGCGTAGATCAGATTATCCCCGTCGACGTCTACGTGCCCGGCTGCCCGCCGCGCCCCGAGGCTTTCCTCTACGGCATGATGCAGTTGCAGCGCAAAGTGAAAGCCGAAAACTTCTTCGGCACGACCAACAAGAAACAAAAAGACCCCTACCGCGACGAAATGAAGCAGAAGGGCGAAGAACTTCTTAAACAAGCAGAGCAGGCATGACACACAACAAATATCTCCGCAACCACCGCCTGACGGAGGAGGCGCCCGCGCCCGAAGCGCCCAAGGCCGCCGCACCCGCCGGGCCCGCACCCAAGGATGCTGCGCCGGCGGCGCCCGCCCGCAACGCCTGCGAGCCGCGCACCGTGGCGCCCGATGCGCTCCGCGCCGAACTCGAAGCGCTCCGCGCCCAAGGCTACGACTTTCTCGAATGCCTTACGGGCATCGACGAGGAAGCCGACGGCCTCGGCGTCATCTATCACCTCTGCAACACGCAGACGGGCAGCCGCACCGTGCTCAAAGCCACGGCCGAGGGGCGCGAAAATCCCATACTGCCCACGGCAAGCGACCTTTGGGACATCGCCAACATCTACGAGCGCGAGGTTTACGACTTCTACGGCGTGAAATTTGCCGGCCACCCCGACATGCGCCGTATTTTTATGCGCGAAGACTGGGTGGGCTATCCTTTCCGCAAGGACGACAAGACCGAAGAAAACAACCCGTTGCGCATGGACAACGAGCCGCTGTCCGACACCACTACGCAATATAACGCCGACGGCACGACCGAGACGCACACCATCTTCGGTAAAGACGACTATGTGGTGAACATCGGCCCGCAACACCCCTCGACCCACGGCGTGCTCCATTTCCGCGTGGCACTCGAAGGCGAAACGATTCGCAAAATCGACCCTGTGCTGGGCTATATCCACCGCGGCATCGAGAAAATCTCCGAGCAGCTGACCTATCCGCAGACACTGGCGCTGACCGACCGTATGGACTATCTCGGCGCTATGCAAAGCCGCCATGCGCTGTGCATGTGCATCGAGCAGGCCATGGGCGTCGAAGTGAGCGACCGTGTACAAGTGATTCGCACCATCATGGACGAATTGCAGCGAATCGACTCGCACATTCTCTTCTTTTCCTGCCTCTGTCAAGACCTTGGCGCCACGACGGCTTTCCTCTACGGCTTCCGCGACCGCGAGAAAATCCTCGACATCTTCGAAGAAACCTGCGGCGGGCGCCTCATTCTCAACTACAACACCATCGGCGGCGTCATGGCCGACCTGCATCCGAATTTCCAGAAGCGCGTCAAGGAATTCATTCCCTACATGCGCCGCAATTTGGAGGAATACTTCGACATCTTCTGCAACAACGTCATCGCGCACAACCGTTTGGACGGCGTAGGCGTGCTCAGCAAGGAGCAATGTATTTCGTTCGGCTGCACGGGAGGCACGGGACGCGCCTCGGGCTGGCACAACGACGTGCGCAAGCTGCGCCCCTATGCCGCTTACGACCGCGTGACGTTCAACGAGGCGATACGCACGGAGGGCGATTCCTACGCCCGCCTGATGATACGTATGGACGAAATCCGCGAAAGCCTCAGCATCATCGAACAACTCATCGACAACATTCCCGAAGGCCCTTATCAGGAGAAGATGAAACCCATTATCAAAGTGCCCGAAGGGACATACTACTCGTCGGTCGAGGCCAGCCGCGGCGAATTCGGCGTACTGCTCGTCTCGAAAGGCGACAAGAACCCCTATCGCCTGCACTACCGCTCGACAGGCCTGCCGCTCGTAGCCGTAATGGACACCGCCTGCCGCGGAAACATGCTGGCCGACCTTATTTCTATCGGCGGCACAGTAGACTACGTGGTGCCCGACATCGACCGTTAAACCTACGATAACCCAAAGAAAAGCCATGTTCAACTTTTCCATAGTAACCGGCTGGATACACCAGCTGCTTACGGGCTTCCTGCCCGAATGGACGGCGATACTCATAGAATCCGTGCTGGTGGCGTTGGCCATCATCACGCTCTATGCCGTATTCGCCATCGTCCTTATCTATATGGAGCGCAAGGTCTGCGCTTTCTTCCAGTGCCGCCTCGGCCCCAACCGAGTGGGCAAGTGGGGCACGCTGCAAGTGTTCTGCGACGTGTTCAAAATGCTCACCAAGGAGATTATCACGATGCGCAACACCGACCTGCTGCTACACAACCTCGCACCGTTCCTCGTCGTGACGGCCTCGATGCTGACTTTCGCCTGCCTGCCGTGGAACGCCGGAGCGCAAATCATCGACTTCAACGTCGGCGTGTTCTTCCTGCTAGCAGCATCGAGCATCGGCGTGGTGGGCATTCTGCTGGCCGGCTGGAGTTCGAACAACAAGTATTCGCTCATCGGCGCCATGCGCAGCGGAGCGCAAATTATCTCTTACGAACTTTCCATCGGCATGACCATGCTCACGATGATTTGCCTGACGGGCACCATGTCCATCTCGGGCATCTGCGAAGATCAGGCCGCCAACGGCTGGAACATCGTGCGCGGACACGTGCCGGCAGTCATTGCGTTCATCATTTACTTGATTGCCGGCAACGCCGAGTGTAACCGCGGCCCGTTCGACCTGCCTGAGAGCGAAAGCGAACTTACGGCCGGCTACCACACCGAGTATTCGGGTATGCATTTCGGCTTTTACTATCTGGCCGAGTATCTTAACCTGTTTATTACGGCCGGTATCGCCACGACAATCTTCCTCGGCGGCTGGGCGCCTCTGCACATCGTCGGGCTCAGCGCGCTGAACGGCGTGATGGACATGATTCCCGGCTTCGTCTGGTTCGTGGGCAAGACGTTCTTCGTCGTATTCCTGCTCATGTGGCTGCGTTGGACGTTCCCTCGTCTGCGTATCGACCAGATTCTTTCGCTCGAATGGAAATATCTCGTGCCCATCAGCATGGTCAATCTTGTCCTTATGGCCCTTTGCGTGGCCTTCGGACTTCACTTCTAAAACTGTCCCCACACTATGAAAGAAGAAAAAAACTATTTTCAGGGACTTTTCGCCGGCATCAAGACGCTTTGCGTCGGGTTGAAAACCACGATGCGCGAACTTTTTACCGCAAAAATCACCGAGCAATACCCCGAAAACCGCGACACGCTCACGATGTTCGACCGTTTCCGCGGCTCGCTCGTCATGCCGCATAACGAGCAGAACGAACACAAGTGTATCGGCTGCGGACTCTGCCAAACGGCTTGTCCGAACGGCACCATCAGCATCAAAACGCAAATGGTCGAGACCGAGGACGGTAAGAAAAAGAAACAACTCGTCGAATACGAATACAATCTCGGTTGCTGCATGTTCTGCCAATTGTGTACGCGCGTTTGCCCGCAAGGCGCCATCACATTCGACCAAACTTTCGAAAACGCCGTGTTCGACCGCACGAAACTTGTCAAAGTGCTCAACCGTCCCGGCTCGAAATGCGAGGAGAAAAAGCGCCCGGCTGCCGCAAAGCCCGCCGCCGCACAACCCAATCCCACCACCCAACCCCAATAAGCCAACCCCATGGATTCGCAAAACATAATGTTTACCGTACTGGCCGTGCTTATCGTTCTTGCCTCGTTTGCCACTGTGCTGACGAAAAGCGTGATTCGCGCCGCCACCTATCTGCTTCTCGTGCTGTTAGGCACGGCAGGCCTCTACTTTCTTCTGGGCTACACGTTCTTAGGCTCCGTGCAGATTATGGTCTACGCCGGAGGAATTGTCGTGCTCTACGTTTTCTCGATTCTGCTGACCAGCGGAGCCAAAGAAACCCTGAGCCGCAACTCCCGAATCAAGACCGCCGCAGCCGCCGTGCTGAGCCTCGCGGGCTTTGCCGCCGTGTTGTTCGTCATCTTCCAACAGAAGTTCATCATTGAAGCCGCCGTGCTCGGCGCGCCCGTCGAAAGCGTCGAGGGCGGCACGAGTATCGCCGAAATAGGCCGGCAAATGCTTTCCACCGAAAAGGGCGGCTACCTGCTTCCTTTCGAAGCCGTGTCCGTATTGCTGCTCGCCTGCATCGTCGGCGGCCTGTTAATTGCCCGTAAACGCTAAATCCACACAATCATGATACATTTGGAATACATTTTGGTCATTTCGGCCGTCATGATGTTCGCCGGCGTCTTCGGCTTTCTCACCCGCCGCAGCACACTCGGCGTCCTGCTCTCGATAGAACTCATGCTCAACTCTACGGACATCAACTTCGCCGTGTTCAACAAGATGCTCTATCCCGCAGGACACGAGGGCTACTTTTTCGCGCTCTTTTCTATCGCCATCTCGGCCGCCGAAAGCGCTATCGCCATCGCCATAATGATTAACATCTACCGCCACCTCAAAAATATCTCTGTCCGCGACATTGAAAAGATGAAGTGGTAAACTAACGCAGATTACAGATTATGGAATACACCTTATATATATTGCTGCTTCCTTTCCTGTCGTTCCTCGTGTTGGGACTGGCAGGCATGAAGTTCAGCCACAAAACCGCAGGCATCGTCGGCACGCTCAGCCTTGCGGCCGTCACCGTGCTGTCCTACGTCACGGCTTTCGAGTACTTCACGGCCGACCGCGTGAACGGCGTCTTCGCAACCGTCGTTCCCTACAACATTACGTGGTTGCCCCTCGGCTCGCTTCACTTCGATATGGGCATCATGCTCGACCCCATCTCCGTGATGATGCTCATCGTCATCTCGACCGTGTCGCTCATGGTGCATATCTATTCGTTCGGCTATATGCACGGCGAACGCGGCTTCCAGCGCTACTACGCTTATTTGAGCCTCTTCACGATGTCGATGCTCGGACTTGTCGTGGCCACCAACATCTTCCAGATGTACCTTTTCTGGGAACTCGTGGGCGTCTCGTCCTACTTGCTCATCGGCTTCTATTACACGACGGCTCCCGCTATCGCCGCTTCGAAGAAAGCATTCATCGTAACCCGCTTCGCCGATATGTTCTTCCTCGTCGGCATTCTCATCTACGGCTACTACTGCAAGTCGTTCGGTTTCGATTTCAACGCCGAAGGCTTTGCTCAAGGCGCGTTCATGCTGCCCACGGCCCTCGTCTTGATGTTCATCGGCGGCGCCGGCAAGAGCGCCATGTTCCCCTTGCACATTTGGTTGCCCGATGCCATGGAAGGCCCCACGCCCGTGTCAGCTCTGATTCACGCGGCCACCATGGTTGTAGCCGGCGTCTACCAGATTGCGCGCCTTTTCCCGCTGTGGATACAATATGCCCCCGAAGCCATGAGCATCGTCGTATGGGTAGGCGTGTTCACCGCCTTCTATGCCGCCGCCGTGGCCTGCGCTCAGAGCGACATCAAGCGCGTGTTGGCCTTTTCCACCATTTCGCAGATTGCCTTCATGATGGTAGCCCTCGGCGTCTGCCTGCCCGGACATCACGGCGAAGTCATCGACAACCATGCCAGCCTCGGCTACATGGCCTCGATGTTCCATCTTTTCACGCACGCCATGTTCAAGGCCTGCCTCTTCCTTGGCGCGGGCTGCATCATTCACGCCGTGCACTCCAACGAGATGTCCGCCATGGGCGGCTTGCGCAAATACATGCCCGTCACGCACATCACGTTCCTTTGCTCCTGCTTGGCCATTAGCGGCATTCCCCCGTTCTCCGGTTTCTTCTCGAAAGACGAAATCATCACCGCCTGCTTCGCTTACAGCCCCGTGGTCGGCTGGATTATGACCGGTATCGCCGCCATGACCGCTTTCTATATGTTCCGCCTCTACTACGGCATTTTCTGGGGCACCGAAAACAAGGAACTCCATGCCCATCATACGCCGCACGAGGCTCCGCTGACCATGACCCTTCCGCTCATTTTCCTGACCCTCGTCACGCTTACCTGCGGTTGGGCCGTCAACTTCGGCTCCTTTGTCAGCGCCAGCGGCGAAGACTACCCCATTCATCTCGACACACAGATTGCCGTTACGTCCACCGTCATCGCTATCTGCTCCATTGCTTTGGCCACCTACATTTTCAAAGGCGAGCGCCAACCCGTAGCCGAGAAGATGAAAGCCGCCGCGCCCTCGCTCCACCGCTGGGCCTACAAGCGCTTCTACATGGACGAAGTCTATCAGTTCGTCACCCACCGTATCATCTTCAAACGCATCTCCACGCCCATCGCTTGGTTCGACCGCCACATCATCGACGGCTTCTTCGACTTCCTCGCTTGGGGCACCCACCGCTTGAGCCTCGCCGTGCGCGGCCTGCAAAACGGCTCCGTGCAAACCTACGCCTATATCTTCCTGCTCGGCGTCCTCGCCCTGCTTCTCATCTTGACCTTTTAAGCACAAACCGATATGAATTTCCTTTCACTATTCGTATTCATTCCCCTCGTGATGCTCCTCGGCCTGTGGTTGGCCCGCGGCATCAAGGGCGTGCGCGCCGTAATGGTCGCCGGCAGCACCGCGCTGCTCGCGCTTTCCGTTTGGCTGACCTATACTTTCCTCTGCGACCGCGCTGCCGGCGCCGACGCAGAGATGCTCTACACCGCCTCGTTCTCGTGGTTCGAGCCGCTCCATATCGAATATAGCGTCGGCGTCGACGGCATCAGCGTAGCCATGCTGTTGCTCTCGGCCATTATCGTCTTCACCGGCACTTTCGCCTCGTGGCAACTCAAACCGCTGACCAAAGAATACTTCCTCTGGTTCACCCTTCTGAGCCTCGGCGTGTTCGGCTTCTTCATCTCGGTCGACATGTTCGCCATGTTCATGTTCTACGAAGTCGCCCTTATCCCCATGTACCTGCTCATCGGCGTATGGGGCAGCGGCCGCAAAGAATACGCCGCCATGAAACTCACCCTCATGCTCATGGGCGGCTCCGCCTTCCTCATGTGCGGCATCTTCGGCATCTTCTACGGCGCCGGCGGCGCGACGATGAACATTCTCGACATCGCCCACCACACGGGCGGCGCCCACCCCATCGCCGTCGAGCAACAAATGCTGTGGTTCCCCCTCACGTTCATCGGATTCGGCGTGCTCGGCGCCCTCTTCCCCTTCCACACATGGAGCCCCGACGGCCACGCCTCCGCGCCCACAGCCGTCTCCATGCTTCATGCCGGCGTCTTGATGAAACTCGGCGGCTACGGCTGCTTCCGCATCGCCATGTTCCTCATGCCCCAAGCCGCCAACGAATTGGGCTGGATATTCCTCATTCTTACCGGCATCTCCGTGGTCTACGGTGCTTTCTCGGCCTGCGTGCAGACCGACTTGAAGTACATCAACGCCTACTCCTCCGTATCCCACTGCGGCCTCGTGCTGTTCGCCATTCTTATGATGAACACCACGGCCTGCACCGGCGCCGTGCTCCAAATGCTCTCCCACGGCCTGATGACCGCCCTCTTCTTTGCCCTAATCGGTATGATTTACGGCCGCACCCACACCCGCGACATTCGCGAACTCTCCGGCCTGATGCGCATCATGCCCTTCTTGGCCGTGTGCTACGTCATTGCCGGCTTGGCCAACCTCGGCCTGCCCGGTCTTTCCGGCTTCATTGCCGAGATGACCATTTTCGTCGGCTCGTTCCAGAACGCCGATACGTTCCACCGCGTGCTGACCATCGCCGCCTGCACGTCCATCGTCATCACGGCCGTCTATATTCTGCGCCTTGTGGGCAAAATTCTCTACGGCACCTGCCAGAACGAACACCACAAGCAACTCACCGACGCCACATGGGACGAGCGCTTCGCCGTCATCTGCCTCATCGCCGCCGTAGCCGGTCTGGGCATGGCCCCGCTTTGGGTAAGCCACCTCATCGAAGGCGGCGTAGCCCCCATCATCGAAAGCATCGGCCACGCAGCTTCCAACTCTAACCCTTTCATGTAATCCCCGACGACACAATGGACTATACCCAATTCCTCAATATGCCGGCCGAACTCAGCCTGCTCGCCGTCATCGTCATCGTATTCATCGCCGACCTGCTGCTCTCTCCGTGTGGCGAGGGCGACAGTTGCCGTTGCTCCTGCCCCTGCCGAGGCCGTCTGCGTGGCGTGCTGCCCGTCGTCCTCATGATTGCCCACACCGTCCTCATGCTTCTGCCTTGCAGCCCCCTTTCGTGCTGCACGGGCGCCGAAGCCTTCGGCGGCATGTACGTCAGCACCCCTATGATGCACCTTGTCAAAGCCTTGCTCGGCGCAGGCGTCGTCATCGTCATGCTCATGTCCGCCCGCTGGCTCTCCGAGCCTGAAAATGCAGGCAAAGCCGGCGAGTTCCACGAACTTGTGCTCTTCACCCTTTTGGGCATGTACTTCATGATTTCGAGCGGACATTTCCTCATGTTCTTCATCGGCCTCGAACTGGCCAGTATCCCCATGACCGCCCTCGTGGCCTACGACAAAAAGCGCTACGAGTCCGCCGAGGCCGGCGCCAAGTTCATTCTGCTCGCCCTCTTTTCGAGCGCCCTGCTGCTCTACGGCATCTCGCTCATCTACGGCGCTACGGGCAGCCTCTACTTCGACGAATGCGGCCTTTGGCTCGACGGCAGCCTGCTCAGCACGCTCGCCCTCGTGCTCTTCATCGCCGGCATGGGCTTCAAAATCTCGCTCGTGCCCTTCCACCTCTGGACGGCCGACACCTACGAAGGCGCCCCCACCGCCGTGACCGGCTACCTCAGCGTCATTTCCAAAGGCAGCGCCGCCTTCGTCATGCTCACCGTGCTCGAAAAAGTCTTCGGCGCAAGCGAATTCGTCGACATTTGGAACCGTGCGCTCTTCTGGATTATCATACTTTCGATAACCCTTGCCAACCTCTTCGCCATTCGTCAGCACAACTTGAAACGCTTCATGGCCTTCTCCGCCATTTCCCAAGCCGGCTATCTCGTACTCGGCCTCTGCGGCGGCACGGCTCAGGGCATGACCGCCCTCGTCTTCTATCTGTTAGTCTACATGGCAGCCAACCTCGGCGCTTTCGCCGTGCTCTGCGTCGTCGAGCGCCACAGCGGCAAAATCGGCATCAGCGACTACGACGGCCTCTACGCCACCAACCCCCGCTTGGCCTTCCTCATGACGCTCTGCCTCTTCTCGTTGGCCGGAATCCCCCCGTTCGCAGGCTTCTTCTCGAAGTTCTTCATCTTCATGGCCGCCTTCAAGGCCGGGTTCCACCTGCTCGTGTTCATCGCTTTGGTCAATACCATCGTTTCGCTCTACTACTACCTGCTTATCGTCAAAGCCATGTACATCAACAAGAGCGACGCGCCCATAGCCCCCTTCCGCAGCGACTGCCCCACGCGCATCGCGCTGGCACTCTGCACGCTCGGCGTCGTGCTCTGCGGCCTGTTGGGCTGTATCTACAACTATATCGACACGCTCAGCTGCGGGCTCTGATTTCGCCCCGCTGCAATGGGGCATATTCCCGACAAACGCGGAAAAGCCGCAGCGCAAAAAGCCCCATACCTCGTTACCGCCTCGGGAGAGACGCCATATCCGGCCGCCTCTCCCGAGGCTTTTCGTCCCGTTCCGCCCATGTCGTGAGCCCGACGGGCGCCGGGTGAAAACTATCTCGGGGTTCATTCGAACATCGTCGGCCGGAATTTCAACCAACGCCGACCGAGTTTTCCGCATTTCTCGCGAAAAGTCGGCCCGCCCCGCCCGTCGTTCGGCCGAAAATCCCTACCTTTGCAGCGCTAAGGGGTGCTGCGGCAAGCCGCGGCTGAGATTACACCCATTGAACCTGATGCGGGTAATGCCGACGCAGGGAAAAGACGACACGCCGCCGTTTTCGTGTTCGACAGGCGCCGACGAGCGGACACGAACCGGGCGAAACGACCGTCGAGGCGCCGTAATCTGTCGTCCTACGCCGACATGGCGAAGGGCTCCCCCTTTTCACTTTAACTCTTAACCCTAAAACCTAACAGTTAAACGCAATGAAAAGGGATTTTTTATGTATCCTTGCGGCAGCAACCGCCATTTCGGCCGCCGCACAAACCGATTCCACACGAACACAGGCCTTGCACGAGGCCGTAGTCAGCAACGTGCGCGCCGCGACCGACGCTCCGTTCAGCGTGTCCGAGATAAAGCGCGACGCTTTGCAGCGTTTCGCCGCCTCGGGCCGCGGGTTGCCGTTTCTCATGCAGACCACGCCGAGCGTAGTGGCTTCGAGCGACAACGGACTCGGCATCGGAACAGGCTATTTGCGCATTCGGGGCAGCGCTGACGCGCGTATCAATTTCACGCTCGACGGCATTCCGCTCAACGACCCCGAAGATCAGTGCATCTTTTGGGCCAACATGAACAGTTATGCCGCCGGCTTGCAGAGCATGCAGATACAACGCGGCGTCGGCACCTCGACAAGCGGAGGCGGAGGAGCCTTCGGCGCGAGCGTAGCCCTGCAAAGCGAGGCGCCGAGCCCGACGCCCTGCGGCGAAGCGACGGCTTCCTACGGCTCGTACAACACGTTTCACACCACCATCAAGGCGTCGACGGGCCTTTTGTGGAACCATCTGATTGTCGACGGCCGCTATTCGCTCACGGGCACCGACGGCTTCGTGCGCCACACGGACTCGCGCTCGGGTTCCTACTACGCCGGCGCGGCTTGGTACGGCCGCGACTTCGTCGTGCGCTACAAAATGTTCGGCAACTTCGAGAAATGCGGCCAGTCGTGGGACGGAACGACCGACGACAGCTATGCTTGGCGCACGGGCGACCGCCGTTTCAACAGTTTGCACGAGTATTACGACGAAGAAGGCCGTCTGCACACCTACCCCTTCCCCACTACCGACAACTATTGGCACCACCGGCACATTCTCTCGGCCGTGGCTACGCTCTCGCCTTGGGCTACGCTCACGGCGTCGGCCTACTATGTGAAGGGACACGGCTATTATTCTAACTTCAAGCCCGATGCGAAACTCTCGAAGTTCGGAATCGTCTCTCCCGACCTTTCGCGCACGGACTTCGTCCGCGAAAAGGGCCTGAACAACGACGTTTTCGGCGGCTTGGCCCACATAACGTGGAAACGAGGCGCGTGGGACATCGTCGGAGGGGCTACGGCGCAAAACTTCGCGGGCAATCATTACGGCCGGCTAGTCTATGCCAAAAATCTCGCCCTCAAATTGCCCTACTCTTACTATGACAGCGACGCGCACAAGTTCGAATCCACCGTTTTTGCCAAGGCTACGCTGCACTTCGCCCGTCATTGGAGCGCTTTCGGCGACATACAGTATCGCTTCGTACACTATACGACCGACGGGCTCAACGATGTGTTCATCAAAACGAACGACGGATACGAAAATCAGCGGCTCGACGTCGATGAACGCTTCAACTTCTGGAACCCGAAGGCCGGACTGAGCTACCGCGAGGGCGCTCACCACGCCTATGCCAGCTTCGGCCTGACGCATCGCGAACCCGTGCGCAACAACTACACGGACCAAGGCTCCCGACCCTTTCCGCGTCACGAAACGCTGCGCGATTACGAAGCCGGATACGAATATCGCACCGACTTATTCCGCGTCGGGGCCAACTTCTTCTACATGGACTACGACGACCAGCTCGTGCAGACGGGCGAACTCAGCGACATCGGCGAGGCGCTCACGAGCAATGTCGAAAAGTCCTTCCGCACGGGCGTAGAGTTCACGGCCGGCATCGATTTCTGCCGCTTTCTGAGCCTCGAAGGCCACGCCACGCTCTCGCGCAACCGCATCAAGGACTTCGACGAGGTCGTCGAGGACTGGGACGCCCCGACAGGCTACACCACGGTTCACCATAATCATACGACACTCTCGTTCTCGCCCTCGGTGACGGCCGGCGCCGTGCTCGACTTCCACCTTCGCGGCCTGCATGCCGCTTGGCAGACCACCTATGTAGGCCGTCAGTACATCGACAACTCCGAAAGCCGCGCCCGCAGCCTCGATGCGTACAGCGTGAGCCGGCTTACGGCCTCCTACACGCTGCCCTGCAAGCGTTTCTGCGGACTGCGCGAGACCGTATTCGGCGTCAGCGTCGACAATGTCTTCAACAAAAAATACGTGGCCAACGCGTGGACCTATTCGGCCCTGAGCGCTTCGTCGGGCTACACGGCTCGCGACCGCTATACGCAGAACGGCTATTTCCCCATGGCCGGCACTACCGTCATGGGCACCGTGAGCCTGCGTTTCTAACCGTCTTGCGTACACTTTCAACAGCCTTACGATATGATACTTCCCTTTCTCGCCGCCCACTGGCTCGACCTGACCACCACGCTGCTCGGTTTGGCCTACATTCTCTTGGAATACCGCGCCAGCCGCCTGATGTGGGCCGTCGGCCTCGCCATGCAGGTGCTCGGCGTCGTGCTCTACTATGAAAAAGGCCTCTACGCCGACTGCGGCATGGAGTTCTACTACATCGCCATGACCGTCTACGGCTTCCTTGCGTGGCGCTCGGCGCAAACGAAAGGCGCTCCCGACGCACCGACGCGCCGCGAGCGGCCCGTTACCCGCATTCCGCTGCGCACGGCCGCCGTCTGGTCGCTCCTTACGCTCGCGCTCTGGGCCCTTATCTGGTGGATTCTGGCCACAAAGACCGACTCCACCGTGCCCGTGGCCGACAGTTTCACCACGGCGCTGAGCATGGCCGGCATGTGGGCCTTGGCGCGAAAATACTTGGAGCAATGGTTCATCTGGATAGCCGTCGACGCCGTCACCTGCGCCCTCTATTTCCACAAAGACATTCCCTTCAAAGCCTCGCTCTACGGCCTCTACGTCGTCATCGCCGTGGCCGGCTACCTGCGCTGGCGCCGACTGATGCACGAAGCCGCGACGGCTGCCCGCGCATGAGGCCGGAAAGACCGCTTCGCCCGGCGAGATTAAGGAAACTTTTACATTTCAAAGGCTCGTACAATCGCATATTTTCGTCCGACCGAATCTTCGGACGAAAATATGCGATTTTTT
>JAFLUW010000021.1 GCA_022508615.1 Prevotellaceae bacterium | reverse complement strand
GCGAGAAAACACTAAAAAACATTAATAACTTATGAAGAAACTAAAATTCTTTACCTTTCTCTTTGCCCTCGTTTTGGCTTTGTCGGCGAGTGCGCAAACTCTTGTCAAGGATGCCGGAACAGAACTTATTGACGGCACGCTCATCTCCTTGCAATGCCGCGATACGAACGGCGGCAGCGGTTACTACTTCAACGGCGGCAACGCAAAAAGCCAAACTTTCGGAAAGGCCAATCTTTTTGTCGTAAAAGGAAACGCCACCGAGGGATTGAAACTCTGTCGCCTCTCGGACGGCAAGTACGTCGGCCAAGCCTCGGCTGACGCCAACGCTTTGGTGACTGACGTAGAAACCGCCGATGAAGCCATCACGTTTACGGCCAAAAGTTACGGAACAGGTAATTTCACTTTTTCCAGCGGCGGTACAAAAATGGAAGGGTCGGTCGATGCGCTCTACGTGCGTTTCTCTTTGGCCGACGGCCGCTTCTTGAATACGAACGAAACGGCGCTTACTCCGAAGTTGTTCAATGGCACGGGCGGATTCAGCGCATGGTATGTCTACAAATACGACGCAGTCGATCTCGATATGCTCGGTGTGGAATATACGTTTGGCGAACTCGACGCCGCCGGCGTTCCCGCCGTGTGCCGTGTCGGTTCGCGGCTGACTACGTCCGAAGTGCCCGAAGGCAAGATCCTCGTGCGCGGTGCAGGCGGGCGTCCCGGTTGGCTGCATGCCGGCGGTCAGACGGAGACACACCCCTACCTTTGGAACAATGGGGCTACGCCTGCGACGGGAAAATATATCTGGACGGCTGAGAAGGTAGACGGCAGCGAAACAGGCGAATTCTACTTGAAATCCTCCGTAGCTGGCTATATCAGCCGCGGCAATGTAAAAGTGTTTACGCAAAATGTCGAAGAAGCCATGAAGTTCCGCCTTGCCGCCAAGTCCGGAGCCGAGGCAGGCGTGTTCAACTTGCAGACCGAAAGTTCGTATCTCAACATGGATCCGACCACCCAAGACTCTAACCACGATGACGAAGGCGATTTTATCGTCACGCAGTGGAACGACGTGAACGACGCGAACGGCAAGTGGGAAATCTATCCCTGCAACGTTCCTGCTGAAATATGCAATGTGACTTATATTATTGAAGACGAAGGAGGAGAAGAAGTTTACAGAACAACCATAGAGGTTCTCGAAGGCGACATCTATCCGCAGATACCCGCTGGCGCTCTGTCCGGATTCATCGTCGTGTCCGGCTATCCCGAAGGTACGGTCAGCGAGAGCGGTGAATATGTATTGACTTATACGACCAATTTGCCCTTTGAGCCGAGCACGAGTTTCGGCGAAGCCAAATGGTATGCCATGGACGTACACTCCAACGAGGCTAATTACGTGGTCTACTATGAAGAAGGTGTCAAAGTCAAGAATAACGGCACCGACACGGACTATCAGAACTCGGCCGACGAAAGCGAGCAATGGTGCTTCGTGGGCAACGTGTGGGACGGTTTCAAAATATACAACCGCACAGCCGGCAACGCAGTGAGCCTCTATCAGCCGAGCGATGCCGACGTAGAAATCACGATGTCCGAAGACGGCCAAGCCTTCCGTGCTTACGAAGGCGCGATAGCCAACTCCGCAGCTTTCAAACTGGCCGACCGCCGCTACTACTTCAACCATCGTGGTGACAAACTGCAAGGCTGGACGGCTGCCGACCAAGGCTCGTCGTTCCGCTTCTTCCCTGTGCTCACCGAAGATGAACAGCTCGTCGCACTTGCTGCTGACGTAAAAGCCCAACTCGCCACTATCGAGGAAGCCTTTGCCGGGCTTAACCGCGCATATCCCGTGAAAGCCGAGGGCGTAGCCGAAGTCATCTGGCCGGACGAATACAAAAACCAATTCCGTCGTGAAAATGGCTTCGAGGATAATTTTGAGTTGCTCAACTATGCCGAGCAAGCCGTCGCAGAGGGGGATAAGGACAAACTGACCACGGCCAAAGCCAATTTGGAAACGTTTATTAACCTCAGTAATGCCCACGGCTATCCTCGTGAGGTAATCTACACGGTAAGTAGTGAAGAAAACGTAAATTATGACACGGCCTATATGCCTTTCAACACAACTTGCCCCACCGGTCTCAAACTTTATGAATGCACAGGAGTCGAGGAAAATGGCTACACGATGATTCTTGATGATTATAAGGGTACTAATCGTGAGATAAGAAACTTCGTAAAGAACACGGCTTATATTATCGAGACTACGGACCACAACGTTAAAGGCAACAAATACCAATTTATCAGCTACGGCAACCAACAGGGCAGCCAAGCCAACAGCGAAACCCTGTTGGTCGGCACTCATGAAGATTGCGACGCGCCCGTGGGCAGTTATGTGTTGCAGAATCAGAACAATGTGCAGGGTTTCTACAAGGTGGAAAGCGGAAATACAATCACCGTTCCTGCCCATAAGTGCTATGTGCAACTGCCTGCCGAGGCACAGGGCGTAAAGTTCCTGCTCTTCCCCGACGGAACGCTTACGTCGATCGACGCAATCGACGCCGCTACGCCCGACGCCGGCGCTGCCTACGACCTCTCGGGACGTCGCGTCACGACGACCACGCGCGGCCTCTACATCGTAGGCGGAAAGAAAGTACTTGTCAAATAAACGTGAGCGCAAGCGTATACGAAAAGCCCGCATCGCAAATGTTCGAAATGCACACGTCCGGCGCGCTCCTGGCCCTCTCGGTGGTGAGTGGCGGCTCGGCCAGCGACGAATACGACGTCCTTTCGAACCGTAAGGGCTGGAACGCCGGGAATTGGAGCGACACGTCTGCCGGCGACCTCGACGAATAACCCCTCGCGCGCCGTGCGCAGAGAGAGGGGGCAGCGGAGCGTTGAGGCGACGCGGACAAGGGCATTTTCGCAGGGCTTGGCAGTCGGCGGACGAATGTCTGCGTTACGAAAAAAACTTAGTCTGAGTAAGTTCGAACTTAGTCTGAGATAGTTGAAACTTTCTCTGAGTAAGTTTTTCTTTGTGCCGCGTTAGTTTTTTCCGGCTGCGCAAGCCCCGATTTTCGGCGACTTGTGTAAATTTGCAAACGAGGGCCGCTGCGGCCCCGCTTTGCGGCAATGAAACAAAAATCCTTTCTCATGGCCCGGCGCTTCGAGGCGCTGTGGTTTCTGCTCGTCTTTTTCGCCATTTTCGGCGCGATAGGCAGCCGCATGGGCGTGCCCAATATGCTCAACACGCTGATGCACACGGCCTACTCGCTGCTCATGGAAACTGTCTTCTACCTGATGGCCATCATCGTGCTGACGGGCGCGCTCTCGAAGCTGTTGCTCGAATTCGGCGTGGTGCGTCTGCTCGAACTCGCCCTGCGCTGGCTCATGAAGCCCCTTTTCGGTCTGCCCGGCGTGGCGGCATTGGGCGCCGTGCTCACGTTTCTGTCGGACAATCCGGCCATCATGTCGCTGCAAAGCGACCGCAACTTCTCGCGCTACTTCAAAAAATACCAGCTCATCTCGCTGACGAACTTCTCGACGGCCTTCGGCATGGGCCTTGTCGTGACGGTTTTCATGAGCGGGCTCGGCTTTGCGCGCGCAGCCTTTGTCGGCATGGCTGGAGCCTTTGTCGGCGGCGTGGCGGCCACGCGGCTGATGCAGCGATTCGTGCTTAGGGCGCACCCGGAGTTTCACGACGAGCCCTCGGTCAGCGGCGGCGACGAGCAAAAAATTTCTTTCAAGAGCGAAGAGCGCAGCGTATTCCTGCGTGTCCTTTCGGCCTGCCTCGACGGCGGCAAGACGGGCGTCGAACTGGGGCTTACGATTATCCCGGGCGTGCTGATTATCTCGACCTTCGTCATGATGCTCACCTTCGGCCCCTCGGCCGACGGCACATACACCGGAAGCGCCTACGAAGGCGTGGCCCTCTTGCCCTTTCTGGCCGAAAAGTGCTCCGTCGTGCTGCAACTGCTCTTCGGATTCGAGAGCCCCGAGCTCATAGCCTTCCCCGTGACGAGCCTCGGCGCCGTGGGCGCGGCCCTCGGACTGGTACCCCGCTTCGTAGCCGACCCCTCAATCAGAATAGACGACAACGCCATAGCCGTCTTCACGGCCATGGGCATGTGCTGGAGCGGCTTTCTCTCCACACACGCCGCCGTGCTCGACACATTGGGCTACCGACACCTGCTCTCCAAAGACATATTGGCCCAAGTCGTGGGCGGAATCGTCGCCGGCGTGGCAGCACACTGGCTGGCCTACTTTATTTGCTGACATTACATGAAAGAATTCATACAGGAAGCCAAGGCCGAAACGGCCGTGCTCGTGTCGCTCATCACCAAGACGCAGGACGAGCGGAAAACCGAGGAATATCTCGACGAATTGCAGTTCCTGGCCGAAACGGCCGGCTGTGTCACCGTGAAAAGATTCACGCAGCGCATGGACGGACCCAGCGCCGTGACCTACGTGGGCAGCGGAAAATTGCAGGAAATCCGCGCTTATATCGAGTCGGAGGACGAAGCCGAGCGCCCGGTGGGCATGGTCATCTTCGACGACGAACTTTCGGCCAAGCAACTGCGCAACATCGAGAAAGAACTCAAAGTAAAAATCCTCGACCGCACGAATCTGATTCTCGACATCTTCGCCATGCGTGCCCAGACGGCCAGCGCCAAGACGCAAGTCGAACTGGCGCAATACCGCTACATGCTGCCGCGCCTGCAACGCCTCTGGACGCACCTCGAACGTCAGCGCGGCGGCGCCGTGGGCCTGCGCGGGCCGGGCGAAACGCAGCTCGAAATGGATCGACGCATCATTTTGAACCGCATATCTCTGCTCAAACAGCGGCTCGAAGAGATTGACCGTCAGAAAACGACGCAGCGCTCCGGCCGCGGACGGCTCATACGCGTCTCGCTCGTGGGCTACACGAACGTAGGCAAGAGCACGCTGCTGAATTTGCTGACCAAAAGCGAAGTTTTCGCCGAAAACAAACTTTTTGCCACGCTCGACACGACCGTGCGCAAGGTCACGGTGGGCAACTTGCCCTTTTTGCTCTCCGACACGGTGGGTTTCATTCGAAAATTGCCCACCGAGCTCGTCGCATCTTTCAAGTCGACGCTCGACGAAGTGCGCGAGAGCGACCTTCTGGTGCATGTCGTCGACGTTTCGCACCCCGAGTTCGAAGAACAAATGGAAGTCGTGGCCCGAACCGTCGAAGAGCTCGGCGCAGCTGGGAAGCCGCGGCTCGTTGTCTTCAACAAAACCGACGCATACGTCTGCAAGCCCAAAGCCGAGGACGATCTCAGCCCCGCCACCCGCGAAAACCGCACGCTTTCCGAGGTGCGCGACCTTTGGACGGAGCGTCTCGGCGAACAATGCGCCTTCGTTTCGGCCCGAAAGCGCGACGGCATCGAAGCGCTCCGCGACTTGCTCTACCGCGAAGTGCGTCGGTTGCACGTACAAAAGTATCCCTACAACGATTTCCTCTACGAGGACTACCCCGCTCAGGAATAATCAAAACTTATACCGACTATGAATATCGTAGAACGCTTCCTTTCTTACACGAAGTTCGACACGCAGAGCGCCGACGGCATGGAGTGCACGCCGTCGACGGCCAAGCAGATGGTTTTCGCCGAATACTTGCGCGATGAGCTCGTTTCCATCGGCCTCGAAGACGTTTCGCTCGACGAAATGGGCTATCTCTACGCCACGCTGCCCTCGAACACGGAAAAACCCGTGCCCGTCATCGGCTTCATCGCCCACATGGACACGAGTCCCGACTGCTCGGGAGCCGGCATCAAGCCCCGAATCGTCGAAAACTACGACGGAAGCGACATCGTCCTTTCGGGAGGCATCGTCACGACTACCGAAAAGTTTCCCGAACTCCTCGACCACGTGGGCGAAGACCTCATCGTGACCGACGGACACACGCTTCTCGGCGCCGACGACAAGGCCGGCATCGCCGAAATCGTGCAAGCCATGGTCTATCTCAAAGAACACCCCGAAATCAAGCACGGAAAAATTCGCATAGCCTTCAATCCCGACGAAGAAATCGGCCTCGGCGCCCACCATTTCGACGTCGAGAAGTTCGGTTGCGCTTGGGCCTACACGATGGACGGCAGCGAGGTGGGCGAAATCGAGTTCGAAAACTTCAATGCCGCCTCGGCCCGCGTCGAAATCGCGGGTTGCAGCGTCCACCCGGGCTATGCCAAGGGAAAAATGCTCAACGCCGGGCGCATTGCGGCCGAATTTGTTGGCATGCTGCCCTCCTCGCAGACGCCCGAGCAGACCGAGGGCTACGAAGGCTTTTTCCACTTGACCGGCATCGAGGGCTCGGTCGAACGCGCCACGCTTTCCTACATTATTCGCGACCACGACCGCGCCAAATTCGAGCAGCGCAAGAAGCGCATCGCCGTTGTGGCTGACCGCCTGAACGCTCATTATGGCGCAGATATCGTGAAAATCGAAATTGCCGACCAATATTATAATATGCGCGAGAAGGTCGAGCCCGTGATGCACATCATCGACATTGCCCGCGAGGCTATTGCTGCCGCAGGCGTGGAGCCACAGGTGCGAGCCATACGTGGCGGCACGGACGGCGCGCAGCTTTCGTTCAAAGGTTTGCCTTGTCCGAATATCTTCGCCGGCGGCCTGAATTTTCACGGCACGCACGAGTTTCTGCCCGTGCAGAGTTTGGAAAAGGCCTGCCTGACGGTGGTCAATATCTGCAGCCTGACGGCTGAGCGCTGCTGACTTTCGGCGCCTTTTTCCCGCATGGCGGCCCCGAAGCCTGCTTCCCGACGAAACGCGTCGACGAAAGCAGGCTTCGGGGCTGTCATGCGGTGTGTTTCTGCCGCCTTGCGGGTTGCTGCTGCGCTGCCGGCGGGGCAGACGAAGCCGGAGGAAACGCCCTTGTCAGGGTGTTTCCTCCGGCTGCTTGTCTTGCGGTTCTGCGCGCGCGGCTCAGGCCTCGGTCTGGGGCTCTACGCTGACCACGCTGCGGTCGCGGTTGCCGCGTTTGAACGACACGACGCCGTCGACGAGGGCGAAGAGCGTGTGGTCCTTGCCCATGCCGACGTTTTTGCCGGGGTAGTGAACCGTACCGCGCTGACGCACGATGATGTTGCCGGCGATGCACGTCTGGCCGCCCCAAATCTTAACGCCTAATCTCTGAGAAGCCGACTCGCGGCCGTTCTTCGAACTACCTACACCTTTTTTGTGTGCCATTTTCTTCTGTTTTTAGGGGTTAAGCGATGACTTGTTTGATTTCGAGGCTCGTAAACTGCTGACGATGGCCGTTGAGCTTGCGATAGCCCTTGCGGCGTTTTTTGTGGAAGACGAGCACTTTGTCGCCTTTGACGAGTGCGTCTTTCACTTCGCAGACTACTTTCGCGCCTTCCACCGTGGGAGCGCCTACTTTCACTGCACCGTCGGCGTCGACGAGCAACACTTTTTCAAACTCAACAGCCTGGCCGTTTTCTGCGCCTGCGATGTGGTGCACGAAGAGGCGCTTGCCCTCTTCGGCCTTGAACTGCTGACCGTTAATTTCAACGATTGCGTACATTTTTTAATCATTAAACGGTTTTTTCCGGGAGGCGTCCGGTTCGTTGTCTGCGGGTGGCGGGCGGCAGGCGGAGTTCTTCTCCGCGTCGCCTGTTTTCCCGGCTTCCGGCGCTTGTTCGGCCCCTTCGGACTCTGAATCGGCTGCAAAAGTAGCTTTTTTCGTCGAGGGTGAAAAACTTTTGCGCGGTTTTTTTGCTTTTCGGTCGTTCTGCAAGTGCGGTTCCGGGTGGTTGTCGCGCCCGTTGCGGAAAGCTCTGCGGGAGGGGGTAAAAACTTACTCAGACTAAGTTTGAACTATCTCTGAGTAAGTTCGAACTTAGTCTGAGTAAGTTTTCGGGATCTCGATCTCAACGTTTGTTTTTCGCAAGCCTGCCGCCGGCGGTTCAGACGCGCTGCCGACGGGCCATGGCGCGGGCATAGGAGGCTTCGAGCGCGTTGCTGACTTGCTCGACGCTGATGTCGTCCATCGTCGCTCCCGTCAGGCCGCAGTGATCGGGGCTGCTGCCGGGCAGCCAGACGCGCATGTCGACGTAAGGCGGGTAGATGGCCAGCGAAGGTGTGTCGAGACTTTGGGCAATGTGGCGCACGCCGCCTTCGTTGCCGAAGTAGAGCGTCGAGAAGAGGCAGAGACAGCAGAGTTGGCGCAGGTCGCGGGCTTCGATATCGATGAGCACGTGGTGGTCGTGGCCCATCAGCGCGTGGAGGGCGCGGGCGTCGGCGGCTTCGGCCGCGCCGGAATAGTTGAAGACGAGTTGTGCGTCGGGATGTGTCTCGGTGAAGCGGCCGAGCACGGCGGCCATGCGGTCGGCGCGCCAGGCTTTTCCGGGAATGCGCGTGGTCACGGCGCAGAGCACGACGGGGCGCGCGAGGTCGAGGCCCGAGCGGCGCAGGTAGGCGGCGTAGGCTTCGCGCTCGGCGGGGGTGATGTGGAGCGGAAAGTTCAGGTCGCGCACGATGTGCCCTTCTTTTTCGAGCGGAGCGAGCAGGCCGAGATTGCTGACGAGGCGGTCTTCCTTCTTGTCGAGGGGGATGCGGTAGTTGTGCAGGCCGAGGGTGTAGGGCTTGCGGCGGCCGATGCGATAGCGCGTGCCGGGCGAAAAGAGGGCGAAGAGGCTGGTCTTGAGTGTGGAGCGCATGTCGATGATGGCGTCGTATCGCTCTGCGCGGCAGAGGCTCCACACTTTGCGCACGTAGCGGAGTCCGTGGCAGTCCTCTTCGGAGAAGGGGATGACGCGGCCGATGTCGGGGTGTCCCTCGAAAAGCGGGGCGATGGCGCGGTTGATGACGAAGTGTATCTCGCCTTGCGGCGCGGGAAAACTGCGTGCGAGGCTGTGGACGAGCGACATGGAGAGCACGGCGTCGCCTACGCGGCGGAAACGGACGACAAGGATTTTCATTGCGCCTCGTTTACTGCCGGTTTTCGTTGCTGCGGCCGCTTTGTACGACGATGATGTCCGTACTTACGCCGCCCGAAGTCAGCCGGAGCGTGCCGCGGCGCTCCTGCGCAGAGGAGTTGTCGGGTATGTCGGCCGAAATTTCGTGCAAAAGGGCATTGCGGTCGTCTTCGCTGTTCGGTGTCAGCGCTGTGCGCACGAGGGCGGCGAGCCAGTCGTCGTTCGTGGTCAGCGTGGCGCCGTCTTGATAGACATAGAAGGCGATAGTGGCCTGTGCGCCTTGTGCCGGAAGCGGCAGGACAAAAGGCTGCCCGTCGTTTGCATGGGGATTGTAGCCGGGCTTTGTGATATGCAGATACGGCACTTGATAAACGAGAAAACTTACTTCCGAGAATTCTGTGGTCGTGGCGCGGAGCGGCGTTTGGCGCGTCTTGCCCGTGGCGTTCACGTCGAGCGTGAGGTGCAGCGTGGTGGCGTAGTCCTCTATCCGGCTGACGGTTTTCGCCGTCGGGGTGGCCGTGAGCCACGAATCGCTGATGGCGAGCGACCATGAGTCGGTAGAGAAAATACCGACCGTGTCGGTCTCGGTCTGGTCGGCGTAGAGCGTAAATCCGCCCGTGCCTTGGGGCAGGAAGTAGACGGTGTGGAATTCGCTTGCGGCCTCTTTGCACGAAACGAGGGCGAGCGTGGCGGCGAAAAGGCCGAAAAGAGTTCTTAAGGTTTTCATTATGCAGTTTTTCTTTGGATTATGTTGCTCAATACCATTGTATGTTCGAACTGTAAGACGAGCGTTTGTCCCATTTCAGCGCATCGGCCAGCTCGGAGGCTCGTGCGCGGAAAGTAAAATTGAACGACGTGTAAGGACGCAGCACCATCGAGCACGACATCTCGAAACAGTGCAGGTCGCGGGCCAGCGAAGCCGTAGTCATTGAGATACGGCGCATTTCGAAGTCGTAGCCCGAGGAAAAAGTGATGTTCCACCCGTCGGAAATGCGCAGGAAGCCCGAAAGATTAAGCGTTTGTGTGAACGAGAAAGGGTAGCGCATGCGGCGCACGTTGATGGCCCGCCGCGTATCTTCGCGCATGGAGATGCCATACGAGACCGTCACGCTCCAGGGCAGGCTGAAAGCCATGTATCCGTCGGCGTCGATGCGGGCTTTCTCCGTGTTTTTCTTTTTCGGGCCGCGTTGCGAGTTTTTCAGCTCAGGGTCGAGGTTCGAATCGAGTTCGTCCGTGTCCTCCGGGTCGCTTTCGCTTTCCTGCCGGCCTGCGTTGCGGCTTCGTCCGGTCAGCTTGTTCCAAAGTTTCACGAAAGTCTGGTTGTCGAACGTGTACGAAAGATTCTGACTCATGCCCTGAAAGCGGCCGAAGCGGCCGTAGCTCCACTCTGTGCGGTCGCCGCGCACGACTTGCCCTTTGTCGTTGAAAGTATAGGCGTAGGTGGCGAAGACGGCGGCCAGCGAAAAAGTGTATTTGGGCGTAAGTTTGAGGCGTATGCGCGTGGAAAGATCGCTCCACGGCCGCGTTTTGGCTGCGAAGTTGTAGGAAAGATTGCCCGAAAGTTCGTCGAGGAGCGATATTTTGCGTTCGCCGGTCGAGTCGCGGCTGCTGCGCACTTTCATTTCGACGTTGTTCGACACGGACATCGTGACCATTCCGGCCATTGTACCCGACGGGTAGCCGTAGATGCCGCTCGAATAGGGCGAATAGGTCACGGTTTGGGCTTCGCCGTTGGCATCGGTGTAGGTATAGCTTTTCTGGTAGCCGTAACGAGCCGCGGTGAAGTCGGGACTGTAGGAGAAAGCGACACTTGGCTTGAATACGTGGCGCACGGCGATGATTTTCTTTTTCAGCAGCTTTGTAACGGGCGTATAGAAGCCGTAGAGCGTGGTGTTCATCGAGACGGAAGTCGACCAATCGTAGAGATTGTAGAAACCGTAGGCTGTGTCGCGGCGTTCTTGCATTTTGTCTTCGTCCCACGAGCGGTCGATGCGCGAGGCATACATAATGTCGCGAAAGGAGAAAGCGGGCGAAATGTTGATGTACTTGAACAACTGGAAGGTTGCCTCCATGGGAATGCGGTGCTGGAAGCCGTTGCGCCAGTCTTTGATGAGGTTGGATTTCAGCAGGCGGTCTTCTTTCGTGGTGATGCTGTTGGAAAGCGAGCCGGTGTAGGAGAGCGAAATCTTTTCGTACCAGCGTTCTTTGCCCGCGGCGCGTTTACGGCGGAAAGGATAGAGGCGGGCCAGCGAAATGCTCAGGTCGGGCAGGGAAACGGAGACGCTCGAGTCGCGCAGATTCTGCGAAAGGTTGCCCGAAGCCGAGATGGTCAGCCCGATGGAGGGGAACGTTTGCGAGAAAGAGACGCTCGAGGTGCGCGTGCTCTGCGTGTAGCTTATCGGGTTGTACATCGACGAAAGGTTCTTGCGCTCATAGCTTTGCGAAGCGAAGTTCACGCGGGCCGAAAACGAGGTGTTGGGCGCAGCCTTGGCGTCTTTCGTGTGCGACCACTGCACTTTGAGGCTTTTCGTCACGCTGTAGTCGGGCATGTTCTTTTCTCCTTCGACCGTGTTGAGGTAGGAGACGAAAATGTTGCCGCGAAACTTGTAGCGCTTCGCGTAGTTCGTTTCGCCCGACAGGCCCCACGAGCCTTTCGTGTAGATTTCGCCGAGCACTTTGAGGTCGAAGCGGTCGCTGGCGGCCCAGTAGTAGCCGCCGTCGCGCAGATAGAAGCCGCGGCTGGTTTCATCGCCGTAGGAGGGCATGATGAGACCGCTCGAATAGCTCTTGCTGAAAGGAAAGAATCCGTAGGGGATGGGCAGCGGCAGGGGTACGTCTTCGACGACGGGGTAGGCTGGGCCGAAGATGGCCTCCTTGCCGGGCTTGACTTTGACGCGCGTCAGGGCGATGTAGAAGTGCGGGTGGTCGGCGTCGCAAGTCGTATAGGAAGCGTGGGTCAGGTAGACCGTTCCCTGGGCGTCGCGTTTCGACTCTGCGCCATACAGATAGCCGTTGCCCTGCACGGTCTTGACGTTGCTGATGAAGCCTTTCTTGGTCTTGAAGTTGAAAGACATGGCCTCGGAGTCGTATTGGTCTCCTCCTTGCCTGTAGATGGGTGCGCCGCTGAGTGTGCCGCTCGTGTCGCGCACGCCGGCGGCGTGGACAAGGGTTGAGTCCATGTTCATGCGGATTTCGGCCGCCGTAAGCTCCATGTCGAGATAGTCGACCTCGGCATTTCCGTAGAGGTGGGCCAGACCGGTCGATGCGTCGTAGATCATGGAGTCTTGCGCTGTGAATTTGACGGGCGCATCGATACCTGCGCTGCGGGGCTTCACGCTGTCGGCGCGGAGCGTGTCGCTTCGGGCCGTGTCGGCCGCAGCATGCCTGGGCGCAGGGGCTTCGAGCGAGTCGAACATGAGGCGCAGCGAGTCGGACATCGGACGTTCGGCCGCTGTGCGGCTCGCTGTGTCTGCCGGAGCGAGCGTATCGGCTGCTTCGACCGTCGGCACGGGCTTCGCGGCGCGGGGTGTCCGGTAGCCGGTGGCTGCCAGTAGGGCGACCACGGCCAGCAGTGCGGCTGCCAGCAGTGCGGGTATGCGCAGTCGGGAGGGCATGCGGGGGTAAAATCGTGTAAGGCGCAAATTTACGAAAAATATGCGGCTGATTTCCGGGCCGTGTGTTTTTTTAACGTTTGCGACGCCTCGCTGTCGGGCCTTTCCGGCGTGCGGCACGCTTATTGCGGCCGTTTGCGGGGGAGTTGGGACGCGGCGGAAAAGGGGTGTTTCGTCTTTGGTCTGCGTTACGAAAAACTTACAGGGAGTAAGTTTGAACTAACTCAGACTAAGTTCAAACTTACTCCCTGTAAGTTTTGCCTGCCCGCGAAGGCGTCAGATGACGACGACTTTTGCAGCTGTCGTGGTCTTGCCGTCGGGCGTGGAGAGCAGGATGAAGTAGACGCCGGCCGCGGCCTGGCGCCCGCTCGTGGTGTGTACGTCCCACTGATAGCGGCCGCCCGTGGAGCGTCCGGCGCTGACTACCGTGCCGTCGAGCGCCATGATTTTCACTTCGGTGTCGGCGGCGAGGCCGTCGACCGTGATTTTCCCGCCGCGCATTTCCGGGCGGAAAGGATTGGGATAGACGTGCACGCTGCCCGCGTCGAGGCCGGCGGAGGGGCCGGTGGCTTCGGCCGTGTAGGAGCAAAGGCCTTTGTCCGTGCCTATCATCACTTCGCCCGTGTGCTCGTCGACGGCGATGCTCTGTACGTAGTTCGAGAGGATGGGCGAATTGGACGTGTCGAAGTGGTGCAGTATCTCCGTGCCGTCGGCCGAGACGAGGTAGAGGCCGTTGTTGGCCGTGCCAATCCACTTGCGGTCGACGGGATCGACACAAATGGCCGTCACGGGCACGCCTGCCAGCAGGTAGTCGGCCAGATTGGTGCCGTCGTTGCGGGGCACTTTAATCTGGGTGATGTGAAAATCGCTGTGGCTCCACGCTGCGGGGTCGTCGACGACGAAGAGGCCCTGGGCTGTGCCCACCCAGATGCGGCCGTCGAGGGCTTCGGCTATGGCATAGACGCTTTCGAGCGAGACGCTCGCGCCGTCTTCGTTCGTGGCGCGCGAACGGTAGGTGGAACGCAGCGACGGCTCGCCGCGCAGTGTGCCGCCGTAGTCGAGACAGAGCAGGCCGGAAATGTGGGAGTCGACCGTGCGGCGCGAGCAGACCCAAAGCCGGCCGTCGCGGTCGATAAGTGTCTTTTCGAGCGTCGGTGCTCTAGCGATCTCGCTGATGCGGAAGCCGCGCCACGTGCCGTCGGGGCGCAAGGCGCGCAACGTGGTGTCGACACCGTTGTTGACCATCCAGAGATTCCCCTCGGCGTCCATGTTCAGGCCGTCTATGCGCACATAGTTGGGATTTCCGCTGCTCGTAGCCGAAGTCAGAGGCGAATTGGTCGTCGTGTAGTGCTTCTCGAAGCTGCCGTTGCGGAAAGAGTAGAGGCCGCTGGTGGCCGAAACCCAGTGATGCTCGGTGTCGGCCGGGTCTTGCAGCACGCAAGTGACGTCGCGGAAAGTGGCTTTTGCGGGAATGACGACACTTGTGTTGTCGAAAGCGCTCCAACGTCCGTCTTCGCGCGTCATGATGGCCGCCGGATAGTGCTCACGGTCAAAGGGATCGAGCCGTCCGCCCGCGATGAGCAGCCGTGCTCCGGCATATGTCATGTAGTAACACAAGTCATAGCGCGGCCCGTAGCCGCCAATGGCGTCGGCCGTGGGGGAAAGGGCGTCGCCGCTGCGGCCCAGGCGGACGAGGCTGCCTCCCGTAGTCTGCCAGAACTGGCCGTCGTTCGTGCGGCAGAGGCTGGCCGCTGCGTCGGTCAGGGTATAGGCGAAGGCTGGCGCAGTCGAGGCCGCGGTGTAGCCGCGCACCGTGCCCGAAGCGACGGCCAGCAACGTGTTGCCCGACAGGCGGATTTGGTTGACCGTGCCTACAATGACGGATTGCGGGCTTTCACCCTGCAAAATCCATAAGCCGCGGGACAAGGAGCCCGTTCCCGACGTCGAAAAATAGAGACGTTGCCCCAGACCGGCCATAAGGGTCACGCCGGCGTCTGAAAGACGAGTCCATTGGTTGCGGTCGTTGAGGTTGGCTAGCAGATTTCCTGCATAGAGGCCGTCTTCGGCCCCGACGTAGAGCGTCGAGCCGCAGACGGCGGCCGTGGCTGGCGCGTCTGCAGGACTGCGATAGAAACCTTTCAACTCTTGTTTGCGCAAATCGAGTTGTGCCACGCCGGCCGACGTGGTCAGTATGGCCCATTGCTCACTTATGGTCAAGTCGAGCAATGTAGGCACGTCGTCGAGGCCGTCGCGCAATTCGGGAATGCCGACGATGCTGCCGTTGGCGAGCAACAAGTCGATCATCGCGTTGTCGTAGACCAACACGACGCAACCTGTAGCAGGCGCATAGCCTAACAAGCTGACATGACGGCCGTGCAGGCCGTCGAGCGTTGAGAGCGTGCGCACTTCGGCATCTGTCGTGTTGTAGACAAGCAAATTGCCGTCGAAAAGGACGTAGATTTTTTCTCCGGCCGCTACGCATTCGGTAGCATTGTGATAGCTCAGATAGGCCTGCCAGTCGCCTACGGCGGCACGGAGCCATGTTCCGGCGCCAAGTATTAGCAAATAGAGGAAAACATGTAAGCGTTGCATGAGAGTAGAGACTTGTTGAGGTTTACTGTCGGGAGAGAAAGGCTGTTAGTTCGGCTACGGCGCGGGCACGGTGGCTGATGACATTTTTGGCCTCGACGCCCATTTGGGCGAAAGTCAGACCTGTTTCAGCCGGAGCGAAGACCGGGTCGTAGCCGAAGCCGCCTGTGCCTGCGGGCTCGGGAACAATGAACCCTTCGACCACGCCTTCGAATAAATATTCGGCCGTCCCGAGCACGAGGGCGATGACTGTGCGGAAACGGGCAGTCCGATCGGTGCAGTCGGAAAGGGCGGCGAGAAGTTTGCGGTTGTTGGCTTCAGGGTCATGGCGGTCGGGATAGGCATAGCGGGCCGTATGTACGCCGGGTGCACCGTCAAGTGCATCGACTTCGAGCCCCGTATCATCGGCAAAGCAGTCAAGCGCGAAGTGCTCATGCACATAGCGCGCTTTCAGCAGAGCATTGCCTTCGAGCGTATCGGCTGTTTCGGGAATGTCGGCCGTACAGCCGATGTCGGCAAGCGAGAGTATCTCAATGCGGCCGGCAAGCATGGCGCGTACTTCGGCAAGTTTGTGCGCGTTGTTGGTGGCGAAGACGATTTGCTGTATCATCGGGTAATTACGTTTTTTTCAATGCTTCCGATTTCGGCGGCCATGTCGGTGAATGAAGAATACCAGCTGCCGTAGAGGCGGGATGTTCGGGCAAGAGTGAAAAGGTCGACGGCAGCGGCCTCGACGCCCTCGCGATTGTCCCGGGAGAGGGGCGCATCGTGGGTGAAGATGCGGCGGCCGTAGCATTGCAGCAGCCTGTGTTTGGTGTCGGCGCAGTCGGTTGCGAGAAAGAAGTTGGTTTCGGGCGTTCGGGCGATGGTTTCGTCGATAGCGCGAAAGAAAGCCTTGTCCGTACTGCGACGGATGCTCTCGCGGTGGTCGGTGCGGCGGATATGCAGGCCGATGGTGTGGCTGTCGAATCGGTCGGCAAGGCGGTCGACGCGCTCTTGGAGGGCAGGCCGCAGACGCAACGCCGTGCAGATGTTGACCGGATAGTCGGTCAGCGGATAACAGGTCGAGATGTATAATCTGCGCCACTTGTTTAGTAACTCAAAAATATTCTCACAGGATGCGTGGAAGTTTTTTTGTTGGTAGTCGAAGTCGATTGTTCGCCACAAAGCGGGTAAGTGCAGGTTGCGTCGGGTGACAGGACGCAAGTGGAAGGGACATCCACTGATGTGTATCTGCGATTCGCTGAATGGTTCGAAAAGGTCTTCAAAGCGGGCACCGCATTCGTCGGCCCGCCGCCAGCAAATACGAAGCGGAGCGGCCGTCGGCGCCGAACGGAGGACGTGGAGGGCCGAGAGTACTACGCGCAGCCGGTTGCAGAGTCCGCCTTGCGGGACGATAATGAGCATAGGCGATCTATTTGGAGGCTTTGACTTTGATGCGGTCGAAGCCTTCGCCGAAGACGCCCGTAACTTTCGATTGCGAGACGAAGGCGTTGGGGTCGATGGTCTGTATAATGCGGAATATCGTGGGCGATTCAGCTTTTTTTGCTAGTACAACGAGCACTTTACGCTCTTTCTTCGTGTACCATCCCTGACCTTCGAGTACGGTCACACCACGGTGCATATCGTTGATGACTGAGGCAATTTCGTTGTATTTGAGCGAAAAGATGAAAAATTGTACGGATTGGCGACTGCGGTCGATGATGTAGTCGATAGTAAAGCCTGTGATGATAAGCGTACAGAATCCGAAAATCAGTTTCTGTATGTTGCCCGCCGGGAGCATCAGACTCGAAGAAACAATCGTGAGGTCACAGAGCATGATGATTTGTCCGAGCGTCACGTCGCGGTACTTATTGACAATGGCCGCGATGATGTCTACGCCTCCGGTCGAGCCGTTGCTCAGAAAAACAATGCCTAAGCCGATACCTTCAAGCACAGCACCGAGTATGCAGGACATAAACATGTCGTGAGGTACGATTTGCGGCAGTCCGTGAGAGGAAAGAGCGAAATGTCCGAGCGAAGGTTGCGTGCCTACCCATTGCATGATGGCCTTTGTTACACCCAGCAGCAGGGTAAGCATGAGTACAGCGTAGATGGTCTTTATGCAGAAACGCCAGCCCAGCTCGCTGATGGCTGCAATAAGCAATACTATGTTGATGATCAGATAGGTGTACTGGGCAGGAAAGCCTGTTCCATAGAAAATAACGGCCCCCAAACCGGTTACGCCACCACTGACGATTTCATAAGGCAGCAGAAAACAAGTGAAGCCTACGGCATAACATAGCAGGCCGAATGTGATGGTCGTATAGTCGCGAACTTCTTGGGCAAAGGGAAGGTTCAGTTTTTTATAAATCATAAAAAGATGTTATTTCAGAACGATGTTTACGATTCGGCCAGGTACGACGATAACTTTCACGATTTGTTTCCCTTCTGTGTATTTAGCTGTTTGCGGTGCGGTGAGTACACTTTTCTCGATATCCTCTTTTGCAGCGTCTGTGGGAAAGTCGAGCGTAAAACGCGTCTTGCCGTTAAAGGAAATGCCGAGCGTTACGCTGTCTTCTTTCAGGTATTGTTCGTCGAAAGCGGGCCATTCGGCGTCGCAAACGGTCGTTTCGTGGCCCAATCGGTGCCAAAGTTCCTCGCAAACGTGCGGTGCGAACGGCGCAAGCAGCACGACGAGCGTTTCGAGCACTTCGCGGCTCGTGCAACGTTGTTGCGCCAATTCGCCGACGGCGATCATGAAGGCCGGAATGCTGGTATTGTAGGAGAATTCCTCGATATCTTCGCTCACTTTGCGGATAAGTTTGTGCAAAGTTTTGAGATTTTCTTTCGAGGGCGTCGTGTCGTCGGCCGTCAAGCGGTCTTCTTTGTCGAAAAACAAGTTCCAGAACTTGCGAAGGAAGCGTGCGCAGCCGTCGATGCCGTTGGAGTCCCACGGTTTGCTCTGACTGATCGGGCCGAGGAACATTTCGTAGAGCCGAAGCGTGTCGGCGCCGTAACGTTCGACGATTAAGTCGGGATTGACCACGTTATACATCGACTTCGACATCTTTTCCACGGCCCAGCCGCAGACATATTTCCCGTCTTCGAGCACGAATTCGGCATCGGCGTACTCCGGACGCCAAGCGCGGAAGGCTTCGATGTCGAGTATGTCGGCCGAAACGATGTTTACATCGACGTGGAGCGGTGTTACGTCGTACTTATCTTTCAGTCCGAGCGAGACGAAGCGGTTTGTGTCCTTGATACGGTAAACGAAGTTCGAACGACCCTGTATCATGCCTTGGTTGATGAGTTTGGCAAAGGGCTCTTCTTTGCACGAAACGCCGATGTCTTTGAGGAATTTGTTCCAGAAGCGGCTGTATATAAGGTGTCCTGTGGCGTGTTCCGAACCTCCGACGTAGAGATCGACGTTCTGCCAATAGGCATCGGCCTCGGGGCCGACGAGCGCCTGACTGTTTCGGGCGTCCATGTAGCGCAAATAGTAAGCGCTCGAACCGGCAAAGCCCGGCATGGTGGAAAGTTCGAGCGGGAAGACCGTTTTGTGGTCGATACGGCTGTTTTCGGTCACACAGCGGGCTTCCGTGTCCCACGCCCAGCGCGTAGCGTTGCCCAAAGGCGGCTCTCCTGTCTCCGTAGGCAGGAATTTCGACACTTCGGGCAGTTCGAGCGGCAGGCAATCCTCGGGAATCATCTGCGGCATGCCGTCTTTATAATATACGGGGAAAGGTTCGCCCCAATAGCGTTGGCGCGAGAAGATGGCATCGCGCAGACGGTAGTTCACTTTGACGCGTCCCAACTGATTTTCGGCCACATACTTTTTCGTAGCCTTGATGGCCTCTTTCACGGTCAGCCCGTTGAGCGAAAAATCTATGTACGGCTCGGCGCCCGGTGCCGGCGAGTTGCAAACAATGCCCTCTTTCGCGTCGAAACTCTCCTCCGAAACGTCGCACCCCTCGATTAACGGCACGATGGGCAGCCCGAAGTGCCGCGCAAAGGCGTAGTCGCGCGAATCGTGAGCCGGTACGGCCATAATGGCTCCCGTGCCGTAGCCCGCCAATACGTAGTCGCTCACCCAAATCGGGTTGCTCTGCCCCGTAAACGGATTGATGGCGTAAGCGCCCGTGAATACGCCGGTCACGCGACGGTCGGCGATGCGCTCGCGTTCGGTGCGTTTCTTCGTAGCTTCGAGATAAGCGTCCACTTCGGCCTTTTGCCCGGGCGTTGTCAGCTCGGCGACCAATTCGCTTTCGGGTGCGAGCACCATGAACGTCACGCCGAACATCGTATCGGCTCGTGTGGTGAAAATAGTGAAGTACTTGTCGCTGTCCTTCACGCGGAATTCGATTTCGGCGCCCTCCGAACGGCCAATCCAGTTGCGTTGCGTTTCCTTAATCGAGTCGCTCCAGTCCACAGTCTCCAATCCGTCGAGCAGTCGCTGGGCATAGGCCGACACGCGCAGGCACCATTGCTTCATTTTTTTCTGCACGACGGGATAGCCGCCGCGTTCCGACACGCCGTCGACCACTTCGTCGTTGGCCAACACCGTACCTAATTTCGGGCACCAGTTCACCATCGTCTCGCCCAAGTAGGCAATGCGGTAGTTCATCAGCACTTCTTGCTGCCGACGCTCGCTCATGGCGTTCCATTCCTCGGCAGTGAAATGCAACTCCTCGCCTGCGGCCACGTCGAGCCCGTCGGTGCCGTTTTTCTCGAAATGCGCGACGAGTTCGTCGATGCCGATGGCTTTCTGACAGCGGTTGCAGTAGGCCGAACCGAACATTTTGCGGAAAGCCCATTGCGTCCAGTGATAGTAAGCCGGATCGCAGGTGCGCACTTCGCGGTCCCAGTCGAACGAAAAGCCTATTTTGTCCAACTGGCTGCGGTATCGGGCGATGTTCTCCTCGGTCGTCACGGCCGGATGCTGGCCCGTTTGTATCGCATATTGCTCGGCGGGCAGTCCGTAGGCGTCGTAGCCCATAGGATTAAGCACGTTGTAGCCTTTAAGCCGCTTGTAGCGGGCATAGATGTCGCTGGCAATGTAGCCTAACGGATGGCCGACGTGCAGTCCGGCGCCCGAAGGATAGGGAAACATGTTGAGCACATAGAATTTTTCCTTGTCCGCGCGCTCCGTTGTCTTGTATGTATGGTTTTCGGCCCACGTTTTGCGCCAGCGGGCCTCGATTTCTCTGAAATTATACTCCATGATATTATATAGATATTTATTTGTCGAGTCGCCAAGAGGCGCCCTCCTTCGTATCTTTCACTTCAAATCCCAATGCGGCCAGCCTGTCGCGAATCAAGTCGCTCGTAGCCCAGTCTTTGGCCGCCTTTGCGCCGGCGCGCACTTCGAGCAGCAGGTCGACGGCCGCGCCGAAACTCACCTCGCGGGCCGCATTGCCGGCTTCGGCCTCGTCGTGCAGGCCGAGTATGTCCGTCGTCATCGTGCGCATCACGTCGCGCAGCGCTTCCAAGCCCTCGGACGTGATTTGCTGCTTGCCGTCGGCTATCTGGTTGATGGTTCGGCAGGCTTCGAACAGATGACTGATTGTGATGGGCGAGTTAAAGTCGTCGTTGAGCGCTTCGTAGCACTTCAGGGCCAAATCTTCTGCAAACGCCGTGCCGATTCCTTCGGCCGAAGGCCGTATCGTTTCGAGGCGGGCAAGGCCTTCCATAAGGCGGTCGAGGCCTTTTTTCGAGGCTTGCAGCGCTTCGTTCGAGAAATCGACCGTCGAGCGATAGTGTGCCTGCAAGATGAAAAAGCGTATGGTCATCGGCGTGTAGGCTTGTTCGAGCGCGGGGTGGTCGCCCGCGAAAAATTGGTCGAGCGTAATGAAGTTTCCGAGGCTCTTGCCCATCTTTTGGCCGTTGATAGTGACCATGTTGTTGTGCATCCAGTAGCGCACCATCGGTTCGCCCTCGGCGGCCACGGCTTGCGCGATTTCGCACTCGTGGTGGGGGAACACCAAGTCCATACCCCCGCCGTGAATGTCGAACTTGCGGCCCAAATACTTGCGGCCCATGGCCGTGCATTCGCAGTGCCAGCCCGGGAAACCGTCGCCCCACGGCGAGGGCCACCGCATGATGTGGGCCGGCTGCGCTTTCTTCCACAGGGCGAAGTCGGCCTGATTGCGCTTTTCGCCCACGCCGTCGAGCGCGCGGCTGGCGTCCTTCGTGTCTTCGAGGTTGCGGCCCGAAAGCACGCCGTAGTGATGGTCGCGGTCGTATTTCTCGACATCGAAGTAGACCGAACCGTTCGATTCGTAGGCGTAGCCCGCGTTGAGAATCTGGCGCACGAGTTCGATTTGTTCGATGATGTGTCCCGTGGCGTGCGGCTCTATCGAGGGCGGCAGACAACCCAATCGCTCCATGGCCTTGTGGAAACGGTTCGTGTAGTGCTGCGCCACTTCCATAGGTTCGAGCTGTTCGAGGCGTGCTTTCTTGGCTATTTTGTCCTCGCCCTCGTCGGCGTCGTGTTCCAAGTGACCCACGTCGGTGATGTTGCGCACATAGCGCACCTTATAGCCCGTGTGGCGCAGATAGCGCAGCACGAGGTCGAACGTCACGGCCGGCCGCGCGTGGCCCAAGTGGGCGTCGCCGTAGACCGTAGGGCCGCAGACGTACATACCCACGTGTCCCGGTTCGAGCGGCTCGAATCGTTCCTTCGTTCGCGTCAGGGTGTTGTAGATGAGCAGGGGTTGTTTCTCGGGAGTCATATCGTTGTGTTTCGTTATGCTTTTCAGCGGCGTGGCGGCCGGTTTATTTCTGGTCGTAGGCGTGTTTGGGATAGTCGAGCGTATAGTGCAGGCCGCGGCTTTCCTTGCGTTCGATGGCCTGCCGCGTGATGAGGTAGCCCACGTTAATCATGTTGCGCAGTTCGCACAGGTCGGCCGTGGCCTTGACGCGCTTGAAGAGTTCCTCGGTCTCCTCGTAGATGAGGTCGAGCCGCTCCCACGCGCGGTGCAGGCGCAGGTCGGTGCGCACGATGCCCACATAGGTCGACATAATCTGGCACACCTCGCGCGCATCTTGGGCGATGAGCACCTTTTCGTCGTTCGTCAGCGTGCCTTCGTCGTTCCATTCGGGCACGTCCGTGTTGAACGCGTACTCGTCGAGGTGGGCGATGGAGTGAGCGGCCGCCTTCTCGGCATAGACCACGGCTTCGATCAGCGAGTTCGAGGCCAAGCGGTTGCCGCCGTGCAGTCCCGTGCACGAACATTCGCCTATGGCGTAAAGTCTGTGAATGGACGAGCGCGCGTCGAGGTCGACGGCGATGCCGCCGCAGAGATAGTGCGCACAGGGTGTCACGGGGATATAATCTTTCGTGATGTCGATGCCGATGGACAGGCATTTCGTGTAGATGTTCGGGAAGTGGCGACGCGTTTCTTCGGCGTCTTTGTGCGTGACGTCGAGACAGACGTGGTCGAGCCCGTGCGTCTTCATCTCCTTGTCGATGGCGCGGGCCACAATGTCGCGCGGCGCCAGCGAGAGCCGGCTGTCGTAGCGCTGCATGAACTGTTCGCCCGAAGGCAGCCGCAGTATGCCGCCGTAGCCGCGCATGGCCTCGGTGATGAGAAAGGCCGGGTGCGTCTCGCCGGGGTGATAGAGCGCCGTGGGGTGGAATTGTATGAACTCCATGTCGCGCACCGTGGCCTTTGCGCGGTAGGCCATGGCAATGCCGTCGCCCGTGGCGATGTTCGGATTGGTGGTCGAGGCGTAGACAGCCCCGCAGCCGCCCGTAGCCAGCACCGTGACGCGCGCCAGCACCGTGTCGATTTTCCTTGTGTCGGGGTCGAGCACATAGGCGCCGTAGCATTCGATGTCCTTCGTGCGCCGCGTCACCTCGACGCCCAGATGATGTTGCGTGATAATCTCTACGGCGAAATGATGTTCCAGCAGCGTGATGGCCGGATGCCGCCGCACGGCCGCGATGAGCCCGCGCTGTATCTCGGCGCCCGTGTCGTCGGCGTGGTGCAGTATGCGAAACTCCGAGTGGCCGCCCTCCCGGTGCAGGTCGAAAGCGCCGTCGTCGCGCCGGTCGAAGTTCACGCCCCATTGCACCAGGCGACGAATGCCCGCAGGCGCCCCGCGCACCACCTGTTCCACGGCCGCGCGGTCGCTGATGTAGTCGCCGGCCACCATCGTGTCCTCGATGTGCTTGTCGAAGT
>JAFLUW010000020.1 GCA_022508615.1 Prevotellaceae bacterium | reverse complement strand
ACGGTTCAAAAATATGCTTAAAAATGGGGAATTCCAAATAGCAACCGGAAAGCAGCCAAAAAATAAAACGCATTGATATTCAATGCGTTTGTAATAATTGCTTATAATTGGTTATAGTCGTTCAGAGCCTATTACTTGCCGATGCAGAATGTAGAGAAAATTTTATGCAATATATTTTCCGGTGAGATGCCTCCATGTATAATTTCTGCCAGATGACAGATACATTCACGTAGGTCTTGACTTACAAGGTCTACGGGAAGGTTAAATACAAGGCCTTGATTTACTCGTTTAATGGCATCAAGAGCTTGGTTTAGTGCCTCATAATGCCTTCTGTTGGCTACAATTACATTATTCTGGGCATTTTGTTGAGGAATAGTCGTTGTGAGAAGATCGCGCAATCGGTCGAGCCCTTGCTTGTCTTTTGCAGAAATGAGTACGGCCGAACCGGAAGAAGGAATCGGCGTGAAATTCGGACAAAGATCCAATTTATTATATACGGTGATCAGTCGTTTTCCGGAACAACGTGGAAGTATGTTGCGCAGAAAATCCTCCGTATGATTAGGAGAAGAGGTTACATCGACAAGTAGCAGTACGATTTCCGCCTGCTCAATTTTTTTAAATGTCCGGTCTATACCCAAACGCTCTATTGCATCGTCTGTCTCGCGCAATCCGGCCGTATCGATGAAGCGAAAAAGCGTTCCTCCGATATTGACGATGTCTTCTATGACATCGCGGGTCGTCCCGTGGATGTCGCTCACAATAGCCCGTTCTTCATTCAGCAACGCATTGAGTAAAGTAGACTTTCCGGCGTTTGTTTCACCGATAATCGCTACTGGTATACCCTCTTTTATAGCATTACCGAGATGAAACGACGCTGTAAGTTCCGCGATTCGTTGTTCTGCTTCAGCCGTAAGTACGGACAGTTCAGTACGGTTAGCAAATTCGAGATCTTCGTGGTCGGAAAAGTCGAGTTCCAGTTCAAGTAATGCAGTGAGATGAAGCAGTTTTTCACGCAAAAGTTCCAGTTCACGGGTGAAACCGCCGCGCATCTGGTTGATGGCCATGCGGTGGCTGGCTGCCGATTCTGCCGCGATCAGATCTGCCACAGCCTCAGCTTGGCAGAGATCCATTTTTCCATTCAGAAAAGCCCGTTTTGTGAATTCTCCAGCCTCAGCCATCCGGCATCCCTCCCGACACAGCAGTTCCAGAATACGCTCGGCGATATATCGCGAGCCGTGACACGAGATTTCCGTGCTGTCTTCGCCGGTATAACTGTGCGGAGCACGGAACAGACTGACAAGTACCTCGTCCAAAACTGCCCCATCTTCGTCAATAATCGTACCGAAAGCCAGCGTGCCGGTTTTTCGGTCAGTCAAAGAGAGACGGCCAACAATACGAAAAATCTTCTCCGTAGCCGCAATGGCTTGCGGACCTGACACGCGTATGACGGAGATAGCTCCGCCGGGAACTGTCGCCGGCGCGCATATCGTTTCTGCCGGGTATCGATACATCACTTTAAGGTTTATGCAAAATTTTAGCCAACAACCGGGCTGGCGCCAGACACATGGCAGGAACTATCAGCTTCCATCGTCGGGTTACCGTCGCGCAAGCGCATCGTCGGTCAATGGCTTTTGCGATTTGCCGGGCTGCTTTCTCCACCGGCATTATCCAGAAAAATTTCGGATTACCGGATAACAGCGGAGTGCGCACAAATCCGGGACGTATCTCTGTGACAGCAATATCAAGCCCTTCACTCCAGGCGCGCTGACGCAAGGCTTCGAGATAGTGAGCCTGATAAGCTTTCGATGCAGCGTAGGAAGGCGCCGGAGCCAGACCGCGCAATGCAGCTATCGACGTAATAGCGGCCAACTGTCCATGTCCTTGCTGCCGGAAATAGTTGAACGCCCAGTTCGTAATGGCAGTCCATCCGCGCACATTCGTGTCGATCGTGGCGAGATCCTCCGTAAAGTCGAGTTCAGGATTCATCTTCCCGACGCCGGCACACAAGATAAATACATCCATTCCTCCCATGCGCTCCACCAGCGCCTGCAAATTGGGAACAGACGTCCGCAAGTCGCAGACATCATGCCTGACAGCCAGAACATTCCGATGTCCTCCGCCCGTCTGACGCAGCAATTCTTCGCGCCGGCCCGTGATGCCGACGGTGTAGCCCCGAGCAATATACAATTGTGCCAGACAAGCGCCGATGCCCGAGGTTGCTCCTACAATAACGATTCGTTTCATCTGGTGCTATCGGCTGAACTTGCGCGGATATCCGGCGCCGATGGAAAACAGCGTCATGACTCCTACGAACATCGGGTAGTAAAGATAAGGAATAATCTCCGTCGGTGCCACTCCGGCCAGCTTCCCTGCCATGAGCAACTGAGCACCGTAAGGCAGCATGCCTTGCACGCAGCACGAAGCCGTGTCGAGCAGCGAGGCGCTTTTTCGCCGGTCTATGCCATAGCGCGATGCAATGTTGGCGGCAATGTTTCCTGTGCTGAGAATGGCCACAGTGTTGTTGGCCGTGCAGATATTGGCAAAACCGGTCATGGCCACGATGCCCAGTTCGGCGCCTTTCCGGCTGTGTATGCGCAAAGTCAGCGCACGAATCACGTAGACGATGCCGCCGCCGGCATGAATCATCTCGAAAACCCCTCCGGCCAGCATGGAAATCAGGATAAGTTCGCTCATTCCCGTGATGCCCGCCGTCAGGCTCTCCGTCCATTCCGCCGCAGACACTCCGCCGAACAATCCGGCCAAACCTGTGAGCACACAACCGCCGGCCAGCACCGCCAGCACGTTCATTCCGCCCGCGGCAGCGACGAGAACGAAGATATAGGGCAACGCTTTCCACCACGCGACGTCTTCCGTTTGCACAATGCCAGCGCCCGGATTTCCCAGAAAGGCGTACAGCACAAAGGCGGCCACGGCGGCGGGCAATACGATGCGTATGTTGACACGGAATTTGTCTTTCAGTTCGCACCCTTGCGTGCGTGTGGCCATGATGGTCGTGTCGGAGATGAAACTAAGGTTGTCGCCGAAAAACGAACCGCCTGCCACAGCGGCGGCAAACAGGCGCACGTCGATGCCTGTGCAGTCGGCCAGCGAGGAGGCCACCGGCGTCAGAGCCACAATCGTCCCGACCGAGGTGCCCATGCACAGCGAAACGAGACAGGCGGCCAGAAACATGCCGGGCAGAGCGAAGCCTTCGGGCAGGATGCGCAGCGTCAGTCCGACCGTAGCCTCGACGGCACCGATGGCCTTGGCCGATGCGGCGAAAGCTCCGGCCAGCATGAAAATCCAGACCATGAGCAGCATGCCGGACGAGCCTGCTCCGCGCGAGAAGCACGTGATGCGTTGGGAAAAGGACTGATGGCGCGTTGCAGCCACGGCCGTAACGGCTGCCAGCAGAAACACAAGGAGCAGGGGCACTTGCGAAAATCCGCCGTTCAGCAGGGCAAAGCCGAAGAACGAGGCAATCATCGTGGCCACGGGCAGCAGTGCTCGTGCGCCGTTGCGGGATGGTGACATGGCGTCCGAAATTGGTTTCGGGGCGTAAAGTTACATATTTCTGCGGGAAAAGGCTGGATTTTCGGCGACGAGACGTTGCGGCTCCTTTTCGGGCGCAGCAACGGGCTTTCCGGCCGTCCGGCAGGCACAGCCGCGGACGAAACGCTTTCCGCCGGGCGTCGCGCTGCGCGGGAGCCGTGCCGCTATCGCAGAAGCCGGCCGAGTTCGCAAGCCTCGCGGCCGTAAGGCGTGGCTTTCACGTCTTCGGCGCCCCAGACGCCCGGCACGATGAGCCGTCCGCAGTCTTCCCAGCCGAGATAGTCGACCATTTTTTCGTACATCAGGACGGCAGGGTCGGCCACGCGGGCGTTCGGATTGCCCATCGTGGCGATGAGTACTGATTTCTTGCCGCCGATAACGGCATTGATGGAGTAGAAACGGTCGATCACGGCTTTGAGCTGGGCGCTCACGCCGAAATAATAAATCGACGTGGCCAGCGCAATGACATCTGCGGCGAGCAACTATTCGCGCAGGGACGCAAAGTCATCTTGCTGCACGCACGGGCCATTCATGCCGCAGGCGTTGCAGGCCAGGCAGTCGCCCACATTGTGCCGCGCGCAGTCGAATGCGACCACCTCGTGCGCCGCCTCGGCGGCGCCTTTGGCAAACTGGTCGGCCAGCCAGCTCGAGTTGCCGTTCTTGCGCGGACTTCCTTTCAATACTACGATTTTCATGTCGTCTGTAAGTTTACTTTCCCGTTTCTCCGACTTCCGCGGCACCAGGCCTGCCGTCCGGTTCCTTTGCCGCCCGTCGGCCCGCAGAAAGAGGCGCAGACACGGCCCGCAGGCCGGGAAACGGGCGCAAAGATAGCGATAAACTTCGGGCAAGGGCTTCTCAGGCCGGTTTTTCTCCGGAGAAACGCCTCGTGCGGCCCGCTTTCGCGCGCCGGGTGCGGTTTCGGCAGAGCCTTCCGCCGGCTTCGGCGGAAAAAAGTCTGCGTTAGCCGAAACTAACAGGGAGTAAGTTCGAACTTAGTCTGAGTAAGTTCAAACTTACTCAGCGTTAGTTTTCGCTATTCCGCCACGACTGAAAATCAATCGCTTGCCGGATGCCTTTTGCCGGGTGGAAACCGGACGCTGCGGGCTGCCGGACACACGTCAGCCGAGCCGCAGCAGCGCGATGCCGGCCATCACACACAGCAGCCCAGCGCATTGCACCGCTCCGACCGGCCTTTTCGCCGCTCCGAGCAGGCCATATCTGTCGATAACAAGGCTGCACGCCAGCAGGCCGCAGATGCTCGTGACGAGCAGCAGCCCGACGCCCACTTTCGCCGCGAAAAAGGCAAATCCCGTGACGAACGTACCGCCGATAATGCCGCCAAGCCACGACCACCACGGCCGGTCGAGCGAGAAGATCAGCGGCAGACAGCGCCGATCGCTGCGCAGCAGCACGATGGCGAGCAACACGGCCGTTGCCGACAGAAAGGAGAAAAAAGCAGCGTGGACGGCCGACGAGAGACCGGCCGAAAGCAGACGGTTCATCGGGGGCTGCATGGCGAAGACGGCTCCGCCGCTCACGCCCGTCAGCTGCCAGAACAGCCGGCGGCCGCCGACGGCGGCTTTCCCCTTTTTCATGACCGTCATGCAGACGCCTGCCAGAATCAGCAACAGGGCTGCCAGCCGCAGATGCGTGAACGGGCAGGCCGCAGCGCGGAACCATCCGAACGTATCGATGAGCATGCCCATGCCAATCTGGCCGAGCATGGGCATAAGGGCTGTTTGCACGCTGCCGAGTTTGGGAAAGATGAAAATGTTGACCGTCAGCCCGTACAATCCGCAGACACCGCCCAGCCAAGCCCACCACGGCAGAGACCGAAAAGCCGCGGTGTCGGCGGCAAGCGTGCCTTTCTGGACGTATGTAGCGAGAATCAGATAGCTTGTGCCGACGGAAAAGGACACGAGCGAGGCGGTCAGCGGCGATCCGACAGACTGCCGCAGCCTTGCGTTTGCAGCAGTCTGCACGGGCGTCAACACGCCGAGCAGAAAGATAAGGATAAGGTAAATCATCTTCGATTCGCGGCGGTCGTGCGGCCGCAAAGTGAATGAAACGACGGCCAGAGTTTCTTCCGGCACGGTCTGAATGTGATTTTATCACCCGAAACTCAGCGGCCGGCAAAGAGAAGTTCGGCCAGATGGAAGTGTTTTTGTCCGACCAGGCCGAATCCTTGCGTGCAATAGTGGCAGTAGGCCACGACAGCCTCGGTCGTAATCTGTTTGCAGTAGTCTTTCATGTATTCCAGCTGCGCTTCGGGCGTGTGCGGCGCAAAAAATTCCTGCGCTTCTTCGACATATCTCCGGGGAGCCATCGCCAGATTCCGTTTCGGCGCCGGGCGCAGCGTACTGACGCCGCAAAACTTCGTCTCCGCGCGGTTTTCGCTCAGCTCTACGACCTCGATGTTCATTTTTTTCAAGAGTTTCCGCACGGCTTCCTGCTGCAAGCGGTTGTCATGCTGGCGCCAGCAGTCCTGAAGCGTCATCTTTACGCCGCCATAGTCGGGGTAAGGAAAATCGGGAACGCAGTCGAGCATATATTCCCAAAGCGAAAGAACCCGTATGTCCGGCTGACTTTCCTGGAAAATCGAGGTGCAGTTCTGGCATACGGACACCATTGTCGTTTCCGGAGCGAAGGCGGAATAATGAACCGTGTCTTTCCACGTCTGCGCGACTGTCGGGGGCATTTTTTCCTCAAATTCCCGTACCTTATATTTGGCGGAGCAGCAGCGAACGATGTCCATCTCCGGCCTTTCGCTCAGAAAGTTCAGTATCCGCAGGCTCAACTCCGGATAGAAAAGCGTGAAATTGCACGAAGCGATGTATTTGAATTTTTCCATTACCGAATATGTTTTTCGGGAAACCGTGCAACAGCAGAATCGCCGGTTTTTCGGGGCTGCCGGCCTTGCGGAAGAAGACTTCGACGCCTCCCGTCCGGCATGTTCCGTAGGTGATATTCATGCGTTTCGGCGTTTTGCGGGGACGATGTTCCTCATGTTTGCGTTTTCCCGGGGATAAACGCGGAGCAAAGATAAGTTTTTCCTGCGACACGGCGCCCGATTGCGGGCAAATGTGCCGGCTGTCCGGAAAAGGCGGCTGCCGGCGGCGCGTGCCGCGGCAGAGCGGGCTCTTTCTGCGCGAAAAGGGGCTGCCGGCAAGCGCCTGATTTTCAGCAACGGCGAAAGAGCGAAAACTAACGCTGAGTAAGTTTGAACTTACTCAGACTAAGTTGCAACTTACTCCCTGTTAATTTCAACTAACGCAGACATTCGCCGCCGACGACGGGGCCGGGGAGCAGAAAACGGCGCCGAAGATTTTGCTGCGTGCGGGATTTGTGCTAATCTTGCAGCGCACCGGCCGGCTGCGTGCGGCCCGGCGGGGCGTATGTTTTCATTCATCACTCCGCGCAAGCGGGAAAAACCGAAAGACTATGAAAAAGATTCTCTCTTTCTTTGCGCTGCTCTGCCTGCTGGCAGGGTGCGGAAAAACTACTGTGGACAACTCGGTCGTCGACGCCTTCGAACTCGACCGTTTCCTTGGCCGCTGGTATGAAATCGCGCGCTTCGACCACCGTTTCGAACGGGGCATGCAGCGCACGCAGGCAAACTACGTGTTGCGCGGGGACGGAAAGGTCGATGTGCTGAACACGGGGTTGAAAGACGGCGTGCCGCACGAATCGAAAGGCGTGGCCAAACGCACGGACACGCCGGCACTGCTGCGGGTCTCCTTCTGGGGGCCGTTCTATTCCGACTACCGCATTCTGCTGCTTGACGACGACTACCGGTATGCCCTCGTGGGCAGCGGTAGCGACGACTATCTGTGGATTCTCTCGCGCACACCGCAGATTTCCGAAGAGGTGAAGCGCCTCATTCTGGCCGAAGCGCAAAGACGCGGCTACGATACGGGCAAGTTGATTTGGGTGGAGCAGCCGTAACGCCGCCGCCCGCTCCCGCATCTGCGTTCCCCGGCGCCGTTGCGCCGGGGCTTTTTGTTTTCGGCCTGCGGCGCGGGCCGGAATGCACGGGCGGGGAGAGAATTGTGTTTCTCTCCCCGCCCGAATCTTTCGTAAAGTGCGCAGTTTCAGCAAACTTTTTCCAACCGCTTCATCACGGAGAAAATGAAGATGCACGACAGCAGGCACAAGCCGGCCAGCACGCCCCACAAAATGTCGAACGACACCTTGCCCCAAAGGTATGCGGGAACCCATGTCAGTTTATTGCCGATGGCCGTCGCGGCAAACCAGCCGCCCATCATGAGGCCTTTCAGTTTGGGCGGTGCCACCTTCGACACGAACGAGATGCCCATGGGCGAAAGGAAGAGTTCGGCAAACGTAAGCACGAGATAGGTCGACACGAGCAGGTTGGGCGAGGCCGAATGCGTGGCTTGGCCGACGGGAAGGCCGTGAGAGCCGAGCATCATCACGCCGAAACCGGCGGCGGCAATGAACATGCCGATGCCTATCTTGCGCGGAGCGGAGGGTTCTTTGCCGATTTTGGCCAAATAGGCAAAGAATGCCATCGAAACGGGCGTAAGCACGACGACAAAGAAGGGGTTGAATTGCTGGAAAATCGGGGCAATGACGTTGCACGACTCGGTTGTCGTGTACTTATAGCCGAGGAAGGCAACCGAAACGGCTATCACGCCGAGCGAAACGAGACGACCCGTATTCGTGCGGGTTTGAAAGAGTTGGAAGAGGGCGTAGACGATGAAGATTACGCCCACAAGATTCGTCACATCGAACATCATGGCCTCTGCACCGTAACTTTTTTGCGCCGTATAGCTTTCTGCGAAATACGTAAGCGTAAGACCGTTCTGGTGGAACGACATCCAGAAGAAGATGACAACGGCAAAGACGAGAAAAAGGGCCACAAGGCGGTCTTTTGTCTCCTTCTTCGAGAGTTCAACGGGCTGTCCGTCGGCGGCAACCGGCGCGGTCTTGCTGTTATAATCAGCATGGCGGAATGTCGAACGGAACACATAATAAATCAAAATGGACACAATCAGCGATACACAGGCCACGGCGAAAGCATAGTGGTAGGCTTCGCCCGGAATGTAGTTGGGATTGGCCACTTGCGCAGGGGTAAGGCTGCTGAGGTCTACCCAATGGTGCTTGGCATAGTCGGTAATCTTGACGGCCGCCGTCGGAGCGAACAGTGCGCCGATGTTGATGGCCATATAGAAAAGCGAAAAGGCCGAATCGCGCTTGTGCTGCAACTCGGGGGCGTCGTAAAGATTGCCCACCATCACTTGCAGATTACCCTTGAACAGACTTGTGCCCACAGCGATGAACAACAGCGACACGTACATCAGCGTCATTCCCACCGTATCGCCCACGGGAAGCGAGAGCAGCAGATAGCCGAGGAACATGACGAAGATGCCGAGCGTGACGCAGCGGCCAAAGCCGAACTTGTCGGCCAACGCGCCGCCCAGCACGGGAAGAAAGTAGACGAACATCAAGAAATCGCTGTAAACCTTACCGGCTTGGTTTTCGTCCATGCCGAAATTGCTTTGCAAAAAAAGCACGAACACGGCCAACATCGTGTAGTAGCCGAAACGCTCGCCCGTATTGGCCAGCGCGAGGGCGAATAGCCCTTTGGGTTGTCCTTCAAACATTTTTGATTCAGGTTTTAGTTATTTATTTATTGTAGATTTCGAGTTCTTCGCAGAGGAATTGCGCTGTATATCCTACCCCTTTCGCCGCGACTTCCTCGGGTGTGCCGACGGCCACGACCGTTCCGCCGTCGCGTCCGCCCTCGGGGCCCATGTCGATGAGGTAATCGCAGACTTTTATTACGTCCAAGTTGTGCTCGATGACGATGACGGTGTTGCCCTTGTCCACCAATTTTTGCAGCACGCCGAGCAACACGCGAATATCCTCGAAGTGCAGGCCCGTCGTAGGCTCGTCGAGGACGTAAACCGTGTGTCCCGTGTCGCGCCGGGCTAGTTCGGCAGCCAGTTTCACGCGTTGGCTTTCGCCGCCCGAGAGCGTGGTGGAGGCTTGTCCGAGCCGGAGATAACCGAGGCCGACATCTTGCAAAACTTTTATCTTATGGAGTATCGCGGGCACGTTTTCGAAAAACTCGACGGCCCGATTGACCGTCATATCGAGCACGTCGGCGATGCTTTTCCCCTTGAAGCGCACTTCGAGCGTCTCGCGGTCGTAGCGCTTGCCCTGACATTCCTCGCAAGGCACGTAGACGTCGGGCAGAAAATTCATCTCGATGGTCTTATAACCGTTTCCCTTGCAGGCTTCGCAGCGTCCGCCGCGCACGTTAAAGGAGAAACGTCCCGGCCTGTAGCCCCGAATCTTCGCTTCGGGCAGTTCGACGAAAAGCGTGCGGATATCGGCGAAAACGCCCGTGTAGGTGGCGGGATTGGAGCGCGGCGTGCGGCCCAGAGGGCTTTGATCGACGGAAACTACCTTGTCTATGTGCTCCAAACCCTCGATGCTGTCGTAAGCGAGCGGCGGGGTGAGCGAGCGGTAGAAGTGCTGCGAAAGAATGGGCAGGAGCGTATCGTTGATTAACGTGGACTTGCCCGAGCCCGACACGCCGGTCACGCCGACGAGCAGGCCGAGCGGAAAGTCGACATCAACGCCTTTGAGGTTGTTGCCGCGGGCTCCGCGCAAGCGAAGGGCCGGACCGTCGCCCTTGCGGCGCATCGGAATCTCTATGCGCCGGCGGCCGCTGATGTAGTCGGCCGTAAGTGTGCCGGCATCGAGCATTTCGCGGGGCGTACCCTGAAACACCACTTCCCCACCCTTTCGTCCGGCCATCGGGCCCATGTCTATGACATAATCGGATTGGAGCATCATGTCGCGATCGTGCTCGACGACGACGACGGTGTTGCCCAAGTCGCGCAATTGTTTGAGCGAGGCAATCAGCCGCACGTTGTCGCGCTGATGAAGGCCGATGCTCGGCTCGTCGAGTATGTACAAAACGTTTACCAACCGGCTGCCGATTTGCGTGGCAAGGCGTATGCGCTGACTTTCGCCGCCCGAGAGGGTCATTGTGGAGCGCGAAAGGCTGAGATAGCCCAACCCGACATCGATAAGAAAGTTCAGGCGCGTGCGGATTTCCTTCAAAATCTCCGCAGCGATGGCGCGCGGCTTTTCGTCGAGGCGTTGCTCGATGCCGTCGAGCCATTCGCGGAGCGCAGCGATGTCCATGTCGGCCATTTCTCCGATATTTTTCCCGTCGAGGCGGTAAGAGAGCGCCTCGCGGTTGAGCCGCGCGCCCCTGCATTCGGGACATTCGGCCACGCGCGAGAATTGGTCGGCCCACTTCTGCGCCGCGGCCGTCATTTCGCTGTCGGCCATTTGCCGGATATAGCGCGAGAGGCCGCCGAATTCGACATAGTAGTCGTCGGACGTCCCCGCCACGGCCGCAGGTATGCGCAAGCGGTCGGCCGGGCCGTCGAAAATTTCGTTCATGGCCTCTTCCGAGATGTCGCCGGCCGGCGTGTCGAGCGTATGTCCGTATTTTTCGAGCACGGCCTCGACTTCCCAGAAAATAAGCGTGTTCCGGTATTTGCCGAGCGGGGCGAGCGCGCCCTGACGTATGCTTTTCGAGGCGTCGGGCACGACTTTCGCGCGATCGACCACGGAAACGTGCCCCAACCCTTTGCATCGCGGGCAGGCGCCTTGGGCCGAGTTGAAAGAGAAGTTGTGCGGCGCGGGTTCGCGATAGGACAAGCCCGTTTCGGGGCACATGAGTTTTTTGCTGTAAAAGCGCAATTCGTCGGTCGTGGCGTCCGAGAGGAGCATAAGCCCCTCTCCCTGCTGCATGGTCTGGGCCACACTTTTGCGCAGCCGCTCGCCGTCTTTGGCCTGCACCGCGAGTTTGTCGACAACGACCTCGATGTCGTGATTGCGATAGCGATCGAGCTTCATGCCGCGCTCTATTTCGCGCAGCTCGCCGTCGACGCGTACGGTGAGAAAGCCTTTCTTGCGAATACTCTCGAAGAGCTCGCGATAATGTCCCTTTCGGCTGCGCACGAGCGGGGCCAGCAGGTAGACGCGGTGGCCTTCGTGGCGCGAGAGTATGAGTTCGACAATCTGTTCTTCGGTGTAGCGCACCATGCGCCGGCCCGTGGCGTAGCTGTACGCGTCGGCAGCGCGGGCAAAGAGCAGTCGCAGAAAATCATATATCTCCGTCACCGTCCCGACCGTCGACCGCGGATTGCGGTTCGTCGTCTTCTGCTCGATGGATATGACGGGCGAGAGCCCGGTTATCTTATCGACGTCAGGACGCTCCATTTGGTCGAGAAAACCTCGGGCATAGGCCGAAAAAGTCTCGATGTAGCGGCGCTGCCCTTCGGCGTAGAGCGTGTCGAAAGCCAGCGACGACTTGCCCGAGCCCGAAAGGCCGGTGACGACGCAGAGCGAGTGGCGCGGCAGCGTGACGTCGACGTTCTTGAGGTTGTGTACGCGTGCGCCGTATATGTCTATGGAGTCTGCCAAAGGAGATTCGTTAGGATTTCGTTCGTACGAGCTGCGCCCGAGGGCCGCCTATTCGAGCGTACTGCTGTTTTCGGTGTAGCCGCGCAGCAGGCTGATGGTCTTTCGCAGGCGATATTTTCGCCCGTCGGCGCCGCGGGCATCGACCGTGAGGTAGTAAGCACCGTCGGGGGCGTCGCTGCCCGAGGCCCGGCCGTCCCAACCGTCGGCCGGGTCGGTCCATTCGTGGAGTTTGCGGCCCCAGCGGTTGAACACGGCGGCGCGAAACTCGACGATGCTCTCGTAGCCGTCCTTTGCGCGCAAGATGTCGTTCACGCCGTCGCCGTTGGGCGAGAAAGCGTTGGGAAATTCGAGCCGCGACTCGGCGAAAGTGAGCGTGAAAGGCTCGTCCATTTCGTATTCGAGCGTCCTTTCGCCGTCCGTGAAAGTGACGAGCAGCGTGACGCGGAACATTCCGCTCTCGGCGAAGGTGTATTGCGTCGTTTCGTCGTAGCGCACGAGAAAGGGCGTCTCCTGTCCTTCGCGCGTGAAGCGCCATTCGTAGCGCGGCGTCCACGTTCCGGAATTTTCGGGGTTTGCGCTGAACGTCACGGTGAGCGGTGCGGGCCCGTCGTAGGCCGTTTCGGTCTGTTCGAAGCCGTCGGCGTCGACGTAAGTCATCGTGGGCGCGACGCCGGGCTGACTTTGGGCCGCAAGGCCGAGGGCAAAGAGCCAGAGGGCGAGGAGTAGCGTGCGTGTCATGCCGACAAAGTTACATATTTTTTTCGAATCGGGGCTCCTGCACAGCCACTATGGAAGCCTTGCGCCGGCCGACGGAAAACTATCGGCCGGTTAGCAAAAACTAAGTCTGAGTTAGTTTGAACTTACTCAGACTTAATTCAAACTTACTCGGACTTAGTTTCTGTCTTGCGGGCGCTGCTGAAAACTAATCATTTGCAACGGCCGCCAAAAGGTCGGCCACGGCCTCGGTCGTGAGCATCTGCTGCTCGCCGGTGGTCATGTTTTTGAGCGAGACGAGGCCATCGCGCATCTCGTCGGCGCCAACGAGCGCCACATAGGGCACGCCGCAGGCGTTGGCGTAGGCCATTTGTTTCTTCATCTTCACGGCGTCGGGATAGACCTCGGTGGCGATGCCGCGGCGGCGCATCGCGGCGGCCAAACGCAGGCAGTGCGCCGCTTCGGCCGCACCGAAGTTGATGAATAGCAACTGCGTGGCGCTCTCGGCCGAAGCGGGGAAGAGATCGAGGCCCGCAAGCACGTCGTAGATGCGGTCGGCGCCGAAGGAGATGCCCACGCCGCTCAGCCCGGGCAGGCCGAAGATGCCCGTAAGGTTGTCGTAGCGGCCGCCGCCCGCGATGCTGCCTATCGGAAAGTCGAGGGCTTTGACTTCGAAGATGCAGCCCGTGTAGTAGTTCAGGCCGCGGGCCAGCGTCAGGTCGAGCTCGACGGCGTTGCGCAGGCCGTCGCCGTCTTCGACAAGGGCGAGCACGGCTTCTACCTCGTCGATGCCTTTCAGTCCCGCGGGAATAGCGGCGAGCACGCGGCGCATGGCGGCGAGTTTCTCGGCGTTTGTGCCCGTGAGGGCGAGGATAGGTTGCAGTTGTTCGAGCGCTTCGGCCGAAAGGCCCGATGCCAGCAGTTCGGCCTGCACGCCGTCGGGGCCTATCTTGTCGAGCTTGTCGATGGCCACGGTGATGTCGACGATTTTCTCGGGCGCGCCGATGAGTTCGGCAATGCCGGAGAGGATTTTGCGGTTGTTAATCTTGACAGCCACGCGGATACCGAGCCGCGAAAAGACTTCGTCGACGATTTGCACCAACTCGGCCTCGTTGAGCAGGCTGTCGGAGCCTACGACATCGGCGTCGCACTGATAGAACTCGCGGTAGCGGCCCTTTTGCGGGCGGTCGGCGCGCCACACGGGCTGTATCTGATAGCGCTTGAAGGGCAGTTGCAGCTCGTCGCGGTGCTGCACGACGTAGCGGGCGAAGGGCACCGTCAGATCGTAGCGCAAGCCTTTCTCGCAGAGGCGCGCGGCGAGCCGCTGCGGGCTCTCCGAAGCGAGGGCTTCGGCCGGAAGCGAGCGCGTGAAGTCGCCCGAATTGAGAATTTTGAACAGGAGTTTGTCGCCTTCTTCGCCATATTTGCCCATGAGCGTGGAGAGATTTTCCATTGCAGGCGTTTCGATTTGGCGGAAGCCGTAGAGCGCGTAAACATCGCGGATAGTAGAAAAAATATAGTTGCGGCGCGCGGTCTCGACAGGCGAGAAGTCGCGCGTTCCTTTGGGTATTGCAGGTTTTTGTGCCATGATTTTTGCAAAACTACGGGCCGGCGAAGGCCCGTTGGGGACTGACCGGGCGGAGACGGGCCTCCGCCGCGCGCAAAGTTAGGCATTTTTCCGCGACGGCCCAATTTCATCGCCGGCCTCATGGGACTTTCTGCGCCGAAAATTGTAACTTTGCGCTGTCGTCCGGCGTCCGGACGGCGAAAGCGGCTCCCCATTATAATTATAAGCACACAAACACGATGCAACAGAAAATCATCATTCTCGACTTCGGCTCGCAGACCACGCAACTCATAGGCCGTCGTGTGCGCGAACTCGACACTTTCTGCGAAATCCTTCCCTACAACAAGTTTCCGCACGACGACGATTCGGTCATCGGCGTAATTCTCTCGGGCTCGCCTTACAGCGTCTACGACCCCGAGGCTTTTCGCGTAGACCTCTCGAAAATTCGCGGCCGGCTGCCCATTTTGGGCATCTGCTACGGCGCGCAATACATGGCGCAGACGTATGGCGGAAAGGTAGAGCCTGCGCCGTCGCGCGAATACGGACGGGCCAACCTCACGACCTTTGAAAGGGAGAACCCGCTGCTGCGCGGTTTGCAGGAGAACTCGCAGGTGTGGATGAGCCACGGCGATACGATTATGGCTATCCCCGAAGGGTTCCGCTGCATCGCCTCGACGGACAAAGTTCGCTTTGCCGCTTATCAGGGACAGGGCGACGAGCGGCTCTGGGGCGTGCAATTCCACCCCGAAGTGTTTCATTCGACCGACGGCACGCAACTGTTGCGCAACTTCGTGGTCGACATTTGCGGCTCGCACCAAGACTGGAGCCCCGCATCGTTCGTAGAGAGCACGGTGGCCGAACTGCGCGCGCAGCTCGGCAACGACCGCGTGATTCTCGGCCTTTCGGGCGGCGTGGATTCGAGCGTGGCGGCCGTATTGCTGAACAAGGCCATCGGCGACAAGCTGACCTGCATCTTCGTAGACCACGGCATGTTGCGCAAAAACGAGTTCCGCGACGTGCTGCACGACTACGAATGCCTCGGGCTCAACGTAATCGGCGTGGACGCTTCGGCTAAATTTTTCGCCGAACTCGCGGGCGTCGACGAGCCGGAGCGCAAACGAAAGATAATCGGCAAGGGCTTTATCGATGTGTTCGAGGCCGAGGCGCGCAAAATCACCGACGCGCGCTGGTTGGCGCAGGGAACGATTTATCCCGACCGCATCGAGAGCCTCAACATTACGGGCAAGGTAATCAAGAGCCACCACAACGTGGGCGGACTGCCCAAAGAGATGAACCTTTCGCTCTGCGAGCCGCTGAAATGGCTGTTCAAGGACGAAGTGCGCCGCGTGGGCCGCGAAATGGGCATGCCCGAGCATCTCATCACGCGCCACCCCTTTCCCGGACCGGGCCTTGCGGTGCGCATTCTGGGCGACATCACGCCCGAGAAGGTGCGCATTCTGCAAGATGCCGACGACATTTTCATTCGCGGCCTGCGCGAATGGACGTGTGAGGACGGTGAAACGCTATATAATAAGGTGTGGCAGGCCGGCGTCGTGCTGTTGCCGGTGAAAAGCGTGGGCGTAATGGGCGACGAGCGCACCTACGAACGCGCTGTCGCCCTGCGTGCCGTAACCAGCACGGACGCCATGACAGCCGATTGGGCGCATCTGCCCTACGAATTCATGGCAAAAGTGTCGAACGACATCATCAACCACGTGCGGGGCGTCAATCGCGTCTGCTATGACATCTCGTCGAAGCCGCCTTCGACGATCGAGTGGGAGTAATCAAGGGAAAATCAGAGATATGATATAAAGTAGGCTTTCCCTACTTTATATCATATCCAAAAAACCTCATACCTGAATTTGAATTTCTGTTCATTATCGGATATTTTCGGGGATAATACCAGCCTATTAGTTCTTTTGCAGAAGCCTGCCCCCAATATCTCAACTCTTTTACAGCTTTGTCTATTTTGTCAGAACCTATACTGTCAGAATGCAACAGATTTCTCCAAGTAGATTTAATTTCATCTATCTTATTTTTTTCTAAGAAAAACTTTTTATTCCATTTATAACTATCATAGCAGTGTAAACTGTTTATTACTTCGTCTACATCTTCAAGGGTAATATCATCTATTCTTTGGGGTGATAGTATCTTACGAATATTCTTAGACTTTATTACACGATATTTATTACATTTTGAATCATATTCCATTTCTTTAAAATACTTTCGTATCTCATCTCGTCTTTTCTCGTCATTTATTATTCTGCATTTTTTTAATTTATTCGAAGGCGTATCGGGATGATGATGATACAAATAATTAAAGAAAAAATCCACCTCTTGATATATGGTAAAGCCATCATTTACCATAGCCTGATTGCGTCCTGTTACTTCTTCGTAAATAGCCGCAAATTCTTTATACATTTTACAGGATAGCAGATAGGTGTTTGCTTTTGATTCTGTATGTTTCGGTAGTTTCCATTTCTCTTTCCAACCAGCATCCTCTTCATAATTTCTTGATTGTGCCGACGGTACTTTCCTATTAGCCGGTATAGCAATATTCCACCATTCATTATAAACAGATTCGACATTCTCAAAATCAGATTCTTCAACGACCGTCCCTATTTCATATCTTTTAGAGAATGCCGTCCTCGTAAGATTGGCAGAAGTAATAAGACACCAATCATCTACAATATAGATTTTAGCGTGAATACTATCTAATGAGCGGATACACGATAACGATTTTATCGTCTCAAATGTGTCTTTCTTTATAAAACCATGTAAGGCATCGGTCAATATTCTAAAATCTATATCTGGTTGCATCCAAATATCTCCGATTATTCTTTTTACATCTTTTAAATTGCCTATAAACGGAGATGCAATCCAAATACGCTTCTTTGCACCTTTACACTTTGAGTTTAAAGTGTCGACTAAATTTTGGCCTTCTAATATCATATTTTATTTCATTAACACATAATTTATTCAGGAAGGCCGATAGAACTTCGAAACGGCCTGTCAGCGCGCCGTGATGTGAAAACAAGACTGCTTCCGCTCGAACTTGACGTAACAAAGCCCCTCCTGACGGAAATCTTCGAGCACTTCGGAAAGAATACTCTTGAGCGTCACGCCCCATGTTTCGGGTTGCGGCGCGTCATCGGGATCTTGCACGCGCGAGAAAAAGTTATAGCTGATGTCGAACGTCGTGCCGTAGCGATGACAGCTCTGGTCGGAAGCATTTCCGTTATGCCGGCGCAAACGCTCAACGTCGTGCTCGGTGCGCAACACGGATGTCACCTGCATTTTGTGCATCGGGAAGCCCTTGACTGCGCACGAGTCCATAAAGGCGCGGCCTATGGCGTCGAGCAGACGCGCAGCGCGCGGCACGAGATAGGGCACCGAGTGGCTGAGCGGCCGCACGTCATAGTAAGGACTGAGTCCGATGTAGACAAGGTCGGCCTTGCGGCGCTCGGCTTCGGCGCGGTCGGCGCAGACGCCGCATCCGAGGCGCGAAGCCGTGGCCAACTGCACATCGTTGAGGTCGGGGAAGCACGTATCGAAGTCCGAAACGCTCGTCACGCGGTGTTTCACCTCGCGTCCCTGCCCGTCGATCAGCCGCACGGGCCGCTCGCGGACGAACATCAGGCTGTCGGCCCGCGCCGCCGCCTGCATCACGCTGTCGGCCCGCGCTTCGGCATGCACCGTCTCGCGGCTGCCGAAGCGAAACGGCTGCGTCCATTCCGGCCACACGGCCTTAATCACAGCGAGCAAGCCGGTCGCAACGACGAAAACAAGGAAAAACGCCTTTCTTCCAGACGGTTTTTTCATATGCAGGCAAAGATAGCATTTTTATGCCGACCGGCGCACAATCCGGCGCGCATTTTTCAGCCCGTAGACGCACATATTCAGCCGCTTTTCGTATTTTTGCAGCCATCTTCAAGGGCCGCGCCACGGCCGGTCCGCATTCATTTCAAAATTCCACCCCATGTCTTTAACAAAAACCGATTTCCACTTTCCCGGACAAGTAAACGTGTACCACGGCAAGGTGCGCGACGTGTATAACTTAGGCGACCGCCTCGTCATGGTGGCCACCGACCGCATCTCGGCCTTCGATGTGGTGCTGCCCGAGGGCATTCCGTTCAAAGGACAGGTGCTCAATCAGATTGCAGCCAAATTTCTCGACGCCACGGCCGACATTTGCCCCAACTGGAAGCGCGCTACGCCCGACCCGATGGTCACTGTGGGCGTGGCCTGCGAGGGTTTCCCCATCGAAATGATTGTGCGCGGCTATCTTTGCGGCAGCGCGTGGCGCGCCTATCGCAGCGGCGTGCGCGAAATCTGCGGCGTGCGGCTGCCCGAAGGCATGCGCGAGAACGAAAAGTTCCCCCAACCCATCGTCACACCCACCACGAAGGCCGAAATCGGCGAACACGACGCCGATATCTCGAAAGCCGAAATACTGGAACGCGGACTGGCCACGCCCGACGAGTACGAAACGCTCGAGCGCTACGCTTTGGCCCTCTTTGCCCGCGGCACGGAGATTGCAGCCTCGCGCGGCCTGATACTTGTCGACACGAAGTATGAATTCGGTAAGCAGGGCGGCGAAATCTGCCTGATGGACGAAATCCACACGCCCGACTCCTCGCGCTACTTCTACGCCGAGGGCTACGCCGAACGCTTCGCTGCCGGCGAGCCGCAGCGTCAGTTGTCGAAAGAGTTCGTGCGCGAATGGCTGATGGAGAACGGATTTCAGGGCAAAGCGGGACAGACCGTTCCGGAAATGACTCCCGAGATTGTCGAGCGCATCTCCGAGCGCTACATCGAGCTCTACGAATGCATCACGGGCGAGCACTTCGAGCGTACGCCCGGCGAAAACGCCGCTGCGCGCATCGAGCGCAACGTGCTGGCCTGTCTGGGCTGAGCGCCGCGGCCTTTCTCCCTCCGGCTGCGGCGACGCAAACAGACTGCGCGGCGGAAACGGCGGCCGACGGGGTGCAAGCCCGGACTCAGGCAGAGGAAGCGCGGGCTTGCGCCCCGTAATTGCAGACAAGCAGTCCGCAGAAACTTTTCCGACAAGTTTCTGCGGACTGTTTGTTTGCAAAACGCCGGCCTTCCGGCCCGATTGCGCTTCCCGACGGCTGCATCGGCGCCCGCAAGCGCCACTTCCCGCAAGCCGGAACAGCTGCCGAAAACCGCATCGCCCTACCCCGCGTCCGAACGTGGCGGAGTACGCCGATTTCAGACCGAGTTTTCTTTCGAAACAGCCGTTAAGCGTCACTTCGCAAGGCGTTTCGAGCAACTTTCGCGGCATAATTTTGAACTAACGCGGCGTTAGTTTCAACTTTCTCCCTGTTAGTTTTCACTTTTCCGCGATTTTTTTCGACTCCATACGGGCAAAAATCGGCCGTTAAGCGTCATTTTTTGCCCGAAAGACGTGCCGGTTTTTCGCAACCGGGCAACCCAACACACTTATGCACAACTACATAACCTCATTCCGGCATAATGCCGAAAGAATCGCGTATTTTCGTCCAAAGATTTTGGCGGACGAAAACACGGCATTGTACAAGCCTCTGAAATGTTAAAGTTTCCTTAATCTTTCCTTCCGCAGGCATCGCGTTCGCGGGAAAATCGTGAACTTCGCTGCCGCCTCGTCGCCCGCCGCAGCCCCGGAACGCAATGTCAGCCCCACCCGCAGGAAAATCAAAAATAGTTGACAACGTAGTCCTGGCGGAAAAGGCGGCTTTCCATGCAGAAAATGCCGAAATCGTGCAGGTCGAACGAGATTCCGCCGCGCCGGCCGGCGCACAACTGCCGCCAGTCCGCCCGCGACTGCCGCGAACGGCCTATTCCGCGCACGACGACGACCGCTCCCTCGCAGGCCGCGTCCATGCAGGCCGTCGTCCACGCCGCCCAGCCGGCTATCGTCGCGTCGGCATAAACGAAACCGGCTCCGTCGGCCTCGGGCGGCGCGCCGGCATCCGAGGAAAACGTCCATTGCGCCGACTTCCGCCCCGCCGTCAGGTAGGCCCGCAGCGCTTCGTCAGGCGCAGTGAGCACGGCAGCGCGGCGGGCACGGCTGAAATCGGCCAGCCGGAACACAAACCGCAAGTCCTTGCACCGCAACCGCGGGGAGCGCAAGCGCGACAAGGGAGCATAGGCGTAGTAGGCCGAAGTGTTGTAGACGACGCCGGTGATAAACGAAAAGGCATAGGGCGAATGCACGCCGTAGCCGCAACGCCGGCGTACACGGCGCAGCCAGCGCACCACGCGCACGGGCCATCGGAGCAAACAGGTCGCAGTCATTGCGACAAAAATAAGAAATCTTTTCTCGCAGCCGACCGGCAGAACCGAAAATATCCGCTATATTCACCGCCGGAAGCGGGCCCGAAGCCGCCGGCGACCGGAAAATATACGCCGGAAACGGCCTGCCGCACCGTCGGGCAGGATTAACGACAAAAATGCCTCTTCCCGAAACGACTGACACCGAAAAACATGACCGCAACGCTCTGCAACTTTCTCGTCGGAAGCCCCTGCCTCGCGGCGACAGCCGTTACGGCTGTCGCAATCAACGCGGCGGCGTTTTTTCTCTACGGCCGGGACAAAACGCTGGCCCGCAAAGGGCGCCGCCGCGTACGCGAACGCACGCTGATGGGCGTGGCCTTGCTGGGCGGCGCGACGGGCGCGCTGGCAGGCATGCATGTGTTCCGCCACAAGACGCGTCACTTGAAATTTCGGCTCGGTGTGCCGCTGGCGTTGCTGGTGCAGTGGGCGGCGGCGCTGTATCTGCTGGCCGCATGGCTTGTCCGGCAGTGAGCAACACGACTCTGCGACAGAGAAATGCGGCCTTGCGACCGAACGGCACAGCGTTGCGCGGCCCGTGGCAGGAGCGAAAAAAAATGCGCCGGCACGTCTTTTCAGCAAAGGCGTGCCGGCGCGATATTTCGGACTGCTTCGGGCTTATTTATCAGCAAGTCGGGCGTATTCTTCGTCGCTGACGGGCTCGAGCCACTCGTTGGAAACGTCGCGGCCGGCGATTTCGAAAGCCAGATGGGCGAACCAGCTGTCGGCAGCCGCACCGTGCCAGTGTTTCACACCGGCAGAGATGTGTACGACGTCGCCCGGACGCAACGCACGGGCGGGCTTGTCGGCTTCCTGGTACCAACCGCGGCCGGCCACGCAGACAAGCATCTGTCCGCCGCCCTCGGCGGCGTGATGAATGTGCCAGTTGTTGCGACAACCGGGTTCGAACGTCACGTTGACGAACGAAACTTGTTCGGAAGACACGGGAGCCAGATAGCTGCGGCCCGTAAAGTAGCGGGCATAGGCCGTATTGGGCTCGCCGACGGGGAAAATCATTTCGCGCTGAAAGGCCGCGCGGGCATCGTCGGCTGCAACATCGTCGGTCCAGACGTCTTTGGCCATACGGAACGCGGCCCAGGCCTTCGGCCAGCCGGCATAGAAGGCAATGTGTGTGATGATTTCGGAAATTTCGGTTCGCGTGATGCCGTTCTGGCGGGCCGTCTGCAAATGATAAAGGAGGGAAGAGTCGGTAAGCCCCTGACTGATAAGCGCAGTGAGGGTGACGAGGCTGCGGTCGCGCAGACCGAGGCGGTCGGTGCGGCTCCACACCTGGCCAAAGAGGACATCGTCGTTAAGCTCCGCGAATTGGGGAGCGAAGGTGCCGAGCTGCTCGCGCCCGGCGGTTTGTTTTACTTTTTCTTGTGCCATAGTTGTCGACAGATTAAGGACTGACAGGAGAATAAGAAGGACTGCATTCGTTTTCATTGCTGAAATCTTATTGGTTAGAAAAAGCAGGCAGAAAAATGCGGCCTGCAATCCTTTGACGGCGCAAAGTTACTATTTTACAGGACGAGAACAAACAGACGAAAAGCGGAAAATGCACGTTTAACTACTTTAAGAAAACAATGAGGGCGTATCATTTTTGTGATACGCCCTCATAAAATTATGGTTAGTTTATCGGTATAAGGAAATTACCAAGTGAAATCAGTTTTTTATGTGATCGCAAGTAAAAGTCGTTATTTATTTTGCCAAATGGAGTTTGGCAGATGATGATGAAATAGAGAAATAAAGGCCTCTTTTCGGGGCATGAAGCAGACGGCGACCGCTCATGTCGTAGTAACGAACAACATCATTATCATCTCGAATCTCATCAATAGATGTATGGATGTCGTTCACGGTAACAATACAGGTTGCCTGCTTGCCGCCACAAACTGCCGTAATGGTTGCACTGCCGGATGCAATGGCCGTTACCAATCCGTCGGCAACTGTTGCTACAGATTCGTTGTCAGAACTCCACAAGACGGATTGGTCTGTGGCATCGGTTGGAGAGACAACTGCGTCGAGCTGTTCGGTTTCGCCCTCGATGAGTGTGATTTCGGTTTTGTTCAAAGTAATACGCTCTACCGGAGTTTCGGAAACTGTCCCTTCTCCATAGAATCGGAATAGACATCCGTCGTCATTGGTTGTATATGAGGTCGACCCATTGATTCCATATCCCCAATTGATGAAACGATATTCATATGCTTTTGTCATCATGTTAAGCTGAACCTTATCTGAGATAATCAGATAATAGTCGCCTTCGGGGACAAGTTTCCACCCTTTGGCCGGAATATCGGCGGTTGTCAAAAACTGGTTATAATTAACATGAGTGTTTTCCGGATTCAGGTAGTTGTTCGTGACGGTGTTCTGAATGTTGAAGTCGCCGTCTTCACGTTCGTAGAGACGCCATAGCGTATTTACCCCGCCGGCATAAACCCAATTCTTGGTTACGCCCTCGGCCAAGGGCTGGTCGTCACGCTTGCAGGTGACTTTATAGGTGAAACGGTTCTTTTCGTCATAGCCTAAGGGAATGGTTGTGGTGACGGTGTTTTCCGGCGAATAATGCTCGTAGTCATCGGGGAGTTCTATGAGGGAAAAACAGCAACCTTCGTCGGCATAGTTAAAGTCATTGGGCGAGGGCGGCGAGTTGAAGCCCCAATTTATAAGCGTACCCGTACCGAGTTCGTTGAGTTGCACATTTGTCCCGGAGATAAGGACGTATTTTCCTTCGCGTGTGGCGTCACCGAAACGCCAGCCTTGTTTAGGTTCATCGGCAGAAACCGTAATGTCGGGCGTAAGATACAGACCGTCTTTTCGGTTGATGATATTCCATGTATCATCTGCCCGCTTCACTAATTGCCATTGCGTATTGTCGCGGTGCATATCCACATTATTTTCAGGTGTGCTGCAAAGTCCGTTGATTCCGTCGACATTTACAATTCTGTTGCCACGCACCGTAACGATATGATAATACTTGCCGGAAACAGGTTGATTGAGCGGCAGGGGCGAATCCAACTCTTCTGCCATCGCTAAAATCTGTTCGGGCGTCGCGTCAGGCTTGTTAAGCATAGCATACATATCGGCTCGCTTTTCTCTGAGCGCATTGACCGCATCAATTCGGTATGTACCTGTGGTCGAGCCTCCGTCGACAACGTAACTACGCGTAATCACATTTCCCAAAGCCTGACGCGCATTAATCATTTCATAGCGTTGCTCAAATTCTTCGGTAGGCTCTACTGTGCTATTCTCTATATAGCGAGCCAGCGTTTTGGCTATGGCATGATAGCCATGGGCGGTTATA